>JADFIJ010000012.1 GCA_022566775.1 Pseudomonadota bacterium | reverse complement strand
GCTTCTCGAGGGCGGAAAATATTGCGGCGATCTTGCTAAAGTTAACACCGAAGTCGGCACGGGTAATATCTCCACCCAGTTCCACGATATGCAGCTCCACAGATTTATCCCTGAGTCTGGCTATCAGCTGTACTGCCTCCTGGCTGGAACTGACGATACGCTCCAGTTTGCTGCAAAGAATGACATCACCCGCTTGCAGCGTACTCAGCAGACGCCGGCCGTTTTCCCGCTTGTTGAATTCAAGATTCCAGCTGCAATTAAAGTCCTTTAGTGTCTCCATCAAGAACCAGCGCTGACTCAGGCAATAGGTCTGCATCGCCAGGTTTTCCGGTTCGAGGATTGCGTTGAGTTGATCGAGCTCCAGAGAAGCTTCCAGTTCGGAAGTCCGGCAATAGGAATAAATCGTCATGGTTGCGTGCCCCGGTCTCAGTGCCATCCGCCCCACCACGGATGCTGCTGGCACTGCATTTTTTGTTTCTTATTCGGTCCCAGTCGGGGCGGAATCGGTAATTCCAGAGCCCGGCTGTATGGCTATTTTTCATCAGGCTCGTGGTAATTTCACAGTCCCAATGTCGGTGATGTCTTGTTACTGTGTCTGTGCATAGGCAAAGCCACGCGCCGGGTTAATCTAAACATAGGGAATTTGTTTAAGCAAGCTGTGTCTATGACACATAAATTCATAGACCTTCGATGCAGGTTGTTGTTTTCTAGTGGATTTCCGTCCCTGGATTTGAGTTGAAGAGGCTTTACTGCTATATTGCCACGCCATGCGCTACCGGAGTATGCAAGGTAGCGTGGAGCGGCCATGATCGGGCAGCATTACTGACCTGTAGCCGCGTTTGACGTGTCTGCTATGGCAACAGCCTCTAATAGGCTTTGCCCGCCGAGACGATGTAAGACAGGCCGTAAAGGCCCCGAGGCAGGACTGCGACTTCGTAAGACTGGCTTAACGGCCAGCAATCAGTTCCAGTGTTGCCATCTCATTAAACAGATAATATTGGGCCATGCAGAAGCAGCATGGCGTGACAGGCTAATTGAATTAGCCCGGATCGACCAAGACTAATTAGATTCAGGATTTCCTATTCCACCGCTCGGCCAGTTTTATCTGGCAGGGTGATGAAACCGCCACTGGGCATTAAAGTTAATTAAAACAGTAAGATAAATGCAATACATAGAACCCTCATCGGGTTAATTCGGTAACTTACACCCATCCTGATCCAGGATGGACTGTGTTGCCGGTGTATTGCCACTTTACCGGTCTTGATTTACACACTTTAGCTGCCCCCGGTCCGACCCTATGTCGGACCTGCTGAAAAGCTTGACACGAAGCCGTCGTCCAGCGCTTTTCCGGCGTGAATAGCCCTCCCCCGAGTTTGCTTGTCTGGTTAATCTATTTAAACAGAAAGCGAACTTATTATGAAAAGAATGCTAATCAATGCGACCCAGGAAGAAGAGCTCCGGGTGGCACTCGTCGATGGTCAGAAACTCTACGACCTGGACATCGAACACCGTACCCGGGTTCAGAAAAAGTCCAATATCTACAAGGGCAAGATAACTCGAGTAGAGCCCAGCCTCGAAGCAGCCTTCGTCGATTTCGGCGCCGAGCGTCATGGTTTCCTGCCCATAAAGGAAATTTCCCGCCAGTACTACGCCGGTAACGGCGACAGATCGAACCTGAAGGAATTGATTCCGGAAGGCACCGAGGTCGTGGTGCAGGTGGAAAAAGAGGAGCGCGGTAACAAGGGTGCTGCCCTCACCACCTATATCAGTCTCGCAGGCCGCTACCTGGTGCTGATGCCCAATAACCCCAAAGCCGGCGGTATTTCCCGCCGCATCGAAGGCGATGAGCGCGACGAATTACGCGAGGCGCTACGCAATCTGAACATTGCCGACGGCATGGGCATGATCGTCCGTACTGCCGGCGTCGGTAAGGATCAGAAGGAACTGCAGTGGGATCTGGATTACCTGCTGGCGCTGTGGCAGTCGATACAGGACGCTGCTGGCGAAAAGTCGGCGCCATTCCTTATCTACCAGGAGAGCAATGTCATCGTTCGCACCATCCGCGATTATCTGCGCGAGGATATCGGCGAGGTGCTGTTCGATACTCAGGAATCCTACGAAGAGGCGATTGCATTCATCAGGCAAGTGATGCCGCAATACGAGAATCGCATCAAGCTATACGACGACAAGCTGCCATTGTTTAATCGCTATCAGATCGAAAGCCAGATCGAGAGCGCCTTCGAGCGGCAAGTTCAATTACCCTCCGGCGGTTCCATAGTGATCGATCCAACCGAGGCCCTGATCTCTATCGATATCAATTCCTCACGTGCCACCCGCGGTGCCGATATCGAAGAAACGGCGCTTACTACCAACCTCGAGGCGGCCGATGAGATCGCCAGGCAACTGCGATTGCGGGACATGGGCGGCCTGGTCGTCATCGATTTTATCGATATGAGTTCCAACCGTAATCAGCGCGAGGTTGAGAACCGCATGCGCGACGCACTGGAACCGGATCGGGCCAGGGTGCAGGTGGGTCGTATATCTCGCTTCGGCTTGCTGGAAATGTCGCGGCAAAGACTGCGGCCTTCACTGGGTGAAACCAGCGCCATCGTCTGTCCACGCTGTAGTGGCCAGGGCACTATTCGCGATATCGAATCCCTGTCTCTCTCGATTTTGAGAATTGTGCAGGAAGAGGCTAACAAGCAAAAAAGCCAGGAAGTACGGGCCACGGTGCCGCTGGTCGTTTCCTCTTACCTGCTCAATGAGAAGCGTCTGGCCGTCGCTGAGATAGAACAGCAGAGCAAGACCAAGCTGGTTATCGTGACAGATCCGGAAATGGAAACCCCCCATTACGAAATTACCGCCATCAATCTGGAGTCTGAAGCCTACGAGGTGGAATCCACCACGACGCCGGATGTCGCGGTAAATGTTAAGCCCAAGGCGCAGGCGGCGAAAGCACAGGAACCTGCCGTCAGCAATGTCCCCTCGCAGCGTCCGCCGCCACCAAGCAAGGGCTGGGTCGCCTCTTTATGGGCGGCGATAACCGGCTTGTTCACCGCTACACCGAAGCAGAGTGCCAGACCTCAGCGGCAGCGACCACAACAGGGGAACCGGAATCGAAGCCGTCAGGGGGCAAAGAACCCACGCATTCAGCAATCTCGGGACAGCCGGACTGCGGGAACCGATCGCAGCAAACAAGGGTCGCAACAGCGGCGGAAGCAGGGTTCTGCCAGGGGCAAATCTGACGATGAGCGCAAGCAGGCTAGCGGCGGACAGTCCCAGGGCAAAACTCAGGGCCAGCGACAGAGTCAAGCCCAGGGCCAGAACCAGGAGAGATCGGAGCAGAAATCGCAGAGAAGACCGGCCAGCAAACGCCAGAAGAACACCAGCCAGCGCAGGCGCGGGCCGAGACCAGAGCGCGGCGAGGGTGGCAATGTACAGGCCGATAGCAGCCGTCAGGCTACGACAGCAACCGCCAGCACAGGGGACGAGCACAAGGCGGTCGTAGACCGGCAGGAAAATGTCAGCGCACACCCTGCAAGCCAAGCGCCCGTGGTGACGCCAGCACCGACGTCCGTAGAGCCTGTGGCGCAGGCGTCTGCACCAGCAAGCGCCGTCGTCACCACAGCAGATTCCTCCACACCGAAGGCTGCAGCGGCAGGCGCGGCCACGAGCTCAGCGGCAACGGAAGCGGCAGCCCCGGAGAAGCCAGCAGCACAACCCAGCACAGCGGTGAAAACCGACTCAGCAGCGGTGCCGACATCGGCCGTGAGCTCAACCCCGGCGCGGCAGCAGCCAGCTAAGTCCACGATCCCGGCTACCGGTGAATCACCGAGTCCCGCCAGCACAGCAACCACCAAGGTTGAAAAACCGGCGTCGCCAGTAACGACAAAACCGGAGACAGCGGCGGCTACGCCGTCGCCAAGCCCGGCCAGCGAGAACACAGTAGCGCCAAAACCTGCAACACCTGCGCCTGCTGCAAGCGTCGCCCCCGCAGTCGAGAAGACTGTCAGTGAGCCCAGCGCCGGCAGCCAGAGTGGGACTGAGAAAGCCCGCACCGAAAACAGCGATGTTAATGTGCCGCCATCTGCCGGCCGGGCACCGAATGACCCCCGGGAGGTCAAGCGCCGACAACTTACCGAGCAAGCCAATAGGGAGTAATTAGGCGGCTCGAGTCGAAGAATCGAAAAAGCCCGGTGGTTCCGGGCTTTGTTGTGGATTCGAGAAGTTGTCCGCTGCCACGATCCTGGCCGCGGGGGCGGCGACAGCAGGAATTTCAGGGCATCGCCAGCACAGCCTGCTAGAGTGCGGCTTCCAGCTCTGGCAGCACCTTGAATAGATCTGCTACCAAGCCGTAATCCGCGACCTGAAATATAGGTGCTTCCGCGTCTTTGTTTATGGCCACGATAACCTTGCTGTCTTTCATGCCGGCAAGATGTTGAATGGCTCCGGAAATACCCACCGCGATATAGAGATCCGGCGCGACTATCTTACCGGTTTGACCCACCTGCATGTCATTGGGTACGAAACCTGCATCTACTGCTGCCCGTGAAGCACCGATGGCTGCACCAAGTTTGTCGGCTACTTTTTCCAATAACAGAAAATTCTCGCCACTCTGCATACCACGCCCTCCGGATATGATGATAGAGGCAGCGGTCAATTCCGGTCGTTCGGAGACAGAAAGCTGCTCGCTTACATAAGTGGCCAGGTCCTGCTCGATGACGATATCGGTGTTTTCGATCGTCGCGCTGCCACCGGACGGCGCTTCTTCAAACCCCGTAGTCCGCACCGTGATGACCTTGATCTCGTCGGCAGAGCGCACCGTAGCCAGCGCGTTGCCGGCATAGACTGGTCGCACGAAGGTATCTTCTGAGCGCACCTCAACGATGTCGGAGATTTGGGCAACATCGAGCAGTGCAGCGACTCGTGGCGCCAGGTTTTTGCCCGTGGTGGTGGCCGCCGCCAGTATGTGGGAATAGCCTGGGGCGAGTTCGGCCACCAGGGGGGCGACACTTTCCGCTAACTGGTGGGCATAGGCGTCATGGTCGGCAAGGATTACCCTGGTGACACCCCCTACTGCCGCTGCCGCCTCGGCGACCTCTTGGCAGGCGCCGCCGGCTACCAGCACATGGATATCGCCACCGATGGCCGCAGCGGCGGTGATGGCGTTAAGGCTGGCAGTCTTCAGCACTTCATTATTGTGTTCGGCAATTACAAGTATTGACATTGGATTAGATCACCTTTGCTTCCGTCTTTAATTTGTGCACCAGTTCTGCAACTGATTCCACGATGATGCCAGCCGAGCGTTCAGGCGGGGCGGCGATGCCGAGGGTCTCCAGCTTCGAAGTGATGTCCACCCCGAGCTCCGCGGCAGTCACGGTGTCGATAGGCTTTTTCTTGGCCTTCATGATATTGGGCAGAGAGGCGTATCGTGGCTCGTTGAGCCTCAGGTCCGTGGTGATTACCGCCGGCAGGCGCAAACTGACGGTCTGCTCGCCACCATCGATCTCCCGGGTCACCTCTATTTTGTCGTCCCGGAACTGCGCCTTGCAGGCGAACGTGCCCTGGGGCCAATTAAGCAAGGCGGCCAACATCTGTCCCACCTGATTATTATCGGTGTCGATAGACTGCTTGCCCAGGATCACCAGGCCAATCTCCTGTTTCAGCACCAGTGCCTGCAGTATTTTCGCCACTGCCAGTGGCTCGACCTGGGCGTCGGTTTCTACCAGGATGCCACGATCACAACCCAATGCCAGGGCGGTGCGTATCTGTTCCTGACTCGCCCTGGGTCCTATGGAGACGGCGATAATTTCTTCGACGGAACCTGCTTCTTGCATGCGGATCGCCTCTTCCACCGCAATTTCGCAGAAGGGATTCATGGCCATCTTTGCATTGCTTAAATCCACACCGCTGCCGTCGGCTTTGACCCTGACTTTTACATTGGCGTCGACGACGCGTTTTATTGCAACCAGAACCTTCATGGACTCCCCCGGAAATTTTGACCTACGAAGCTTTTGACCTACGAAGCTTTGCTCAGCGACTGCACGAGCGGCGCTCTGCCAGAAAAAAGGGGCATATCATGCCGTTTTTGACCTGGCAGGTCAAATGCCGGCAACGCCGGCTAGGCGCAGGACTCCGGCGCCGATGTGGCGTCCTGTCTAATACCCAGCTAGGGACTCAGTTCGAAAAATTCTCCAGCGCTCCAGACGCCGAGACTATCGCCTGGCTTGCCGTTCCTGGTCTGGGCGAGATCGACCAGGCGGTAGAACACTGCCCGGTTAAGCAGTGCATTGAGTCCGCTGCGCACATGCACGATGGGATGGGGTTCGGCGGTGACGGCGTCTGCTTCGAAAACGATTCGATGATCCTCTCCGGCAATGATTGTCTCGCCGGTATTGGTTTCAAATTGCAGCTCTTGGGTAGGGCCAGAGCCTTCCACTTCCATGGCTATGATGACAAACGGGCAATCTTCCACCTGAATTCTTACCCTCTCCACCGGTGTCACCAGGTAGTAACAGCGATCGCTATCCAGCCTTAATATGGAGGCAAAGAGTCGCACCATGGCAGGACGTCTGATCGGCGTGCCCTCGTGAAACCAGGTCCCGTCTCTGGCAATCCGTAAATCCATGTCGCCACAGAACGGCGGATCCCAAAGATGCACCGGCGCCGGGCCCCGGGATTTGATGCGCCGCACCAGCTTGAAAGGATCAATATCAGATGTCCTGGCCTTGTTCTCAGTCACTGCTTGTCATCACCTCGAGTCAGTGGCATTTTTATCTGGCTCGCAATTTAAACCAGATTTTAACCCAGTATGGTGCCGACTGAGAGATTTTCAACAGCCTACTAGGGTTAGCCCAGAAGCAGATGCTACACTAATCCGGGATTGCAATTGATCCAGAGCAACACGCTTCGCGCTCCATGTCCCATACCGTTTCTGCGAAGGCATTCGCCGACATATTCAAACACAGTACACCGTTGCTGGATGTGCGTTCGCCAACGGAATTTCGGCGCGGTGCCTTTCAGCATGCCAGTAACCTCCCGCTTCTCGATGATGCCGAACGGGAGGCGGTAGGGACTCGTTACCGGCAACGAGGCAGGGAAGCGGCCATCGCCCTGGGCAGCAAACTGCTAAGTGATGACCACCGGCGCACGCGACTATCGGCCTGGCAGACCTATCTAGAGCAACATCCCTCAGCCCTGCTCTATTGTTTCCGGGGCGGACTGAGATCACAAACCGTGCAGCAGTGGCTAGGGCAGGAAAATATTTCCGTGTCGAGAATCGAGGGTGGCTATAAGGCCCTGCGCCGATTTCTGATCAGTAGCCTGGACCGCATCGCCACGGCCACAGATTTTCTCATCGTCGCCGGCAAGACCGGATCGGGCAAAACCCATCTGCTGAATCAGTTGTCCAATAGCATCGATCTGGAAGCCATCGCCCATCATCGCGGCTCGGCCTTCGGCAGAAGAGCCCGACCTCAGCCCTCTCAAATTGACTTCGAAAATAATCTCGCGGCGGCCCTAATCAACTTGCCGGCGGCGAGCGCAGGCAAGGTTTTTATCGAGGACGAGAGCCGGGGCATCGGCTCGGTCTCGCTGCCCCAATCTCTTCACACACGGATGCTGGCGGCGCCAATTGCGGTGGTGGAGGAATCGTTGGCGTCGAGGGTCGATACGATTCTCAACGACTACATCGTCTCTAATTACCATGAATTCAAGCGCGAGGGGCACGCGGATTTTGAAGCCGTGTTTGAGAATTTCCTGCTCACCAGTCTTGCCAGAATTCAGAAACGCCTGGGCAGCGAAAACTATGAAACCATAGCATCGCTGATGCGAGTTGCCCTTCAGAGTCAGGCGAAAACAGGTGGATTCGATTCCCACCGATTCTGGATCGAGTCACTGTTGCAGAATTACTACGATCCCATGTACGACTATCAATTAGACAAGAAGCTGCAGCGCGTCGTCTTTCGCGGCGACAAGCAGGAGTTCCTGAACTGGTCTGCGTCTGTCGGCGCGACTGCCAAAGACCCGTCAGCTTGATGTCGATTAACAGATTTAAACTCGAGCCCCTCCTCCCTGCCATCGAGCAGAACGCCCTTATCCTGGTGCCGAATCACAGGATACGTGACGCCATCCTGTGCAGCCATGCCAGTCAGGCTGGCGCCACGGTGTTCCGCACCCCGCGCGTGTTCGCTATCGATATCTGGATCCGCGACATGTGGGAGCTGGCGTCTAACCGGGCCCTGGCCCCTTTCTGCAATCTGCAACTGATCGATGCGGTCGCCGAACATTTCATCTGGGTCGGGATTATAGAGCGTTCGCTGAGCCAGCTTCCCCTGTTGAATCCGGATCAGACTGCCCGCGCAGTCGGGCAAAGTTATCGAAGTTTGAAACAGTGGTTAAGCAGCGGCGACGGCCACCGCGAATTGGCGGGGGCAACGGCGATTCCAGATGTAGCGGCGTTCTCGAACTGGGTAGAGCAATACCGGCAATACGGCGAAGAAAATCAACTCATCAACCTGGTAGATTGCACCCAGATCCTCCTCGCGGCGCTGGAACGGCCGGCGTTTAACCTCGTCGGCGAGGCAGTCTATCTGGTCAATTTCTACCAGCCCCCTCCCCTGTACCAGCAACTGTTCGCCAGCCTTGACGCGGTGGCGGCGGTGCAGGTGCTGCAGACGAGTGAGGCCGCGCCCGCGCTGGTCCGCCATCGCTTCGAGTTTCCTGATCAAGCCACGGAAATACTGCGCTGCGTGGAATGGGTCCGGACCCTATCGAGCGCGGATCCCGCCGCCCATATCGGCATCATCAGCAACCGCGACGAAACCCAGCTAAAACAACTGCAACGAATCCTGAAGCGGGAATTGCTGGCCAGCCCCGTACCCATGCGCGCCAGCGACAGTAATCCGTTTAACAGCTCCCAGGCAGATCTAAAGCTCATCGATGCCGGGATTATCCACGATGCCTTCGCGCTGTTAAATCTCAGCCGTGAAATTCAGGACAGCGACGATATTTGCCGAATCTTGCGATCTCCATTTACCGCCGGCGCCGAGGAGGAAAGAGAAGCACGGATTCAAATGGAGAGCTTCATGCGGCGAAATTTCGGTAATCGCTGCCAGCTGTCGGAAATTTCACGGCTGCTTAATACCCAGTCCAAGGACTATTACTGCCCGATACTCGGCGCCGGCTTTGCGGGGCTGGGTAGGCGCGCACGCAGCCTCAAGGGTTTGGCCTCTTCCGCGTACTGGGCGAAACAGATCGCTGCACTGCTAGACGATTTTGGCTGGCAGCAGACCGCCAGGGGTAAACTGGAACTTGAAATCCTGGATCAATGGCAAGATGCGTTGGAGTTATTCGCCAACGCCAGTGTCGCCATCGGCAAGATTAGCTTCGCCACCGCCCTCAGTCGCATGCAAACCTTGTGCGCGCAACAAACCCAGCGCCTGAAGTTTGATCCACGGTGCCAGGTGTCGGTTTATTCCGTCACCGAGGCCGTGGGTCTTAGCTTCGATCATTTGTGGCTGCTGGGATTCGATGACCGGCACTGGCCCGAGGTCGCAAGTCCATCACCCTACCTGCCTTATGATTTACAGAAACAGGCGGCGATGCCCGGCAGCCATAGCGAAGTGCAATTCGAATTGGCGCGGGCATCCTTTGCCGTGCTGTGCAACTCGGTGAGCCAATCCCTGTGCGCCAGTCATCATTGCCTGGACGCCGAACAACAGCTCAGCCCCAGCAGTTTTATTGCCGACTTCCCCCTGGCCGACGCCGCCTTGCATCGACGGGAGCACGGCGCCACTGACGGCGAAGCCGGGATTGAAACCACACAGTCGATCGAAGATCTCCCAGGATTGGCACTCGGTAGTGACGAACAGATCCGGGGCGGCAGCAGCTTGATTAGCAATCAGTCGAGTTGTCCATTTCGGGCCTTCGCGGTACATCGGCTCGCTGCCGTCGCCGGCGCGCAGTTCGAGGCTGGCCTCAGCAGCAGGGCCCGGGGCACAGGGATTCATGTGGCCTTGGAATATCTGTTCGCCGACATCCAGAGTCGATCCGATTTAGTGGCGCTGTCACCGACCCAGCGACGAGGACGCGCCGCCGCTGCCACCGCAGTGGCCATCGAGACCCTGGGTGCAAGATATCCGCTGGTGATGACACCGAAATTTGTGGAGATAGAGAGCGAGCGTATTAACACCCTGTTACTGAGGTTCATGGAACTGGAAAGTGAACGCAAAGATTTTACGGTCATCGCCAGGGAGGAATCGCTGCAATGGTATTTTGAAGGCCTGGCGCTGAATTTGAAGATCGATCGCATCGACAGCCTGGAGGATGGCACTCTCGCCTTGATCGACTACAAGACCGGTAAAACTGCGATCAGGCATCAGGCCTGGCTGGAGCAGAGGCCCGAGGACATGCAGTTACCCTTCTATCACGTGGCCGCATCGCATGTACACAGCGAAGCCGTCAGCGCCGTTACCGTCGCTCATCTCCATATTGAGAATGTCAGTTATTCCGGCCTCGTCGCCGCCGACAACTTTCACGGGCAGTTAAGCCCTGGCAGCAGTGCTGACGAGGACGATCCGGACTGGGATGAGCTGAGCAGGACCTGGCGAGAAAAAGTCGAAGCGATCGCCCGGGAATTCATCGAAGGTAAGGCCAATGTCTCACCAGTCAACGGCAGGTCCACCTGTCGTTACTGCGAGCTGGAATCGCTCTGTCGTATTCAGGAATTGGAAATCGAGGCCGGTCGAGAATCTGGAGAGACGGCGTGACAAGTTCCGTCCTCTCAGATCAGGCAGACCGTGATGCGGCACTGGATGTCACTGCCTCCTACATCGTTCAGGCCCCTGCCGGTTCCGGCAAGACCGAACTTCTGACCCTGCGTTATCTCAAGTTACTGGCCATCTGCGAGCAACCGGAAGAAGTTCTGGCCATCACCTTTACCAAAAAAGCGGCGGGTGAAATGCGTCAGCGCATCCTCGGCATGCTGAAATGGGCCCTGAGCGCCGGTGCGGTTGCCGGCAGTTCGTCCCTGCATCGGCTGCGCTACGAAATTTGCAGGCCTGTGATCGAGCGAGATAGAGACAAGGACTGGCACATCCTCGATAATCCCTCGCGCCTGCGGGTGCAGACAATCGACAGTTTTTGCTTCTACCTCGCCAGCCAATTACCGGTGCTTTCCCGGCTCGGCGGCAATCCCACCATCGCCGAAGACATCAGCCCCTGCTTCGCCGCCGCCGTCACCAGCACCGTAGCGCTACTGGAGCAGGACAGCCCGCTGGCCGAAGACATGGCGTTGCTCCTGCGCTATCTCGATAACGATGTCGCCCGGGTGCAAACCCTGTTAGCCGGCTTGCTGCATAATCGGGAGCAGTGGCTGCCCCATGTTCTCGGTATTAAATCCTCGTTCGAGGACGCCAGGATGTACCTGCAGGAAAATCTCGAGGAACTGATTCAGGAGTCCATATCCGAGGTACACGAGGCGCTTATTGACCGCCAGGCGGAACTGCTCGAGTTAATCAATTTCATGGCTGAAAATCTTGCCGCAGAGGGCAAACTGGCCGTCGAAGACTTTGTCCCACTACTCACCTTACCCGGGTCATCTCATAGCGCGCTACCCTACTGGAGACTGCTGGTGGAGATGCTGCTTACCCAGTCCGATGGCTGGCGGCTGCGGGTGGACAGGCGTAATGGATTCCCCAGCGGGGAGTCACAGGACAAGGAGTTCAAGGCGCTGTGCAAGAGACGCAAGGCACAGTTTAATGATCTCGCGGCCAGCCTCCAGGGCAATGACGATCTGCTCGAGGCCCTGGCCTATTTGCGTAAGCTACCCGATCCTGCCTATGAATCCAGGCACTGGGATTTTTTATCGGCGCTGACACGCCTGCTGGAATATCTAGGCGCTCAACTGCTGGTGTCCTTCCGATCCCTGGGAGTCATCGATTATTCCCAGACCAGTGCCGCCGCCAGGTCCGCCCTCGGCTCCCCCGACGACCCAACCGACCTCGCCCTGGCGCTGGATCACAAGATTCAGCACATCCTGGTGGATGAGTTTCAGGACACGTCCCAGCTACAACTGGATATTCTGCAGCAGCTTACCAGCGGCTGGCAGGTGGATGATGGCCGCACCCTGTTTCTGGTCGGCGATGCCATGCAGTCCTGCTATGGCTTTAGAAATGCCAATGTCGGTATCTATCTGAATGTCAGAGAAAATGGCCTGGCCAGCGTCAAATTACACGCACTCACATTGCAGGCCAATTTCAGATCACAGGAAAAGCTGGTGAGTTGGGTGAACCGTATTTTTTGCACCGCCTTCCCGGCCAGAGCCAACAGTTCCAGGGGCGCCGTGCCCTATTCTGCCTCCACATCGGTGCATGCCGGCCTCGATGGCGTCGGTATTACGACGGAACTCATCTGCCACCAACGTGACCAGGTTACGGCGGGCCGGGAGTTGGAAGCCCAGCGGGTCGTGGCAAGAATTCTGCAGCTAAAGGCAGACCACGGCGATGCATCCGTCGCCATTCTGGTGCGCTACCGTTCACATTTGCGCCAGTTGATACCCAAGCTGAGGGCGGCAAACATCCAGTGGCAATCCACCGATATCGACCGCTTGACGACACTGCCGATCATTGGGGATCTGCTCAGTATCACCGCCGCTGTAGTCAATCGGGGCGACCGTATCGCCTGGTTGGCCATTCTTCGTGCCCCCTGGTGTGGTTTAACCACTGCCGATCTTCATGCCATCCACAGCCATGCCGGTGAAAAATCGATCTGGTACGCCCTGCAGCAACACCGCGACATAGCCGCATTGTCGGCCGTGGCGCAAGAATACCTGGAGAGCTTCGTCGCCATCATGGGCTACATCGTCACCGCCCATCGCCGACTGGGACTTCGCGATCTGATCGAAACCGCCTGGGACTTGCTCAGGGGCCCGACTCTCGCCACAGACGCCGTTGAGCGGGACAGCGTCAGCCACTTTTTTGACCTGCTCGAGCAGAATGAGGCGGGTGGCAGTCTCGCCTCCATGAGTAAATTCGCAGACAAGGTAAGATTGGCGTTCATCCCTGCCACGGCCGATCAAGCTACTGGCAACAGCATCCATCTCTTGACCATGCACAAGGCCAAGGGTCTCGAGTTTGACCATGTCATCTTGCCCGGACTGGCAAACAAGGGTGTCAGCGACCGTAAATCATTACTGCTGTGGCATGAACGCCTGAACCAGTCCGGGCAGACGCGGCTGTTTATTGCGGCGCTGTCGGCGTCGGGCTCGGATCAGGGCTTGCTCTACAAACTTTTGCAACATGAACAGCAACACAAGAATAAGTTAGAAGACACGCGGCTGCTTTATATTGCCATCACTCGCGCGCGCAAATCCGTCAGCCTGTACGCCAGCTTGCCCCGCAACAGCAAGGGGGTAATCGCACCCCGTGCCGACAGCCTGCTGTCACGAATCTGGCGCGAGCTGCAACGTAACCCCCAGGGCATAACCGAGTTCGAGCTGGATCAGCAGCCTGCCCTGGCAGTGATGGCGCAGCCCTCGAATGTCGCCATCGACTATGCTGACATCACCGCCATCAGACGTTATAGACGAGCCCTGTCCCTGCCTGCTCAGGCGGGGAAAAACCTCGCGGCAGGCCTTGCCGAACTGGAGGCGGTTAACGACAAAACCAGCGCCGAGGAGCAGTCAGTTCCTGTAGACGGGCGCAAACAAGCGCAGGCTGCGTTGGCGGGAACCCTCATTCATCGGCAACTCGAATCCCGTGTCCGCTGCGGGAGTGCGGTGCCCGAGCGTTCCAGTCTGCGCAATTACTGGCGCCTGCAGCTGCGGAGTGGCATCGCCGATGGCAAGGAATTGGAGACCACCCTGGATTTTATCGAGGACTCCGTAGAGCGCTCACTGGCCGCCGAATCCGCCTGGATATTCGATGCAGCTCTAGCCGATAGCGAAGCTGAATTGGCCCTGAGCAGCTATGAAAACCAGCGCTTGCGTAACTACGTGCTGGATCGCTGCTTCATAGACTCCGAAGGAACCCGCTGGATTATCGATTACAAGACCGCCGCAATGGACGCAAATCAGAGCGAGCAGGGTTTTATCGATGCCCAGGTGCAACTGCATTCGGCGCAGTTAGGCCAATATAAAAAGTTATTTGCAGCGATGGACTCCAGGCCCACGAAGACCGCTCTGTATCTAACCAGCATCGCAAAACTGGTGGAGCTGGAGTAAACAGCTTCCCCAAGCGGATGCCTCCCTGCACGCCCAGCCTCACAGGTCCGTTTTCGCTACTGCAAAAATACCTGCGGCATTACGCAGGTAACCCCTGTAATCCATGCCGTAGCCGAAGACATAGTCGTCGCCTATTTCCAGGCCGACAAAATCCGCCACCACCGGGGAAAGTTTGCGCGCCGGCGCCTTGTTGATTAACACTGCCGCATAAACTGCCTCTGCGCCCTGCGCTCGACAATAGGAGAGTATTCGCTCCAGGGTAAGGCCTTGATCCAGGATATCGTCGACCACCAGCACCACCCTGTCGGTTAAGGTCAGCTGCGGATAGACCTCCCAGCGCAGCTCCTCCGATCCGCTGGTGTGTTCGCGGTAGCGAGTCGCATGCAGGTAATCGAGCTGCAAGGGGAAATCGAGTCGCGTCGCTAACTTGCCCGTAGTAATCAAGCCACCATTCATGACGCATAAGACAATGGGATTGCTCGCGCCGATTTTTGCGCCGATCGCCGCCGCCATATTATCCAGCGCCCGCTCCACCGCCGCTTCGCTGTAGAGACAGCGGGCGCGTCGACTGACCTGGCGTATTTGTTCCGGGGTCACCTGTATTCCCTGGTCGCGCCAGCCATCAAAACAGACCCGGCAGAAACTCCATCAGGAATTTGCATCGGGTTCGGGCCTGAGCACATCGATCCCATCCAGGGTGGTCGTTGGAAAGGCGAAGTCGGCGTCATGGGAATGTACTATCTCGATAATCTTCAGCATCACATCCTGCTTGATCTCGTGAAATCGAATCCAGTTCGTGGTCTTGGTAAATGTGTAAATAAAGAAATCCAGGGACGAGGCGGCGTAACTGTTGAAATTGACAATCAGGGTCTGCCCGCTATCGATCTCTTCATGCTTTAGCAACATGTCCTTAACATCTGCCACGATCGCGTCCATCTTCGACGCATCCCGATAGCGAATCCCGATGGTTTCCTTGATCCGTCGATTGCTCATCCGCGACGGGTTTTCCAGCGCCAGCGTATTAAAAACCGAGTTGGGAATATACAGGGGGCGTTTGTCGAAGGTGCGGACCACGGTCAGTCGCCAACCGATGCTCTCTACGGTGCCTTCGATTTCTCGATCCGGCGATCTGATCCAGTCCCCGATAGCGAAGGGTCGGTCCATATAAATCATCAGACCGCCGAAGAAGTTTGCGAGCAGGTCCTGGGCGGCAAAGCCGATGGCGATGCCACCGACCCCGCCGAAGGCCAGCAGTGCCGTGATTTCTATGCCCAGGGTGGGCAGGGCGATGAGGACGCCGGAGATGATAATTGCCAGCCGCAGTAACTTGGCGAGGGCGGCCAGGGTGGTGGGGTCTATCCTCGACTGGTCGGGTTCAGATTGGCTCCGGGAATCAATTCTCTGCTGCATCCTCTGCTCGGTGAGGGTGGTGAATCGAACCCCGAACATGACGATCAGACACACCAGGGTAAGCTCCCGCGCCAGCTCGAGATTGCTGGCTGAAAACAACTCGGAACTCATATAAGCATCACTGATTTCGATGGCCCAGAGCAGACCCATGATCAGAATAAACCAGCCCAGCGGAGATCTCGCTGCCTCCAGAATTGTATCATCCCAGATGTTGCTGGTTTTTATGGTGCGACTCTCGATCAGCTTGAGAATCCGCATCGCGAAGTAATGGGCAATCAGAGTGAGAAATACCGCGACGAAAACTTCCAGGCCCCAGCCAAAGTCTCTCAGAGTTGCCAAGCTTAAAAAATCCGGCATCAGTTCACTTTACTCCTTATTGCCGGTCAGGATCGGCATCAGTTCGGCAGCCTCAAGCCAGCGCGCGCTCGCATATAGATTTTGGCCTTCACCCTGAGATCGGCCACGCATCCTCAACAGCCCTGCATTGGGAGGAATGTTACCAGCATCGAGCCAATCCGCTACGGCGATGGCAGATGCCCGATCGTTGCACACCAGCACCATGTCACAACCGGCTGTCAGGGCCTTCTTTACCCGCTCCTCCACGCTGCCGGCATCATGGGCTGCCGCCATCGTCAGGTCATCACTGAAGACGACGCCGTCAAAACCCAACTGCTTACGCAGTTTTTGCTTGATCCAGACTTCTGAATAACCCGCACACTCGGTGTCTACTGCCGGATAGATGACATGTGCGGGCATAACGGCATCGAGCACATCGATACAGCCGGCGAAAGCTTTAAAGTCGGAGCTCTGCAGTGCCGCCCAGGCGCGGGGATCGACAGCCAACTCGACATGGGAATCCGCAACCACGGAGCCATGACCGGGAAAGTGCTTTCCGGTCGCGGCCATACCCGCCTCATTCATGCCCGCAATATATGCCCGGGCCAGTGAAATTACGCTATCCACATCGCCGGAAAAAGCGCGCTCGCCAATCACCCGGTTGTGGGCGTGATACAGATCCAACACCGGCGCGAAACTGAAATCGATTCCATGCTGGAGCAATTCCGCCGCCATCGCCCAGCCGCCCAACAGTGCTGCGGCCTGGGCGCGCTCGGGATCGGTCCTGGCCAAGATACCAAAGGCATGGAGTGGGGGCAGCGCCAGAAAACCCTCTCGAAATCGCTGTACCCGACCGCCCTCTTGATCGACAGCGATGAGCAGAGTTTCATCGCTTTCGCGGATGGCGGCCACCAGATCCTGCAGTTGAGCGGGAGACACATAGTTCCTGCTAAACAGGATCAGGCCTCCCACCGCAGGTCGTTGCAATAATTCTTGCTCGAGCGGCGTCAACACCGGACCTTCGAGATCCAGCATCAAGACGCCGACAGCATCACTCGATTTAGTTATTGTTATCAGGGCTTGCTCTCTATCGGGATACTCGAAGATTGTTGTAAATAGATTTTAGGCGGAAAAAGTTAGTTTTTGAGGGAGGTCAGTAATTTAGATCATAGTGTTAATTTGAAGAATAAAGTAGTAATTATTGCAAGGGGAAATAGTGCTTTCTTTTTAATGTGAAACGTTACTATAGTGTCAGGGAACAATGTGGAGTTGGAAACCGGCACAGGAATTGTGACTACATAGTTAAAAGCCGTAGCGGCTGGAGACAGGGCAGTGAACGATCTTTCCCCCGAAATTTCCGCCTGGTATAAAGACCTGGTCAGTGGCAGCCTGTTTGAAGTGGTCGCCTTCGACGAAGACAGTGGCAGCATCGAATATCAACTCATCGACGGCGAAGTCGGCGAGTACGACGTCGCCACCTGGAAACAACTCTATCTCACCACCGCGGAAGCACCGGAAGACTGGCGCAGTCCCTTCGAACTGAATCCAGAAGATCAGGCCTATTCCGATCAGACCATGGTTCCCGAAAACTTCTCCGGTGCGCTGTCGGATATCGAGCCCGAATCACTGGACTTAGGAGATGATTTCCAAATTCTATAGCCCTGCCGGTACTTTCTTCTCAATTACGCCGCCCTAGCACCCGGCACCCGCATCGCCAGACGCCCGCATCGATAGTCGACCCTAACCATGGTGCTGCTCACAGCATGCATCCCGGTGCCCCCATGCTGCTTTAAGGCTGCCAGCCGAGTCGCAGATTCGGGACTAAAGTTATCTTGTTATCATCAGATAACTGTATATAATTACAGTATTATTCTGCTGAGGATACCCTGATGCACAAGCTGACGTCTCGACAGGAAGAGATTCTCCAATTCATTAAAGACTATCTGTCTGAAATCGGTTATCCCCCTACCCGCTCCGAGATCGCACAGAAGATGGGATTCCGCTCCACCAATGCGGCGGAAGAGCATCTGCGGGCCCTGGCCCGAAAAGGCGCCATCGAGATGCTGCCGGGAACTTCCCGGGGATTGCGCATACCCATCAGCGAGCAACTGGGCTTGCCCATCATCGGGCAGGTTGCTGCTGGCAGTCCAATTCTGGCAGAAGAATCCATTGCCGATTACTGCGATATCCCCCCCGATCTATTCTCGCCGGCAGCAGATTATCTGTTGACGGTAAAAGGCACCAGCATGATCGGTATAGGCATCTTCGAGGATGACCTGCTCGCCGTCCACAAGACCAGCGAGGCCCGCAACGGGGATATTATCGTCGCCAGGATCGATGATGAAGTCACCGTAAAGAGGCTGGCAAAGGGGAAAAGCAAAAACTACCTGCGTCTTGTCGCTGAAAATCCAGATTTCCCTGCCATTGAGGTAGACCTTCGCAGTAGTAATTTCACCATCGAGGGTGTGAGTGTGGGAGTGATCCGACGCAGTATCTAGTGTGTCGGCCTGGGAGCTGACACACAGCCGTGCCAATCCCGGTTGGGCTTATTTTTTCTTCGACTTCTTCGGGGCTTCGGTAATCTGCCAGCTGCCATCCCGATAGAAAGCCTTCCAGCCCGTCGCCTTTTTGTTCACTTCGCTCTGCACGTATTGTTCCTTGGTTTTCCTGCTAAAACGAATCAAGGTCTTGTTGCCCTGACTATCCTCGGTGGGCGCGTCGAACAGGAAACTGTATTTCGGATCTATTTTATCTTTGTGCGGCAATAGCTCTACCACCAGTGGGGCCCTGGTTTCTCGATTCCTGGGGAATTTGCTGGCGGCCAGGAACAAGCCTGCAGCACCGTCCCTGAGTACATAATGATCGTCTACCGTGGCGCAGATCAATTCCGGCATATCCACCGGGTCCATTTTTGGTGGTGCGGCTTCGCCATTGCGTAACAATTTACGGGTGTTTTTGCAGTCCTCGCCGCTGCAGCCAAAATACTTGCCGAAGCGGCCACTCTTCAATTGCATATCGGCGCCACACTTGTCGCATTCGATGATTGGACCATCGTAGCCCCGTATCTTGAACTCGCCGTGTTCTACCTCATAGCCCGGGCAATCGGGGTTGTTACCACAGACATGCAGTTTGCGTTTTTCGTCGATGAGATAGGTATCCATGGCGGTATTACACAAGGCGCAGCGATGCTTGTGTCGCAATTGAATATTTTCCTGCGCTTCCGCCTCCTCGGCACTATCGGTGCGTATGGCCTCATCGCCGGGGGTCAGGTTGAGTGTACTCTTGCACCTCTCCTTGGCGGGTAATGCATAGCCAGAGCAACCGAGGAATACGCCCGTCGAAGCCGTTCTGATCTGCATGTTACGGCCGCATTTCGGGCACTTTATATCCGTGTCTGTAGGGTCGTTCAAGCGCATGCCGCCATCGGCATTTTCCGCTATTGCCAGCTGACTGGTAAATCCGGCGTAGAAATCATTCAGCAATTGCTTCCAGTCCTTGTCTCCCGCCGCAACCTCGTCCAGGGCATCTTCCATCTTCGCCGTGAAGTCGTAGTCCATAAGCTCAGCGAAACTTTCCACTAAACGTTCGGCCACGATGTCCCCCATTTTTAGCGCGTAGAAGCGTTTGTTTTCAATCCGAACGTAACCCCGATCCTGAATCGTGGAAATAATGGAGGCATAGGTGGAGGGCCTGCCAATTTTCCGTTTTTCCAATTCCCTGACCAGGCTGGCTTCGGTATATCGCGGCGGCGGCTTGGTGAAGTTTTGTGACGGATCGAGCCGTATCAATTCGAGCACTTCCCCCACTTTGACATCCGGCAAAATCACATCTTCGTCTTTCGACGGCATGGCTCGCAGATAGCCATCGAATTGCATGATGCGACCCTTGATGCGCAATTCAAATTCGGCCGCCTCGATGGCGATGGTGCTACTCAGGTAACTGGCGGGGGGCATCTGGCAGGCGACAAAGAACTGCCAGATCAGGGTGTAGAGTCGTACCGCATCTGCTTCCATGGCATTGAGCTGGGTGGCCAGGACCCGCACATCACTGGGTCTGATCGCCTCGTGCGCTTCCTGGGCGCCATCTTTGGAGCTGTAACGCATAGGATTCTCAGGCAGGTACTGCGCACCGTAGCTTTTTTCGATGAAATTTCGACACATGCCCACGGAATCGTTACTCAAATGTGTGGAGTCCGTGCGCATATAGGTAATGTAACCAGCCTCATACAGACGCTGCGCCATTAACATGGTCTTCTTAACCCCAAAGCCCAGTCTGGTGCTGGCGGCCTGCTGCAGCGTCGATGTGATCAGTGGCGGCCTGGCCTTGGATGATGTAGGTCGATCTTCCCGCTTTAGAACCTGGTACCGTGCGGCCTCAAGAATTGCCAGGGCTGCGTCGGTGCTGGCCTTGTCATTAGGGCGAAAGTTACCGCCCGACTGCCTGACCACCTGACAGCGCAAATTCGCCCCCACACCGGTGTGCAGGTCTGCGTAGACTTCCCAAAACTCTTCCGGGATGAAGGCTCTGATTTGCTGCTCACGTTCAACCACGAGTCGAACTGCCACCGATTGCACCCGTCCCGCCGACAAGCCTCGCGCCACCTTGGCCCAGAGTAAGGGGGACACCATGTAGCCGACGATACGATCGAGAAATCGGCGTGCCTGCTGCGCCTCGACATAGCGCATGTCCAGCTCTCCGGGTTCGGAGAACGCTTCGGTGATAGCGCGTTTGGTGATCTCGTTGAAGACGACACGCTTGTATCGAGTCGGATCTCCCCCAATGGCTTCTTTCAGATGCCAGGCAATGGCCTCGCCTTCGCGGTCAAGGTCAGTGGCCAGGTAGATGTTATCGACATTTTTCGCAAGCCGCTTAAGCTCGGCGACTACTTTTTCCTTACCCGGCAGAATCTGGTAATTTGCCTTCCAGTCGTTCTCTGGGTCGATACCCATGCGAGTGATGAGTTGCGCCTTCGCTTTCTTTTTCTTGTAGGCAATTTTTTCCTCGGGAGCCATCTTCCGGGTCTTGGCGGCGGCGGCGGCTCGCGCCTTGGTATCGATCGCCTTGCCACTGCCGCCGGTGGGAAGATCACGAATATGACCGACACTGGATTTGACCACGAACTCGGGTCCAAGATACTTGTTAATAGTCCTGGCCTTCGCCGGCGACTCAACTATTACTAAGGATTTTGCCATTTCTTCCTTCACTCATTATCGATGATCAGGCCTGTGCTCACCCGAGCAGCGCACATATATAAGGTGAAGTTGGGGACGGGTCAAGTATTCTGTGGAAAAAACTTGCACTGCGTCCCCGGGAATAATCAGAAATCGAACTCACTTGAATCCCATGAGGAAGACGTGGACGTACTTGCCAAGGGCTAGTGCCATGCCGGTTTTAGCAGCACCTGCCAGACTCCTGCAGAGCGGCCATTGAATTGATTGGAGGGCTTTATATTTTTATTTCGTGACACCAGCCGAAGGCATCGCTGAGCTCGCCAATTTGAATGCCCACGAGTCGGTCATATAATTCCTGCATGATGGGACCTACGGTCTGACCGTCTTCATAGATGGAATGCCATTGCTGGTCCACCAATATCCTGCCGACGGGAGCCAACACCGCCGCAGTGCCGCAGGCGGCAGCTTCCTCGAACTCAGAAATTTCCGCCCGCAGGTCGATATCCCGTTCCTCGGTTTTCAGATGTAGCTGTTCCCGGGCGATCACCATCAGGGATTTTCTGGTGATGCTTGGCAAAATTGCATTTGAATTCGGGGTGATGAATGCGCCGTCTTTCATGGCGATAACGATATTTGCAGATCCTGCTTCATCAATATAACGGCCTTCGGCGGAATCCAGAAAGAGTGCCTCATCGGCGCCCTTCTCCTGGGCTTTTCTGGTTGCCAGCAAACCCCCAGCATAATTCGCTCCCACCTTGTAACTGCCGGTGCCGTTCGGAGCTGCCCGATCGAGCTCCGAGACCGCGAGTGAAATCACTGCCATTCCGTCGGTTTTGTAGTAAGGGCCAACCGGTGAGACGAAGACCCTGAATTCAAATTGCTGGGCAGGCCGCAGGCCCAGGTTTTCACCCACCCCGATTAACATGGGCCGAATATATAAGGATGCCCCGGAGCCGTAAGGTGGAATCCAGGAATAGTTGGCACGAACAGTCTCCTCCACCGCAAGCATAAACAACGCTCTGGGCACTTCCGGCATCAATAGCCTGGATGCCGCCATGTTCATGCGCTCGCTGTTGAGATCCGGCCGGAATAATAGAACCCGTCCATCTACGGCAGTCTGTGCCTTCAAGCCCTCGAAACACTGCTGCGCATAGTGCAAGGCCGGCGCACCCTCATGGGCCTGGATGATTTCACTCTCGATCAATTCACCTTGATTCCAACTGCCGGAGACATGCCGGGCGCAAAACCGGTAATCGGTACGATGATACTGGAATCCGAGTTCTGCCCAGTTAAGCTGCTGCTTGTTTACTTTGGCGTCCAAGCTAATTTCCACGGTTGAAGATGACTGAGCTGCGCATTATCGGGCATTAGCCTGTTAATTTCTAGCGAGGCTCCCTATACTCAACGGCCCGGTAACAGCAGTCAAGCAAACCACCGCAGCCGCAGCATGAAACTCGTTGACATAGGCGCCAACCTGACCCACCAGTCATTCGCTCATGACCTGGACCAAGTCATCGCCCGAGCCGAAACTGCAGGCCTTGCTCACGTCATCATCACCGGCACCGACCTCGAATCCAGCGCCGCGGCCGCCGACCTGGCCCGGACCAGACCTGCGCTGTTCAGCTGCACTGCTGGCTATCATCCCCATGTCGCCGCCGCCTGTTCGCAGCAGCATTTTGAAGAAATTGCCCGGCTCGCCAGGCAATCGAAGGTGGTTGCAGTGGGGGAGACAGGGCTGGACTTCAACCGCAACTATTCTCCCCAGAAAGACCAGCTGCGGGCATTCGAGCGCCACTTACAATTGGCAATAGAGATTGAAAAACCCTTGTTCCTTCACCAACGGGATGCCCATGAGGCATTTTACAAGTTGCTGAAAAAATATCGGTCAGAGATACGCGGCGGCGTGGTGCATTGCTTCACCGATTCTGAGGCTGCCTTGGCCGCATATGTAGAGCTGGATATGTATATTGGCATCACTGCGTGGATTTGTGATGAGAAACGGGGAAGCCTGCTGCGGTCCCTGGTGAGTCAGATCCCCTGCGATAGCCTGTTGGTGGAAACGGATTCCCCCTATCTGTTGCCAAAAACTCTGCATCCAAAGCCGAAATCACGTCGCAATGAACCCCGCTATTTAGAGGAAATACTGAAAACACTGTCCACCTGCACCGGTCGCAGCGTCGAACAATTGGCCAGGGAAACCACGCAAAATGCCATTACACTTTTCAAGTTACCTCTATTGGTCAGAGGCTGAGATATCTCCACAAAATTTAGCTTTTGCTGTAGATAATTGATGCATGTAGCGGGGTTTGGGAAGGGGCATTATTTTTCCGTTCCAGTGGGCCATCCCTGGCCCGCTGACCCACACGGAAGTGGGAAATGCAGGTTTTGCAGGAGCGAAAACCTGCCCGCGCTCCATCCCTGGGCGCTAGTCACTACAAAACAAAACCCCTTCCCAATCCCCTGTCAAATTCAGCTGTTAGTCCCGCTATTTTTACACTACATATTTTCTGGGGATATCTCAGAGTCAGAGGCTACTAAGATCCTCCAAGGTGAAGGGCCAGCCGATCTCCGCGCCGGAGTCCTTGTTTTTTACCACCGGAATCCGGATGCCATAGAGAGAGACCAATGCGGCATCCGCGCCGATATCCACGGATTCGACTTCGATTTCCAGGCAATCAGCTAATTCGGCGAGCAGCTCCTCCGCCTGTTCGCAGAGGTGGCAGCCAACGCTGGTATAGAAAATTAGCGTGGTCATGCCGAAGCCCGGCGGCAGCAATCCCTGATCTCGATGCCGCTCATTGTTTATAGGAAGTAGACTGAGCGAGATTTAACAATTCCCTCAGCACCACCGAAAACATCGCATAATCTGGCCTCGGCTCTGCCTGCAACCGGGTCAATATCCCTCGGGTCCTGGAGATTTCTTCACCATGATGGGCTGCCCAGTCGGTGACGGCAGTCTCGGCCGAGCAGGGTTTCTTCATCGCACAAACCACATTAAAAGTCAGCGCGCGATGCTGCCAGGACAGGTCGTCGGTAAAGCTGACCCTGGCCAGGGCCTGCCAGTGGTTTTTTACCTGCAGTTGGTTAATCAATTCGCTGAGCGCGTTCAGGTGTAACTCCTCGCCAATTGCGTAGTAAATCTCCATGACGCAGTCAAGGTTTTCACCGCTGGTGGTGCTGATTTCAATGAGGCTGGTGAGGGGAAATAAATAGTCGCAGAGCGCAATCTCAGCGGCCAATTGCCTTGGCACGTTTTCCATCACCAGTTTGTGCCGACGCTGCTTATAGTTGGCCAGCGGCTCAGGGGGAAGTTTCTTGGCGAGCACGTCTCTGGCGCTCACCAGCCGGGCAGCAAACTCCTTGGTGGTATGCTGGAAATCGAGACTGCCGCGCCGATTGCGCAAAAGCCAGCGTGTCACCCGCCGCATCAGGCGGGCGAGTTTCAACATCATCTCACTCTGAATCACTGTGGGGACTTTATAGTCCAGTGCTTCGATCTGCCGCCAATAACTTTGGATGCCGAAAATCTCCATGGCGACGATGGCCGCCCTGACCACCTCTGCCGGATTTGCTCCGGTGGAATCCACCATCCTGTAGACGAAACCGGGACCTAAGGTATTGACCAGCCTGTTGGCCAGTTGCGTGGCAATAATCTCTCGCCGCAGGGGGTGCTGGCGAATTTCTCTTGGGTAGTGTTTTACCAGCCGACCAGGAAAGACGCTGTAAAGATACTCCAATAGATAGGGATCATCGATATAGGGTGCATGCACCAGCTCCGCCTTCAGGAACATCTTCATATAAGACGTGACCACCGAAATTTCCGCTCGGGTCAGGTACTGTTGCCGCGCGGTGCGCTCTTCGAGTCGCTCCTCATTGGGCAGGTATTCCAGCGCCCGATCGAGATCGGCTACCGTCTCAAGATATGAAATCAGGTCCGCGAATTCCTTATTGCGCACCGCCATATGCGACTGGGCAACGGCAATCACCTGTACCTGATTGTAGTTATTTGCCAGCACCAGGGCCGCCACCTCGTCGGTCATGGACTGCAACAGCTTGTTGCGGCGTCTATTCGTCAGTTTTTGACTGCGTTGCACTTTATTCAGCAGTATCTTTATATTGACTTCGTGATCCGAACAATCGACGCCTGCCGAATTGTCGATGAAGTCGGTTAGGGAGACGCCGCCGTTCAAGCCGTATTCGATTCGCGCCAACTGGCTCAGCCCGAGATTCCCACCCTCACCTATGACCCTGCAGCGCAGGTCCCGGGCGTCTACGCGCAGTGAATCGTTGGCCTTGTCACCCACATCGCCGTGACTCTCAGTGGATGCTTTGACGTAGGTACCGATGCCTCCATTCCAGATCAGGTCCACCTGGGATCGCAGCAAACGAGAAATCAGCTGGTTTGGCGTCAGGGTTTTTTCCTCGATGTCGAAGCACAGACGCATCTGGGACGAAATCGGAATTGACTTGGCATCGCGGGAAAATACGCCGCCGCCCGCCGATATTTTTGTCACATTATAATCAGACCACGCCGATTGTGGCTGCCTGAACAGGCGGGCACGCTCTCTATAACTGCTTGCGGATTGCGGATTTGGATCGACGAAAATATGGCGGTGGTTGAAGGCAGCAAGCAGGCAAATATGCCGCGATAGCAACATGCCGTTACCGAAGACGTCGCCGGACATATCGCCGATGCCGATCACGGTAAAGTCCTGCTTCTGCACGTCGATGCCGAACTCACGAAAATGCCGCTGAACCGAGATCCACGCGCCCTTCGCGGTGATTCCCATTTGTTTGTGATCATAGCCGCGACTGCCGCCGGAAGCGAAACCATCCCCCAACCAGAAGCCGTAGTCTGCCGCGATGGCGTTCGCGATATCTGAAAAAGCGGCAGTGCCCTTGTCTGCGGCGACTACCAGGTAGGGGTCATCTTGGTCGTGCCTGACCACATCCTCAGGACCTAGCAACTTTCCCCGGTGCAGATTATCGGTGATATCCAGCATGCCCCTGATGAAGGTCCGGTAGCACTCGATACCTAGATTCAAAGCCAAATCCCTGGCCTGATCGGGAATTGACTTTCTTACCACAAAGCCGCCCTTTGCCCCCACCGGTACGATGACCGAATTCTTCACCTGCTGTGCCTTCACCAGGCCCAGAATCTCGGTTCGGTAGTCCTCGGAGCGATCTGACCAACGCAGGCCGCCGCGGGCAATCTTGCCACTACGGAGATGAACACCTTCCATCTCCCTGGAAAAGACGAAGATCTCAAACTGGGGTTTGGGTTTGGGCAGCCCCGCTATTCGGGCTGCATCGAATTTGAAGGAGAAATACTTCTTGTAATTGGCCCCGGCATCGCGTTGGAAATAATTGGTTCTGAGGGTGCTGGCCACGAGGTTGATATAGGCTCTGAGCACGCTATCTTCGGCCAGCTTAGTGACACCACCCAGCGCTCTGAGCAGTCGCTTCTCCAGGCGCGCAGTCTTGATAGCACGCTTAATATGTAATCCCGGGTCCAGCCGTGAATAGAAAAACTGTATTAGCAGGCGACAAATCTTTACATTGTTCAGCAGGGTTTCGGCTATGAATTGATCGCTGTAATTGAATTGGATTTGTTTTAAATAGGCCGCATAGGCCCGCAACAACGCGGCTTCCCGCACCGTGAGACCGGCGCCGATTACCAGCGCGTTAAAACTGTCGTCATCCATATCCCGCTGCCAGATGGCGAGAAAAGCCGCCTCGAAGTTTGCCTTGAAATTATCGTAAATTTTGCTTGCGGGGCGGTTTTGATAGAGTGAGAATTCATGCAGCCAGACCGCACACTCGCCACCGATATTAAGCTCGAAGGTCTTCTCGCTGATAATATTAAGACCAAAATTCTCCAGCACCGGCACCACGTCCGACAGCGAAAGCTGATACCGATAACTGAATATTTTGAAACTGAATTCTGCGCCAGGCTCGGCCGCGGGTTCGCTCAGTGTCAGTGCTAACTGCCCGGACGCGGCCACCTGTTCGATATATTGCGTGTCGAGGACCGCCATTTTCCCGCTATAGGTTTCTTTGTAAGCTGCCGAGAAACAATTGCCGTGGCGTTCATAGAGCGCAATTGCCTGTTTTTCCGGGTGCCGAGCGCTTAGCGCCTCGAGAAAATGATCACCCCAGGGCTTGATTTCCTCAACCATTCGAGACTCGAGATCAGGGAGAGAATAGCTCACTCTATCGATATCAGGGACTCGCAGCACAAAATGGATGCGAGCCAGATTAGACTCCGAAAAATAGGTGTCGAAATCGACCTCTGCCGCCTTCAGGTTGGACTGCAGAAAATTTTGTAACTTAATTCTAATCTCGGTGTTGTAAATATCCCTGGGCACGTAAACCAGGCAAGAGAAGAACTTTCCGTAGCTATCCTTGCGTACGAATAACCTGCTGACACGCGTCTCCTGTATCTGGGTGATTTCAATCGCGGTGTCAAACAACTGTTCTGTGCTTATTTGAAACAGCTCATCCCGGGGGAAGACATTGATGACTTGCAGCAGATCCTTGATGCTGTGGCCATTGGGAGAGAAGCCTGATCGGCTCAGAACCCGGCTCACCTTCTGTCTCAGCAGCGGAATCTCCAGGGCGGTCCGGTGGTACACGGAAGAGGTATATAGACCCAAAAACCGATGCTCGATACTTACATTTCCCGACTCGTCAAATTCCTTGAGCAGCACGTAGTCGCAATAGACCGGCCGGTGGATTTTCGAGCGAACTCCGGACTTTGAAAAATTGCAGATCTGCTTCTTCAAGATCAGTTCGCTAGTGCCCTGGGGCAGGTCTGAAAACTTCACTCGCGGCAGCAGTCCGGTTTTGAGGCGGGAAACGCCCAGCATCGATTGCGCCTCCAACTCGATGACGAGCTCCTTGCGATTCCTTCTTATGTGATATTGCTCATATCCGAGGAAGGTAAAGTGATTGTCCACCAGCCAGGTAATAAACTCGCAGGACTCCATCAAGTTCAGTCCGGTATGCGAAAGCAGGTCGCGCTTTGCCAGCAGGGCATCGCGCACGCCGAGCGCCCTTTCAC
>JADFIJ010000176.1 GCA_022566775.1 Pseudomonadota bacterium | reverse complement strand
GATATCCAGCGCATCCGCCAACTCTTCCAGCACCAATTGCAGGTCCACTTGTTCGTAATTCAGTTCCACAACGTTGTCGCCGTCCGCAGTAACGGGTTCTGGAACGGACTCGCGGTAGCCTGAAAATTCAATTGCCCGGCCGTCTCTGTTGATCTCATCGATGAGTGCCTGCTGTACAGACGCATCGATACCGGCGATCACCGGTATGGAAGTTTGCTCTGCCTGCTGGCCCCCAACCGTTATTTGAGTATTCACCGCAGTTGCTTGTGAAGTTGGCACACTCGCGGCCGGTCGCCGACTTTCCAAGACCGAACAGGATGAAAGCAACAACAGAATTCCGGCCAGAGCCACTAACTTCTTAGACATGTGCTTTGAGTTCCTCGAGTTCAAAATGGTCTCTCCTGGGGATGGGGCCGCTAAAATTCCACCGAATTCATACTGAATACAGCAGACAACATGGTCATGGTAATGCCACCGACAGCGATGGCCAGAAAAAGAATCAGTGCGGGTTGCAACGCCGATACCAACGCCGCCATTTGGTTGCGGACGTAATTATCGAAAGTCCCAGCCAATTTGAGCAAGATGTTCGCGGTTCTTCCCGATTCTTCTCCCACCGCGATCAACTGGTGCAGCAGGGTGGGAAATTGGCCGGTTTTCTCCAGGGAAATTCCCAGTCCTGCACCGCCACGCACATCTTCTTCGACCTGGAGCAAGTGCCGGGTAATAACGGAATTCGAAATGACTTCTCTGGCTACCCGAAGCGCTCTGATCAGCGGGATGCCCGCTCCCAGCAGCGCCCCCAGTGTTCTTGCAAACACCGCGCAATCTTTATAGAGAATCAGGGTACCCACCATGGGTACAGACAGAAGAAATCCGTCTTTTTGTAACTTGGTGCCGGCTTCCTTGTCCATGCGTCTCCACAAGAACACCATTAACACGATGAGGATGATGAAAATGAATCCATAACTCTGGATGAAGGCACTGAGCGATAACAGGAAGGCCGCCGAAGGGGGAATCTCGGTGCCGGCATCTTCAAACATTGCGGCGAACTGGGGAATGACGAAAACCAGTAAAAGCACAACCGATACCACGCCCGTTACCAACAGGACGATGGGATAGATCATGGCAGAAATTACAGCTTGTCGGGTCCTGGCGCTAGTCTCCAGATATTCAGCCAGGTCCGGCAGCAATTCATGGAGTATCCCGCCTTCCTCACCGGCTCTGACGATGTTGATGTACATCTTGGTGAATACTCCGGGATGACCTTCCATGGCGTCGGCCAGGCTCCTGCCTTCTTTCACATCACGCAGCAGGCTCAGCACTAACTCCTGCATCGAAGGCGATTCGGTGATGCCTTCCAGCAATCGTAAGGCCCGGTCGAGCGGGACCCGGGCTTCGACCAGGGTACACAGCCCATTGGTGAAATCCAGGATGTCGGTATGGGAGATTTTCTTGCTGCTGCGCCAACCGGAGCCGGCCCTGGTTTCCTGAATCTTGACCGGCGTCAGGTTTTTCCCTTGCAGTATTCTGATGACTTCCCGCTCGGAGTCCGCGCTTAACTGGCCGCTCTGAACCTTGCCGGCGGCATCGAAGGCCTGGTATTTGTAGTACATTGTGCTCATAGCGCTCTGGTTACCCGCACCACTTCTTCCGGCGTGGTTATACCTGCCTTGAGCTTCTCCAACGCGTCCTGCCGCAGCGTCGTCATGCCTTCCTTAATGGCCTGATCACGGATAATGTTGGCGTCGGCACCGGATGCGATATGATGGCGAATCGCATCGCTCATCAACAGCAATTCGTAGAGACCCACCCGTCCCCGGTAACCGGTGTTGCCACAGCGATCACAACCGCTGCCGCGATTTACACGCGGGCAGAAAGCCTTTTCTATTTCCAGAACCGTGGCTTCATCGTCGGTCAATTCGTGCTCCTGCTTGCAATCGGGACAAATTCTGCGCACCAGGCGCTGGGCCTGAATTGCCAACAGGCTGGAACTGATCAAATAGCCTTCGACACCCATATCCTGCAACCGGGTGACCGCGCCGGCCGCATCATTGGTGTGCAGAGTCGAAAATACGAGGTGGCCGGTGAGCGCCGATTCGATGGCGATTTCTGCGGTCTCATGGTCACGGATCTCACCCACCATCAGCACATCCGGGTCCTGTCTCACGATCGATCGCAGGCCGGTGGCAAAAGTCAGGCCGATGCTGGCATTTGCCTGAATCTGGGTGATGCCTTCGAGCTGATATTCCACCGGATCTTCTACCGTAATAATTTTTTGCTTTTCGTTATTGATCTTCTCCAATGTAGCGTACAGGGTCGTGGTCTTGCCGCTGCCGGTGGGACCGGTTATCAGGATCATGCCATGGGGCTGATTGATCAGGCCCAGGTAGTGATGCAGCACGGACGCGGGCATCCCCAGTTGCTGCAGACTCACCTTGGTATCGCCACGGTCCAGAATTCGAAGCACCACAGACTCGCCATGCACACCGGGTAATGTGGACACCCGCATGTCCAACTGCTTGCTGCCAATCTGATAATTGATGCGGCCATCCTGGGGCAAGCGCTTTTCACCGATATCCATCTTCGCCATGAGTTTTAGTCTCGAGGCTACCGCGGTGTGGATCTTTATGGGCAGACGTTCGATGCGGGCCAGGATGCCATCGACCCGGCACCTGATATCCAAATAGTTCTCGTTGGGCTCAAAATGGATATCGCTGGCATTCAAATCTACCGCCCGCGCAAATAAATGATTTACCAGGCGAATGATGGGTGCCTCCGACGCCAGGTCTTTCAGTTCCTCGTCGTCTTCAAATCCGGATACGAATATTTCATCCTCGGTGTTTTCCATCTGCGGCGACAATTCCGCACGCCAGTGTTTCATCATGCGCCTGACTTCGTCGTCACTGGCCAGATCAAATCGAACCAGCTCCCTGGTGATGAATCTGATTTTAGCCCTGAGTTCAATGGCAGGAAGCTGGCTGCAAATCAGTTTACCGCTCTCAACAAAGTCCCGGGCCGGGGCGATGCCCTCAGGTTCCAGTAATTGACTGAATAACGGCAATGTTATTGACTGATAAGACATCGGCTTTTCATCTCTATTGATTCGCCTTACTACCGTGAGCCGGCAACATCGGAGACTCCCAGGCCTTCGTTGCGAGCAAAGCCGACGACGGTGATCGATCCATTGTATTGATTGCGGCTTCTGTTCAAACTGAAATCGGTGACCCACAACTGTGGCGTGGACCGTTCGAGCTTTTCGAGAAAATCTATGGTGTTGCCATCATCCGAGGTTCGAAATGACATCTCCTGGCTTATCAACAACCATCCCCCCGTATCCAGACGATTTGCCAACCGGGTCGAGCTCACGGTAATGCCGGAGTCTCGGGCGTGTTGGGATATCACCCGCTGGATGTTGGCTTCGATGATAGCAACGGTGCCGCCGCTGAATATTTGGGCCTCCAGTTGCTGCGCCCGGGTTTCTACCTCGACGCGCCTCTCACGCCATACCAGCATGTCTTCAATCAGGCGCTGTTCCCTCGAGATGTCGAGCTGCACCCCTTCAATATTGTCCTGGCGCTGTTGGTAGAGGTCGCGAAGTGCGGGAAACCCACTGCTGAGCGCGAAGATGACGGCAACTGCCGCAGCCAAAATCAGAATGTTTTTCTCTCTAGCAGAAACTTTCATCGCTTTCGTTCAGGCTTCCTATCTAGTCGTCTGGAAAATAGCGCACCATGTACGCCTCAAAGTTCACCGTATTGAGTCGCAGATCTATGTAGTATCTGCTGTTATTGGTGGCTCGGGAAAAAACCACTTCCATAAACACCGGGTTCTGTTCCAGCCTTTCCAGTAAGGCCTGTGGCTCCGTGCTGGTACCCTGGATTTTTATCAGCCCTTCGCTGATCTCCAGGGAAGACAGGCGCTCGGGGCTTAATACGCCTTGCAGTGAGAACATTGCCTCTCTCACGCCCTGCTCCGGAAAGTCGTTGATCGCCCCCCATTCATTTTCAAAATTCACGACTATGGACTGATCTTGTCTTGGCTCTACAGACATTTCCCGCTGCATATCCAGCCTTTTGGCAAAGCTTCGCAACTCAAATGATTGCAATATAAATGGCGTCGCCGATAACAACACAGCGAAGCCAATGATGGCGGCAGCAAGCAACAGCTGTTTGCCTTTTTCAATGCGTTTCCTCACTCGCAGCGCACCCAGGGGGAAGAGGCTGTACTCCCGATGGCTTTTTTTATCCGTCAGTTCAAAAAAATCTGCAAGCTCATCCAGTTGCCGGGTTTGCTCAGCCTCAGTAGAGCCTATGAGCTGTTGCCACTGCTCGGAAAATTCCTGTTGCTCGAAATCTATATTGTTAACATGTAACCAGCGTCTGACGATGCCTGTCTTGAGCAAGACTGCGGTTTTACTCTCCGAGTCAGAGTCAATTATCAGGGTGTCATTATCAGACTCCGGTGCAGCCAGGACCCGTGGCTTAATGGCGGCGAGAAATAAACCCTGGCGCGCAAAAGCATCGAAAAATTCCACGATTCTCACACTCGCCATCCACAAGGCGATATGACGGTCAGCGTCCGCCACCGATGCCGGGTTTACCGCCAGCGATACATCCCCGTCATAAGCGGGTAGTAATGAATCGACCTGCAGCTTTACCGCAGAGATCAGGCTCTCCTTAGAGACACCCGGCATTTCCAGGGAGGTTGCTACAAATTCAGATGCGGGCAGTAACAAGAGAATTGAATGTTCTTTTGCTTGGGAGTTGAGAAGGGCCTTGCTTGCGCTCGCGATGAGATCTGCGTCGCCTGCATGCTCGTTTTCGGAATCCTCCAGGCTCGAAAACTTGCGGCTCTCAAGATGTGCTACACAGCCGTCGCGTACGAGGATCGTGGCATCTACCTTTTCGAGCAAGGCACGCCGGGGACCGCCTTCCAGCAATTCCCTTATTGCTGCAGGCAGGTAGCCCAGAATCTGTTGCTGTAGTTGCGCCATATTGAGTCATCGCCTGGCTGTCGTTGACAGCAAACCCTGTCCACAGGATAGGGAGCCTCTGAATTTTGATAGTTAAATAAGTCCCTGCACTAAGACTGGGTTATCGGCAAAAAAGTTTGATCCAGCACGGCTAAATGCGTGCTTTTTTACGAATGCGGCCAGTCGAAACGACACCGCGCGTGAGCCAATATCTTGCCTGCCGGCAGCTTCTTGAGGGCGCGATGTTGACCAGGGCGCCACCGCGAGCCGCAAGACTCGGAATGAAAGGACCCGAGGACTCGGGTCCGGTTGGATTGTTCTCGGAATAGCCCTGGGGGAGCCTCTGAACAAGACGCCCTGACGGCAACTCAGGTCAGCATAGACCCCGCGCTATCCAGTTAGCGCGGCCTGGTGATCGGGCGCAGCCTCTCGGACGAAGACATCGAGCCCCCTGAGCGTGGTTGCCGGCCGGGCGGCGGCTACTCGCCGGATGACCGCAGGCTTGCACGCTCTTTTTCTACAAGAAAATCAACGATTTTCAGCATTTCTGCCTGGGTTTGAACATTCTCTCCGGTAGTGATGAGGTATTTGCCATTGACGATCATGTTGGGAGTACTGCGGATCTCGTAATCCTGCATGCGTTTTTCAGCCTGGTTTACCTTGGTCCTCACGGAGAAAGAATTAAAGGCCGATTCGAAATCAGATTGGGAGATGCCGTGTTTAGCAAATAACTCACCGATCTGGCGCTCATTCTGCAGCCGATTACCCTCGAGATTAATCGCGTTGAACACAGGTTCATGCAGGGCATCGAGGGCATCGAGGGCCTCGGCTGTATAGTATACTTGGGCGTGAATCTTCATTAAGCCATTCCACATGGCGGGGAAACGCTTAAAATCCACATCGGCAGCTGCATTTGCTTCCCAATTCTCTATCAAGGGTTCGAATCGAAAACAATGGGAGCAGCCGTACCAAAAGGCCTCTATCACTTCGACCTTGGATGAATCCTTGGTATTCACCGGCGCTTTTAGCTCGGTATAGTGGGTACCCGCCACGTATTTCTCGACCTGAGCAACACTGGGAAGCGCGAGGGGCAGGAGGGCTATCACCGCCAGTAATTGAATTGTTCGTTTAATCATTGTCCTACTCCGTCATTTTTCAGGTGGAACTGATCACAAAAACATTATCACAGCAGACCGACGCTTTCCAACTTGCCGCTCGCCGTAGAGCACCCCCTGGTCGCAAAATTGGCTCTTCTGGCGGACGCCCCGGCTAATTTAACCCGGAAACATAGCTGGCAAGTGCTTCCAGCTCTTTATCGGTGAAGCGCTCAACGACCGTACGCATCATGGCATTGATATCGTTTGCGCGCTCGCCGGCGCGAAAACTCTTTAACTGCTTCAGGGTGTATTCGGCATGTTGACCACTCAGGCTTGGAAAGCCTGCGGGGGCATTTCCCTGTCCGGTAGGAGAATGACAGGCGCTACAGGCAGCCATTGTTATATCCTGGTTGCCGGCGCGGTACAACGTTTCTCCCAGTTCCCGTGAATCCGGATTCGCACCCTGCAGGGTGACGGATTGGGAGGAATACCAGGCCGCTATATCCTGCATATCTTGCTCAGACAGACTTAGCACCATCGCTGCCATGGTGGGATCGGCGCGCACACCGGACTTGAAGTCCATCAATTGCTTGACGATATACGCGGCGTTTTGACCTGCCAATTTCGGGTTGATGGCCAGCGCACTATTACCGTCACTGCCATGACAGCTAGCACACAGGGCTGACTTTGCCTGACCGGCCGCGGCATCGCCCTGGGCCAGCAGGAGACTTGGCGCAGCGACGCTCACAAGTGCGAAAACGAGAGCATTTACATATTTATTCATTGAGATTCCTGGATTTACTGCAACAATGTATTACGTCAACTGGTAGACAATCTATCTGTTACCACGTCGATTAGATCCGATAAGCCCAATTCGGGGCCGCGTATTATAGCCCAATTTCCCAGTCGACTCTATTGATCTGTTTTCAAAAAAGCGTGTGTGAGCCGGCGGCTTTCGATAGCATGCAAGCCGCAACAACGATCCCTGGACCTGTTTCCCTAATGAACTTCAATCTGGCTCACTTCACCACCAGCGCCGCAACACTGGACGGCTGCCCCCAGGACTCGATCACGGAGGTCGCCTTTGCCGGTCGCTCCAACGCCGGCAAATCCAGCGCCATCAACGCCATCACCGGTCACTCGCGGCTCGCTCGAATAAGCAAGACCCCTGGCCGCACCCAGCTAATCAACTTTTTCAGCCTCGAAAGCGGTGCCTATCTTGTAGATTTGCCCGGCTATGGCTACGCCAAGGTACCACTGGCAGTGAAGGACAAATGGCAACGGGAACTGGAGCGCTACCTCCGGCACCGAGAGGCACTGGTCGGACTAATCCTGTTAAGCGATATCCGACATCCACTAAAAGAATTTGACCGCATGATGATGGACTGGTCGGCCCAGTCAAATCTGCCCATGCACATTCTGCTCACCAAGGCCGACAAACTGAAAAGAGGCGCCTCCCAGAACGTCTTGTTAAAAGTACAGAATCAGCTCAAAGACTTTGATGAAATATCGGTGCAGTTGTTTTCTGCAATGAAGCGTACCGGTATTGATGCAGCGCGCGACAAACTCACGAGCTGGCTTTCACCGCCGGAAACAGCGCCCGACGACTGCTCCATGACAACCCAGGATTCGGATACCTGACTCCGAGATATTCCCAGAATTTACAATTTTCTTATGTCGAAGGTGGGAGGTAAGGGGTTCAGAGAAACCTGTGTAGAGCGCGCTGGGTGAGAGACCCCTATTGTCTCAGCGGCTTGCCCCCCTCCCGGGTT
>JADFIJ010000175.1 GCA_022566775.1 Pseudomonadota bacterium | reverse complement strand
CGGTGAGACTCTTTTTCATGTTGAGAATCCTCTATATTTTTTGATGGGTAAATCTATCACTCCCTGGCTGAATCCATTAGTGATCAAATGCGGCGAAATACAATTATTTTGGCTCACAGTACCTAACCATAGTACTCGGCCTTGACCAGTGTCGCCACTGCGATGTGCTCAGCAATTACAAAAGGCCAATTTCGCGATCCATCATCGCTGTGTTGACAAGTTTATGTAAATCTTGTCATTTTGGGGTTGGACTAATTGGAGCAGACCCTCTCCCTGGGTAAGCTGTTCGAGGAACTAAAAAGACGCAAGGTCTTCCGAGTAGGAGAGAAGTCGGCTCGACCCCCTCCCAGTAGAGCGTCGCCGTTCGGGCTGTTCGAGTACTAATCATGTAAAAAAGAAGCGAATGGAGCGGCTGACAGGGTCGCTCCTGCGCATCCATGCGCTCGCGACATTCGTGCATCCCCGCACAGCAGATGGCGGCGGGGCAGACGTCGGCCTGAGCGTGGAAAGAGAGGTTCGAATAAGCGCAAGTCGGCATCCATCCGACCCCGATAAGGAAGATTTTCGGAAATGGGTCTGATTTACCGCTAAACCCAGTTCAGATTCTTACTGACAACTTCAATGATAATCTGTGGCCTGTATATTCTGTCCGGTAATAAAGTTGTACGAATCGACAATTAGTTGGAATATCACATCTAGGTCTTCCATGGATCGAGGGGTATATAGCAGTACCAGCCCTTCCCATCCTTCTCGTTGATCAGCCCAGGGATGTGAGATTGCCCAGCCCGCCTCTACTGCTTCGCGGGCACGGTTTGGTTCCAGTGAGAGATGCAAACTGCCATCGGTATGGATGTGGGCAAATTCTCGCCCAGCGGTAATAACTTCCGGATGGACAAGGGTAAGATTATCCCCTAACCACAGACCCCACGTGCCTGAGAAAGAGCTGATTGATGGGCGCTGCTCGACCTCCGGCAGGCTATACACCCGTCGAAACAGTTCGGTGTTGACTGCTGGCACAGGTTCTACTCCGATCTGGGTGTGGGGGACATCTGAAGTCGTTCTTGGTCGTACGCCGGATCGAATAGGTAGAGCAACAACTGGATCCGACGGCGAGGATATTAACTCAGCGCCTTTCAATCTAAATACGATGTCCGGGGACTGGGACACTAATTCGAGAGTGGCAGAATACAGCTCGCCGGTTTCAAGTTCGATCTCGTCCACTACGAGGGTTTGTGAATTGGAATCGTAACTGCCAGAACTGGTGGTATCTTGTGCCGGATCAGACGCATGCTCCAACACAAACAGGTATTCGCCGTTAAACTCGATACGGAAGATTAGCTCGAATGCCCCGAAGTCATCGACATCGATCCGGGGTATTATCAGGTAACCACTTTCTAACCGAGATCGTTCTGCATGTGCCCGCTGGGAAAAATTCAATGCCAGTGCGATCGCAAAAAGAACAATCATTCTTATGTGCAAGGGCATCTCAGGATTCCTACGGCTAAGTACAAGGACAGCTTCCAAGTCTAGCACTTATGGTGCAAGAGATAATGGCTGATAGGAACTGAGTTACTACGGGGCATTATTCGATTTTTATATTTTTGACGATGCCGTCCATATCTGGTTCTCAATACTACCTATGGTCATTATCGATGAGCCCGCGCAATGTCCGCTTCTGGCTGACCGGTTGAATTCGCAGCCGAAAGCGGATATTGCACTCCTTAACAAGGGCGCTATTTGTCAGGAGATAGGTGACTAAGGCGATCCTATTTGATCTCGGCAATACGCGAGAAAATTTTGGCAACGACTGCGTCTTAGCAACCTAAGAAATCTGCCTATAATTGCCTCATCAATTGAGAAGGCATAATTCGGCGAGAGCGATAATATGCCCTGATCCACCGGTGTATAAGGACGCATTAAGTTGCTAAGTTGCAAGCGTCCCCGGTTATTCTCTTTTCTGTTTCCCATCCTTCACCGTTGTCAATATGGGTAAGCCAAGGCCAGATTCGCTCTTCAATTCCCGTTTAGGGTAGACGTATGGCAAGAGCGTGGTTATGCTACCGCAACTGCGCCAATTGAGGAGATGTCATGAACGCAAAATATTTGAAGCCGCTGGTGGCTTGTGCTGCCCTGAGTATTTTACCTTTTGCTGCGTCACAGGGGGCTGAGATTGATGATTTGATTGCGGAAGCGGTAAACAATCCAGCAAGACTCGAGGCAAATAGTAGTCGCGATGCATTGCGCAAGCCTGCCGAAGTCATCAAATTTATGGGCGTAGAGCCTGGTATGACAGTTTTGGACATGGTGGCCATCGGCGGCTACTACACCGAGATACTTGCCGGGGTAGTCGGCTCTGAAGGAAGGGTGATTTCACATGTGTTCGCGGCCTCAGGCAGGGACCCTGACTATGCTTTTGCCGCCCATATTAGAAATTCTGAACATCTGGACAATGTCGTACCTATTTATGCCGATTTTAACGACCTCGAGTTGGCGGATAACACACTGGATCAAATATTCTTGATTCAAAACTTTCACGATTTCTATTTTGAAAGATTTGCAGTCGATGTTGATGCCATGTTGGCGATGTTTCGCGCGGCTCTAAAGCCCGGCGGCACCCTGGCCGTCATCGATCATGTAGCAGTAGATGACGCACCGAGTTCATCGGGTAATACCTTGCATCGCATTTCGCCTGTACTCACTAAAAGAGTTTTAGAAGCGGCGGGCTTCGTTCTGGAAGATGAGAGCGATGTGCTTCTGAATGACACAGATGATCCCAGCAAAATAGTCTTCATGCCAGAAGTACGCGGAAAGACCAGTCGATTTATTCATCGTTATAATAGCCCTTAGGATTTTCTAATTGGTGAGTTTTGAAAGTTCGGGATCAGGTCTTATTCATCAGCATCGGCGAATCTTGGGGATGCCTGGGACTTAGCAAGCTAAGAAATCTGCCTGTAATTGCCTCATTAATTGAGAAGGCATAATTCGGCGAGAGCGATAATATGCCCTGATTCACCGGTGACTGACAGGCACTAGGACCAAGTTTTTAAAAACAGCGTTTCAGCTCAAACGTTACCGCGAAAATGTAAAGGCTAGCAAGCAGCTGCGCGCCAAGGGGGTCAGTTTTGAGTGCCAGCAGATGGTTTGTACTCGATCCCGAGTTTGAAACTAAGCAGGGACAACACCGCCGCCGACAGCATCAACAGCAGTAGCGGGAACACGGTGCCATTGAAAATGACGGCGACGAGTTGAGCAGCTGCCGCGGAGAATGCCATCTGTAAGAATCCGGTCAGCCCGGAAGCACTCCCTGCAAACTGTGGGAATTCATTGATGGCTGCAGCCTGGGCATTGGGTAAGGTAATGCCGTTGCCAAATACGGCCAGCGCGATTGGCGCGAATAGTGCCACCGGTTGGTGAAAGCCAAGCAGCTGGAGCACAATAGCCAGACCGATACCCACCACCGCAATAACAACGCCCACACCGATCATGGCATTCAGTTGCGTGTGCCTGCCGAAGTGTCGTGCCACATAGTTACCGGACATGAATCCCATCGGAATCATGACGAAATAGTAGCCGTACTCAGTGGCCGGGCGATGCAGTACCGACACCATGATTTCCGGCGCCGCCGAGATAAAGCTGAAGAACACGACGGATACAAAGGTGACGCAGAAGGCGTAGCCGCAGAAGGCGCGGGATCGGAACAGGCGCACAATGGTAAGCAGCATCGAGCCAATGCCTTCGAAGGGCACCGGATTCACCAGGGTTTCGGGCAACTTGTTCATCAACACGAGGAGGATCAGGGTGCTGAGAATGCCAACCACAACAAAAACCGATTCCCAACCATAGCGCAGCATTAGTTCGCCACCGAGAGCGGGTGACAGCATGGGAATGACCACCATGACCATCACCAGCGTGGCGATGACACGGGCTGCCTCGTGGGCAGGGTAGACATCCCTGATTATGGCCCGGGCCAGCACCAGTCCCACGGCCCCGCCGAAGGCCTGAATAACCCTGCCGATGATCAATAATTCGATGGAATTGGCGAGCCAGCAAAAAACGGACCCGACTACCGTAATACAGAGGCCGAGCAGCATCACCGGTTTACGGCCGAATTTGTCAGATACCGGACCATAGAACAGGGTACCGACGGCGATCGCTAACATCGACAGGCTCAAGGTCAGTTGGGCCACATCGTCACTGACCCGAAATGTATCTTTAATCACGGGCAGCGCCGGCAGCAAAATCTGCATGGCAGCCGGGCCCAATGCCGAGGTTGCAGCCAGCAGCAGGATGAGTGATTTGCTAAGGGAAGAATTAGTCGGCAAAACCCGGGTCCATCGAATAAAACTAATCGTTGTATAGCTGGCGGTTATAGCCGGAGAGAGCACTCAGCGCACGAGTATTGCGTCCCGGTTTTGTTGCAGGTCAGGATTCAATTGCGAGCTGAGAATGACGCTCGAACCTAACAGAATAGAGCGCTGGGCCTTGCTGATGTCATAGCCCAGGCCAAAGGTTTCGGTGTGAAACTTCCTGGTTAGCTGCTGCGCGTTCCACTTGCTGCTTTGATTATCAACAGCGAGCATAGTGTAACACGACAGCCTGGTACCGGTTCGGGTATTCAGGCAGATTGAGAGGTCGGGTGCGGCGCTGATTTCGAGAATCAAACCCGCGTCGGCTTGCCGAAACCGTGGCGAGCGGGTCAGATATTTTTCTACCTGCCTCGAAAAATCGGAGTCATCTGCATTGATGATCACGGGAATCGAGGCATCGAGACGGCGCAGTATGCTCGGGTCCTGACGTAGCGCCGCTTCATAATGACTTAGGGCATCCGTGAATTGTTCACCGCGCCAGGCTGCATTAGCCAGGCGGGCGGAGACTCGGGCTCTTAACAACACTTCTTCCGCAGGCAAGCGTGCCAGGGCGAGCGCGCCGGCGTTGAGGGTTTCTTGGTGTCGTCTTTCCAGGGCTGCAATCTCGGTGAGATAAGAATAGTAATAGCCATCGTTGAGCATGAACGCACCGTTGTCCCTGGCCTGTTCCAGGATAGAAGACATGATGCCAGATCCGATAATGGCGATGATCTCTGGTTCTATCCATTCGGGAATATGCACGTCTAATGGCGCGTATGGACGCAGGCGATTCTGCAGGACTTCGAAGTCGGCGAAGATTGATGCCGCCCTGCGCTCGGCTCGCCATGCGTCGAGCAACAGGCGGGCCGCCCCCAGTCTGGCGCCTATGGATTCGGTCCAATCCATGGTGGCGATGGTCTCCATTCGGATCTGATACTCGCTGCGATTGGCCACCATATTGAGGAGCGCCGCGGCCGAATCTTTCTGCTCGGCGCCGGCACTGTAAGAGCCATTTCGATCCGGTTGACTGAGTGCGGTGGAGCTGAGCCTGATGGCATCCTCGGCGTAGCCCGCAAGCAGTAGAAAACTGGCGCTCACCAGGAAATGCTCGGCTCGATTCATCACACTGACAATAGGGTCCTGGGATCCGCGCCAGACCAACATGCGGTCCAGTGCTTCCCTGGCTTCGTCGAAACGGCCCTGGGACATGGTGAGATACAGCTTATAGATCCAGGGGTCGGCGACGCTGCGGGAATTCAGGTAACGCGTGGCCCGGTCCAGGTAGGCTTCGGCCTTGTCCATCTGCAACAGGCTCAGTGACACCTCGGAGGCGTTGCTGAGGTAGACGGTGTCATAGTCGTTAGAAGAGTCAGCGTCCTCATCTTCGTCGATGGCCCGATCACAGGCCGCCATGGAGTCTATGGGTGTCAGGCTGGCAAGCTCCACGGCACACAGGGTATTCCATGCCCGCGCCCGCTCGCGTTCATCGTTGCTGGATTGCAGGACACGATTGGCGCTGGTCCGGGCGGCGTCATATTCTTTCAGTTTAATCAGCGGCCAGCCGCGGAATGATTCCATGTCGATGCCGTAAAATTGATTTATCTTATCCAGATATTCCAATGATTTTAGCTGGTCTCCCATCAGTTGGTGGACATAGGAAAGTTGGCTCAGGGTCAGGTAGTACCATTGCCCGTCGCCGGCACTGTAGGCCTGTTCCAGGTTCTCGTAAGTGCTTAATTCCTCGGCGAGGTTGAGATGAAACAGCGCTCTGGGCATATTTCCCTCCACCGTGAAGAGTATTTCGGCGAAGGTAAATTGGGCAGCCACCGAGTCGGGCTCTGCTCGCAGCCACTGCTCGCTCAACTCTCTCGCCTTTACATTCTGGTCGATGTCGAGGGCATCGCAGATCGATAAAGCTCGCAGCTCTGAAATGTCTCTGAATCCGAAACACAGTGGACGCAGCAGATCGGGGATTTCGATGCTATCCAGGCTGTCGATCGAGAGCGGGGGATCGGCCTGTGCCAGGATTGAACTCGAAAATACCAGCAGCAGGCAGAGCCCAAGCAGGTGCAGCGGTGGGGCCAGAGATCGGCTTAAACCGATTGTGCCGGGACCCGCTGCGCTTGTGCCTGACTTCAACTGAGGGTCCCCTTCGCGAGTTGCTCCATGGGCTCACGCATATTGTCGGTCAGGACTCTGGCCATGTCGGAGACACCGGGCGCGAGTTCGATACGATGCCCGAGCACCCGGGGCAGCAATAACTCGATATCTTCTGCGCTGACGAAGTTGCGGCCCCGTAAAGCCGCCGATACTTGCAGCGCCGGTAACATCAACACCATGCTGCGAGTCGAATTGCCCTGCAGAACCCGGTCGTCTTGCCGTAGATTCCTCGAGATGTCTACCAGCGCAGTTTTCACCGCAGAACTGATCACCACATCGGCATCTATCTGCGCGCGCGCCGCCAGAACCTGTTCCCGGGTCACAGTCTTGTGCTTGCCCAGCTGATCTCGGCGGGACTTGTAAGTGTCGAGCACGTCCAGTTCCGCCTCGCGATCGATATGATCCATGGTGATCTTGAATAGAAAACGATCCAGTTGCGGCGTCGGCAGTGGGTAGGTGCCAACCAGGTCCAGTGGGTTCTGGGTGGCGATCACAAAAAACAACTCATCCAGGAAGTACGTCGTATTATCCACCGTGACCTGTTTCTCTCCCATGGCTTCCAGCATCGCCGATTGCACCTTGGGCGAGGTGCGGTTGATTTCATCCGCCAGTACCACGTGGGCGAACAAGGGGCCGTGGCGAAAGTGAAAAGCATTGGTGTTGCTGTCAAATATCGGCACACCGGTAATATCGGAAGGCAGCAGGTCCGGAGTGAACTGTATGCGACGAAAGGGCACGATGCTTTCCTCCGATGGCTCTTGCTGTCGTTCGGAGGGGAACCTGGGGTCGGTAATGGCCTCGCCCAACGCTTTCGCCAGCGTGGTCTTGCCCGAGCCGGGAAAATCTTCTAACAGGATATGGCCATCGGCGACCAGGGCAATGATTACCAGTTCGATGACGTCGTCACGGCCCAGCACCTGTTGCTTCACCGTGTCCATCAGGGTCTTCAACACGTCGACCGACTTCGAAAGCTGGGTTTCCACCGCAGGGGAATTATTACTATCCGCCGATTTTTCGAGCCCGGTCATATCGGCGACACTTTCAGATGTCATTGTCTACTCCTTTAGGGATGATTGTCGCCGGCTGCAGCGGACTATTTGCTAAGCACCCAGGTGAATGGGTTTAGACTGGCCAGTACTTTTTTCCAGGTGACCACATTGTGCTGAATTTCCTTGCTGATATTATCGCGCAATGCCTGCCACTGGTCCCTGTCAATGTCCAGGGAATCGGCGTCGCCGAGGGCGTGATTCAGGTGGTAACGGGTCATCGATTTCAGGCTGGGTGCAGTCTCACCGACCCGAGCCGCAAACTGTTCACGGCTCTCGCCGTAGTTGCGGTGGTATCCCA
>JADFIJ010000011.1 GCA_022566775.1 Pseudomonadota bacterium | reverse complement strand
CTCGCTTGCGTTTCCCTGGCCCTTGATTCTGACTTGCCGGAGTCGACTGGCAGGGTTTGCTTCAGCTCTGCTTTGACTTCTGCGGCAGTGCTGATTTTAGTTTCATAGAGTACAACGCAGCTCTCACAAAATACCTTCCTGCCCACGTAATTTGTACAAACACCACAGAGTGAAACTCCGCAGGTAGCGCAGGTAGCGATAGCTGTGTCATCCGGGTGAAACTCACAACTCATTGTCATGACCTTTTCGCAGATGGCTCGCGAAATCGGTGATTGCTAACTCAGCAAACAAGTTAAGACTTTCGAGACTAACAAATTCAGGCACATGGGGATACGTATTTGCGACCCCGCAAACATCAGGGAAGCAGGCATGTCCTGATCAAATTTGGGTTTTGGGGATAGCAGGAAAGGAGGCCAGCGCCGGTTTGAAATAAAAGCGGGGGTAAACCGGGTCTAAAACGTTGTGGATGAAGATTGGCGGTCACCGACGGCTCGATTTTTCACCCCTTACCATGATCTTGCAGGCATGATTTTGACAGAAGGATAGCTGGAGAGTTGTCACATGTATCTAAAACTACTACGAAAAGGCATTGTATACGGCCAGATGACCCTCAGACTTCCTGCCGGGGAAGTGCATCATTTTGGCGATCACGGCCCGCATATCACGTGGATTATGCATGACAAAAACACCATAAGGAAAATTGCCAGAAATTGGGAATTCGAGCTGGGAGAGACTTATATCGCCGGCGAGTGGGACGTCGAGGACGGCACTCTCTATGATCTGATATCCCTTCTGCGGTATAACTTTCAAATTCTGAAACTGCCGCTGATGTTTCGTCAACTCGCGGCTCTGGGCAAGCTTTCCCAGGGCTGGAATCAACTGACTGCCAGTCGCCGCAACGTGGCACACCACTACGATTTAGACAGAGAACTCTTCAGTCTTTTTCTGGACCGGAATCAGAATTACTCCTGCGCCTATTTCAAACACGACTACGCCAGTCTGGATCAGGCTCAACTTGATAAATGCCACCATATCGCTCGCAAGCTATTACTCGAGCCAGGGCAGGCAGTTCTGGATATCGGCTGCGGTTGGGGTAGTTTGGCTATCTTCCTGGCCCAAAACTTCGACGTCAGCGTTACCGGCTTAACTCTTTCGAAGGAGCAATACGAAGTAGCCTGCAAGCGAGTCAGTGATTTGCAGCTTGGCAGTAAGGTCAACTTTGAGCTGGTGGATTACCGCGAACATAATGGAATTTACGATAGGGTTGTCAGTATCGGCATGTTTGAGCACGTGGGTCAGAAAAATTTCTCTACCTATTTTGATAAGGTTGAAGCCTGTCTCAACGATCAGGGGCTGGCCCTGATTCACACCATAGCCAGGACGGGTCGGCCTGTAAAAACCAATCCCTGGGTCGAGAAATACATATTCCCCGGCGGATATTTACCTACGCTCTCGGAAATGAGTGCGGCGGTGGAGAACACCGCACTGGAGATGACGGATATCGAGATCTTGAGCGGCCATTATGAGAAAACCCTGGCAGCCTGGCGCGAAAAGTTTTTGCGACACCGTGACCAGATCAAGGCCAGGAAGGATGAAAAATTTTGTCGAATGTGGGAGTACTATTTGACTTCTTCAGAGGCTGCTTTTCGTTATACCCGACTCACAGTGTTTCAAATGCAGCTAAGCAAGCAGCGCGGTATTGTTCCTATGACGCGGGATTATATGTATCCACAACTGGCTCTCGAGAAGCAATCGAGCGGGAAAGTGGCACGCAACTACACGTTCGAAACTGATGGCCTGGTTGAACCCGCATTTCAGGAATGAGATAGATCCAGGGACGGCCCGGCCAGCAATCAGACGGTATTCGTCTGCAACGGCTTATGAGATTGGGGCCGGCCACTGGCAGCATTAATGATCATGTCTGCGGTCACCGGCACGCGATTGAAATAATGCCCGCCCAGTGCATCGGAGATTGCACATAACAGCGCGGCGGCGGCGCAACCCTGAAGAGGTTCGCCGATGCCCTTGGCACCGATGGGATTTTGCGGGTCAGGTAGATCGATGGCAGCCCAGTCCATGGTCGAAGCGACATCGAGGTAGGTGGGAATTTTGGCCTGATGCAGGCTGACGTTATTTGGTAGCCCATTCTGTGGATCATAGGCATGGCGTTCAAAACCGGCCATGCCAAAACCCATGTTGGCACCGCCCTTGATCTGTACTTCAAGACCCTGGGGATGAATGACCGTGCCGCAATCTGCTACCCCCAGGTAATCGAGAATCTCGTACTTGCCGGTTTCAAGATCCAACTCGATCTCGATAAACCCCACGGCCAGGGCCGGCACCGTACCGTCTTTTTCCAGATTATCTTTTGCCACTCCAATCAGGCCGGTACCCGCCAATGCGGCAACAGAGTTGGCGGTCATGGAGTTGATGTCTTCTGGCGCGATCTCGCCGCTGTACTTGCCACCCAATTCGATGGCGACAGTGGCGGCGGCGCCGTAGCTGATGAATTGAGAAGAATCGGATTTCAGAAATACCCGCTCATCCCCAATATCATAGTCTTCCGGCGAACCGCCCAATTCGATGGCGGCAATCTCCAGCAGTTTTTCCAGGGCATCTATGGCAGCCACATAGTTGGTCCGGGTCATGGTGAACGAGGTATTGCTACCAAACTGACCGAGGTTCCACGGCAGATGGCGACGGCTGTCGCCCCGTTCCACCACGCAGTTATCCCAATTGCATTTCAGCACCTCCGCCGCCACCCTCGAGGTGCTGGTGTGAGAATAGGTACCGAGATTGCCGACACCGGTGTGAATATGTAATTTGCCTTCCGGAGAAATCCGCACCAGCCCATCGAAGCCATTGCTGCCGGCGGAATGATAGGCCTGACCCATGCCGATGCCGATGACCTTGCTGCCGCTGCGCCGGCCGCTGCGCGCCCGTCTTTCTGCCCAGCCAAACTGCGCGGCTCCCTGGGCCAGTGCTTCGGGCATGTAAGCACTAGTGATTGCGCCTTGTCTCGAGCCGTATTTAGCCTGGTGATCGGGTGCATTGATGCGCCGAATCTCCAGCGGGTCCAGCCCCAGTTCTCTGGCCGCCTTATCCAGCAAGGGTTCGATCGCGGCGGCTAGCTGATTCTGGCCCGGGCCTCTCTGCGGTCCCTTCATGGGGGTATTGGTGAAAACCGGAATACCCCGGTAGCGCATTGCCAGCGGTGTGTAAACCAGGGTTAAGGCGTCACCGGCGGAAAGCCAATCGGAAAATCCGGCGTTAGCGCCATTATCCTGCACGATATAGAGGTCGGCCGCGGTGATGCGGCCATCGGCCCGAAATCCCAGTTTTACCCGGCCCTGAAACCCATGCCTGGCGGAGCCGATAGCATATTCTTCCTCGCGGCTGATCCGCAACATGACCGGCCGTCCAGTCAGACGCGACAGATGGGCGGGAATCGACATGCTCGGGTAGCCGGCCCCTTTCGAGCCGAAGCCACCACCGCAGTATTCGGCGATGAAGACCAGGTCTTCCGGGTCGATGCCAATATAGTTAGCCAGTGCTGGAATAGGAAAACTCTGACTCTGACTGGAGCCGTAAACGTAGCACTTGCCATTCTCCCAGTAGGACATGACCGATCGCGGTTCCATGGAATGGTGTGAATGGCTGGCGGTGACAAAGCTCTCATCGAGTATGATCGCCGCCTCATCAAAGCCGGCTTCCAGATCACCGACGCTCCACTCGAGCGCAGCTTCAGCTGCCGGCAATACGCCCTGATCCGTCTCGGCGATTTCGGCGGCAGACCAGTGGATGGTTTTTATTTCTTCCTGCAGGCTGGAGTTACCCACATTGCCCTGGGTGCGGGCATGGTCGCCACCGGGTCTGAGACTGGCCAGTGGATCGATGACAAAAGGCAGCCGTTCAAAATCAAAATTGATGGCCTGAATCGCATCTTCGGCGGTCTGTTCGTCGATGGCGGCCACTGCGAGTATAGGGTCTCCGACGTAGGCGGGCTCGTTGGTAAGAATATGATTCTGCACGCCGGGCATGGCGGGCACATCATCGGCGGTTAGCACCGCGACCACTCCTTCGATGGCCAGCGCCGCCGAAACATCCAGCCGACGCACCCGGGCATGGGGAATGGGGCTGGTAAGCAGGCGTGCGTAAAGCATGCCTTCGGCACGAAAGTCTTCGGCATATTTCGCTTTGCCGGTGACCTTGCCATGAATATCGGGAGGTGTGAAATTCTTACCGATCAGAGTGTAGGCCATGCTAATTCCCTCGGGTTGGAGCTAGGTTAAAGATACGCTATTTGTGGAAACGGGGACAGACCGCGTTTTTACTGCACCAGCGTGGGTTCAGGATTATTCTTGCTGACGTAGATCTCGCTATAAGATATGGGTAAACCTGCGCTTAAGTTATTAAGCTCTCAGTGTCCCCCTAAAAAATCGGTGTTACTCTTGTTGAAAATCAACTGTTGAAAATCAACGCCAGGGAGTCAGTCAATGCGCCTATTACTCTTGTTATTGCTCGTTATTGGAACGGCAGCCCTCGCCGAGGATTCCATTCTTGGTTTCGGCCCAGATGGCAGCCAGGCACAGCAGGCCCTGGAGGCGGAATTCGACAGCCATCTGAATGCGGATGACATGGATGCCTGGTTAAGAGAATTGTCATCGGCGCCTCATCATGTGGGTTCGACCAGGGGACGCGAAGTCGTGGAGTTTGTGGCGGCCAAGTTTCGATCCTGGGGCTACGACACGGAAATTGCCGAATACGAAGTGCTGTTTCCCAGTCCCAGGATTCGCGAACTTGAACTTGTCTATCCGAGCCGCTTTACCGCCAGCCTGACAGAAGACTCCCTGGCTGAAGATCCCAGCACTTCAAATATTGACGACCTGCTGCCTCCCTACAATGCATTTTCAATCGATGGCGATGTCGAGGGTGAACTGGTATTCGTCAACTATGGCACCCCCGACGATTATGAAATTCTTGACCGCTACGGTATCAGCGTCGAAGGCAAAATTGTCATCGTCCGTTACGGGGGTTCCTGGCGCGGCATTAAACCGAAGTTGGCAGGTGAGAAAGGCGCTATCGGCACCATCATCTATTCCGATCCGGAGGATGATGGATATGGTGCCGGCGATACCTACCCCCAGGGACCCTTCAAGCATGAAAGCGCGGTGCAACGTGGCTCGGTCATGGACATGCCAACCTACCCCGGTGATGTACTCACGCCCTTCGTTGGCGCCACCGCCGATGCCGAGCGACTGGCGATCGAAGATGCACCGACCATCACCAAGATTCCAGTGCTACCGATTTCCTATCGTGATGCGCTGCCACTGTTAGCCGCCATGGGTGGAGAAGTGGTACCGGCGCAGTGGCGTGGCGGCTTGCCAATCACTTATCACCTGGGGCCAGGTCCCGCCCGGGTGCGAATGAAACTGGAATTCAACTGGGACATGGTCACCGCCTATAACGTGATTGCCACCATGGCGGGATCAGAGTATCCCGATGAGTGGGTGATTCGTGGCAATCATCACGATGGCTGGAACCATGGTGCGGCCGATCCCATCTCCGGCCTGGTCGCACTGATGTCGGAAGCGAGAGCGCTGAGTGAGCTGGCCGCGGCTGGTAACGGACCTAAGCGCACGGTGATCTACGCCGCCTGGGACTCGGAGGAACAGGGCCTGATCGGCTCCACCGAATGGGTGGAACACCACGCGGCAGAGCTCGATCAACACGCCGTTGCCTATATCAATACCGACGGCAATAGCCGCGGCTTCGTCAACATCGGCGGTAGCCATGTGCTGGAGAAGATGGCTAACGAAGTCATGCGCGCCGTGGTCGATCCCCAAACCGGTGTGTCCGTGGCCGCAAGAAGACGCGCCAGGCTTGAGGTGGACGGCGATCAGGAAGTGCGCGCCGAACTCAAGAATCGCAGCGACATGCGCATCAGCCCGCTGGGATCAGGCTCGGACTACACACCTTTCCTGCAACACCTGGGGATCGCTTCCCTCAATATTGGCTTCGGTGGTGAAGGTGTAGGCGGCAGTTACCACACGCTCTACGATACCTACGAGCATTATTCAAAATACCGGGATCCAGGCATGAGCTATGGCATCGCCCTCGCCAAGGTCGCCGGCCGTGTCACCATGCGCCTGGCTTATGCGCCAAGGCTGCCGTTTGAATTCACCGCGCTTGCCGACAACATCAGCCTGTACATAGATCAGATAGAAGAACTTGCAGACAACATGCGTGAGGAAACACTCGCAACCAATGCCAGAATCGAGACCGGCGTTTACGATCTTGCCCTCGACCCCACGCGGGCCCTGGGCCCCCCAATGCGCAAGCCGGAAGTCCCCTACTTTAATTTCGCTCCCCTGAAAAACGCCCTGGCCGAGTTGGAGAGTGAGGCCAGTAGTTATGCATCACGGATACAAGGTGGGGCCGCCGTGACGGCGCAGGAGAATAATTTGTTATATACCAGCGAACGTGAACTGACCCTCGATGACGGCCTGCCGGGACGCCCCTGGTTTACCCATCATATCTATGCGCCGGGGTTCTATACCGGCTACGGCGTAAAAACCATCCCCGGAGTTCGCGAGGCCATCGAGCAACGTCAATATGAGCTGGTGGCCCCAGAGATCGAAGTGGCAGCCGATGTCATTCGCGCCATGGCGGCGCGGGTTCGGCAACTGGCTGCCGAGAGTTAAGTAGTGAATTAAGAAGTGGATTTGAGCAAACACCCCGGCTAGTCTAGAGCACCGTCTCTTAGACTTAGCCATTACCGTAGCGAGTCAACTTATGAAACCCACCAAATCGAGAAGACAATTTCTGCAATCTTCCGGCGCTCTGCTGCTCGGGGCCGCAGCAACTTCGCCCCGGATCCACGCGGCCCAGAGTGCCTCCGGCGACAAGCTGAAGTCGGCTATTGCCGACGAAGACTACTGGGCGATGGTGCGGGCGCAGTTCTCTTTCAGTGAAAGCTCCATACCCATGAATGCCGCCAATCTCTGTCCGGCCTTCCGCTCGGTGACTGAGACCGTCGACGTACTCACTGCCGATATCGATCGGGACTGCTCATTTAACAACCGTAGCAAATTCAACGACATGTTGGCGCGGTCCCGCCGCCTGGTGGCGGCACAGCTCAATGTCAGCGCCGACGAGATCGCCCTGGTGCGCAATACCAGCGAAGCCAACAACATCGTCAACAATGGCCTGCAACTGAATCCCGGTGATGAAATCCTGTTGTGGGACCAGAACCATCCAACCAATAACGTAGCCTGGGATGTACGCGCCGCCCGCTTCGGGCTAACCGTGAACAAGGTTTCGACACCACGAAATCCGGCCAGCACGGCCGAACTGCTTGACAGTTTCACATCACAATTCAACGCACGCACCAAGGTGCTGGCGCTGACCTACGTTTCCAACCTCTCCGGTATCAAATTACCCATCTCCGAGCTGGTCGCTGCTGCACACGCTCAGGGGATTTACGTGCACGTGGACGGGGCCCAGGTCTGGGGGGCGATGGACCTGGATCTCAAGTCTCTGGACGTAGATTCGTTCAGCGCCAGTGCACACAAGTGGTATATGGGGCCGAAAGAAGTCGGACTGCTATATGTAAAGGACTCGAACATCGATCGCATCTGGCCCGGCGTTATCGCCCCGGGCTGGGGCAGTGATGTGGATACCTCTCTCGTAGGCGCGCGCAAATTTGAATCCCTGGGTCAGAGAGACGACGCCGCACTGGCCGCGCTCGGTGTCGCCGCGGTCCTCCACGACAACATCGGCGCACAGAGAATTGAAGACAGAATCGTGCAGCTGGCACAGCGGCTAAAACAGGGCATCGTGGGCCTCGGTCAGGAACTGGTCACACCCATGAGCCCTGAATTCAGTTTTGGTGTCTGCATCATAAATGCAGCCAACGGGCAGGGTGGCGGGGTCTCAAATCGTCTCTACACCGAGCACGGCATCGCTGCAGCAGCCACCGGCGGGGTGCGATTATGTCCCACGATTTACAACACCATCGAACACATCGACCGGGCGGTGGCTGCAATCGAAGCGCTCATGACCTGAACAGCGATTTGTAATGATCTAATCAGTTGGGTATACTTTTTCCTTAACAGCAGTAAGATAGTTTCTATCTTAGGTACGGGCGTATTATTAAGAGGAGCAGTTTTTATATAATTAGTAGTTAAGAAGTTTTTTATATATGCGGTGAAGTACCCTTAATTCTAGTAGTTGAGCAGTTGAAATAAAGCTTTTCACGTGGGCGATTTGGCTTGGCCCATCAAGGAGTGACAACTAATCTCTAATCAGCGGCGAAATGGTATTGTCTACCTCCCAGCACTGGCGGGTCTTTTTGCAGGCAGCGAAAAGACCTCCGGATGTGTATTTTTCGATCGCCCAGCTGAATCCCCTAATAGCGCAATCACCCGCGACCAATCGGTCGACTCTAGTTCCTTTAACAGTATCCCTCTTTCCCTCGAAATCGCCGGACTCCATGCGGTGCACCAAGCTGCGCATGCTGGCGGCGTCGGCGGGGAAGGCCGCGTTAATGGCGGTGCCAACTATTTTTATGGCCAGGTGAAACAACTGGATTTTGTGCGAATCCAGGAGGGCCCGGCGAGCTAAATTATCGGCATTTATCGATTTGATGATAAGGAATATTTGAAATTTGAAGTAAATATGCAAAGTGCTGGAGGGTCGCTCGAGCTGAAACCGCAATAGCCGTCTAATCGGGGCTTAGCGCTATCACCAAACCTTTGTTGGCTGAGTCATTTACCATGACAGTTCGGTGACTTTGCGCTTTGTTAAAGTTTGTTATTGCTACTTGTGAATTGGAGAGATTGATTATCAAATTTTTTGTAGGTCTGGCGCTCTTCCTGCTCCCGGTGCTGGCGGCCAAGCTGGCGTACAACGTAAAAACCTCTCCTGGTGCCGACCCTGTCAATGCGCCCTGGGCACAATACTCGATGGAATTTGTGACCTGGAATGGCGAAAAATGGACCAGCTGGATTCAGGATGATGGCTTTGAACACCGGCCACAGAACGTCGCAGACTGGGGCCAGCACAGCACTGGCAGCGTAGCCTTCATCAATTGGGAAAACATACCGTGGCAAGCAAAAATTGAGGGTGACGGATTTATACTGGCGCATCATGGGGACTGGCTAGGCCACACCGAACACGCCAGTGCCATCCGTTACCGTGATTGGCAGGGCAACAAGCAACTACGAACAGTGGCCCAATTGACGCGCTGAAGGGGATTCTCCGTGGTGACAGATCACCGACGGAGGCAGGTTTAATAAGAAAAGTTATAAGAAGTAGAGGCAAGCTACAATCGTGACTTCACTCATCAATAGGCGCTGCAGAGGCCTCATAGTCTCAATCTTGTTGGCGTTCAGCAACTCCGCGTTCGCGGCGGTAATGGATCTGCGCCCAGGCGTGACCGACATCAGCCGCCGCATCCTGCAGCTACATCACTTTAGCCTGGCGATTTGCGTGGTGATGGCTGTCCTGGTCTTTGGCGCCATGTTCTATTCCATGTATGCCCATCGCCGCTCCAAGCATCCCAAGCCCGCCGATTTTCACGAGAGCTTGCTGGTGGAGATCATCTGGACCGCAGTGCCGGTCTTGATTCTGATAGGCCTGGCGATACCGGCGACGTCGGCGTTGAGGGAAATAGAAGACAACAGCAACCCAGATCTCACCATCCTCATTACCGGCTCCCAATGGAAGTGGCACTACCAATATCTGGATGCGGACTTCGGCTACTACAGCAATATGTCCACCCCCGCTGAGCAGATCAACAACCTTGAGCCCAAGGGCAGAAACTACATACTGGAGGTGGACAATGCGCTGGTGTTGCCCACCAACAAGAAGGTCCGATTTCTAACCACCTCCGACGATGTCATCCACTCCTGGTGGGTGCCGGATTTCGCCGTCAAGCAGGATGCGATTCCCGGTTATATCAACGAGGCCTGGGCCCGCATCGAAGTGCCGGGACTATTCCAGGGCCAGTGCGCGGAACTCTGTGGCAAAGACCATGCCTATATGCCGATCGAAGTAGAAGTGCTGCCGGAAGAAGAGTTCGACCAGTGGATTCTGGACCAGCTATTAGCCATCGAACTGGCCTCCGGGCAGGCGGTGGCAGACCGGGCCAGGACCTGGACCCTGGCAGAACTCATGGATATAGGCCAAACCGTGTTCATCGATAATTGCGCGACCTGTCATGAAGCCGATGGCTCCGGGCAGGGCTCTACTTACCCGGCCTTGGCCGGCGGCGAGATCCCTACCGGACCGATGCAAACGCACATCGAGCGGGTGATGAGTGGCTCCGTCGACACCGAGATGCAAGCCTGGGCACCACAGCTTTCCGATCTTGAACTGGCCTCGGTAATTACCTATGAGCGTAACGCTTTTGGCAACGACCTCGGCGACATCGTTCAGCCACTAACTATTTTCGAGTCACGATGAAGGTAAGTCACCTATGGCTGTAACCGCAGATCACGCAATTCCGAATCGCTCCCCGTTAATAGCGTTCCTCTCCCGTTGGTTGCTGACTACCAACCACAAGGAGATCGGCACCCTCTACCTGTGCCTCAGTTTTACGCTGTTTTTCATCGCCGGGGCCATGGCGATGGTGATCCGCCTGGAGCTGTTCCAACCCGGCATCCAGTTCGCCGAGCCGCTTTTCTACAACCAGATGGTGACCATGCACGGACTGCTGATGGTGTTCGGGGTGGTGATGCCCGGCTTTGTCGGCCTCGCCAACTGGCTGATCCCGATGATGATCGGCGCGCCCGATATGGCGCTACCGCGACTGAATAATTTCAGCTTCTGGATTCTTCCCTTCGCCTTCGGCCTGTTACTCTCGACTCTGTTTATGGAAGGTGGCGCGCCCAACTTCGGCTGGACATTTTACGCACCGCTTTCTACCACCTATGGGCCGCCGAGCACGGACTTCTTCATCCTCGGGGTGCATTTGATGGGGATCTCATCGGTACTCGGGGCCATCAACATCATCGTCACCATCTTCAATCTGCGGGTAGAAGGCATGACCCTGATGAAGATGCCGCTGTTCGTCTGGACCTGGTTAATCACCGCCTTCCTGCTGGTGATGGTGATGCCGGTATTGGCCGGAGCGGTCACCATGATGCTAACCGATCGCCATTTCGGTACCAGTTTTTTCTCCGCAGTGGGAGGCGGCGATCCGGTCCTGTTCCAGCACGTGTTCTGGTTTTTTGGCCACCCGGAAGTCTACATCCTGATCCTGCCAGGCTTCGGCATCGCCTCCCAGATCATTCCCACCTTCGCCCGCAAGAAGTTGTTCGGCTACCACTCGATGGTATATGCGACCATTGCCATCGCGGTCTTATCCTTCGTGGTCTGGGGACATCATATGTTCACAACCGGCATGCCACTAGCCGCTGAATTGTTCGTCATGTATGCCACCATGTTGATCGCCGTCCCCACCGGGGTGAAGGTATTCAACTGGGTGGCCACCATGTGGCGTGGTTCCATGACCTTCGAAACCCCCATGCTGTTTGCGATCGGCTTCGTCATACTGTTCACTATCGGCGGTTTCTCAGGCCTGATGCTGGCCCTGGTGCCGGTGGATTTTCAATACCACGACACCTTCTTCGTGGTGGCACACTTCCATTATGTGCTCTATCCAGGGGCGATCTTCGGCATCATGTCGGCGGTGTATTACTGGTTGCCGAAGTGGACCGGCAACATGTACGACGAGCGCCTGGGTAAGCTCCATTTCTGGATCGCAATTGTTGCAGTCAATATGACCTTCTTCCCCATGCATTTCCTCGGTCTCGCCGGCATGCCCAGGCGTATCGTGGATTACTCGCTGCAGTTTGCGGATTTCAATATGGTAGCCAGCATCGGCGCCGGCATGTTGGGCATGAGCCAGCTATTGTTCTTGTACATCGTGGTCAAGTGCATACGTGGCGGCGAGAAGGCAAGCAGCCGGGTTTGGGACAGTGCGGAAGGGCTGGAGTGGACCCTGCCATCTCCGGCACCACTGCATACATTCACAACACCACCGAAATTTCCAACACCGGAGGAAGATTACCAACATGAGTGAGAGGCGCAACAATCAGCGCAAGCATATCATCCTGCTGTCTGCCCTGGCTGTGGGCATGGTGGGGTTCTCATTTGCCCTGGTGCCGCTTTACGCAATCTTCTGCGAAGTAGTCGGACTCAACGGCAAAAAATACGAGCAGGAAATTTCTGCCGAGCCAGCCGTCCTGCAAGTGTCCGAGCGCGAAGTGACGATTCAGTTTCTGGCCCAGGTTGGCCGTGGCATGCCCTGGGAATTTAGACCCACGGAATCTAAACTCAAGGTTCGACTGGGCGAAATCCACCTCACCTCTTACTATGCCCGCAACCGTTCCGACCAGGCAGTGACTGGCCAGGCCGTGCCGAGCGTGTCGCCAGCTTACGCCTCCAATTTTCTGCACAAACTCGAATGTTTTTGCTTTACCCAGCAACATCTGGATGCAGGTGAGGAGCAGCAGATGGCTCTCAGGTTTTATATCGACACGGAACTGCCTGAAGATATCAACATGCTTACCCTTTCCTACGCCCTGTTCCAGGTACCCGATGCCGATGTGGAGGTCGCAAGCGTGACGCTTGCGAGCAATTAGAACCCATGGAAACACCCCGCTACTACGTACCTCACTCGAGCCCCTGGCCCATAATCGGCTCCGTTGCGCTCGCGGTGACTGCTTACGGCGCCGTCAATTTTATCCACCAGAGCACCGACAAGGTGGGGGCCGAGGGCAGTTGGGGGCAACCGGTATTCTTCATCGGGCTGGCGATGATCGCATTCATGATGTTCGGCTGGTTCGGCACCGTCATCAGGGAATCCATCAGAGGCATGAACAGCGACTTGATGGACCGATCCTATCGCCAGGGCATGGCCTGGTTCATTGTTTCTGAAATCATGTTCTTCGGTGTCTTCTTCGGCGCACTGTTTTACGCCCGCATCATTTCCGTGCCCTGGTTGGCGGGAGCCGGCAATAACCTGGAAACACACGTGTTGTTGTGGCCGGACTTCGCCGATACCTGGCCACTTTTCATGACCCCCGGCGGCAGCATTACCGAGGCGATGGAGGCATGGGGTTTGCCCTTCATCAATACTGTCATCCTCGTTACCAGCAGCGTTACGGTAACCTTTGCTCACTGGGCCTTGAAGAAAAATCAGAGAGTGCTGTTGCCAATTTGGCTAGCAATAACGGTGGCGCTGGGAACAACCTTCCTGATCCTCCAGGTCGTTGAATACCAGGAAGCCTATACCGAGTTGGGACTGACCCTGGGATCCGGGATTTACGGCTCGACATTCTTTTTACTGACGGGTTTCCATGGTGCGCACGTGACCATGGGAACGATTATGCTCACGGTCATGCTACTACGCTCCTTGCGCGGGCATTTCTCTGCGGAAAACCATTTTGCCTTCGAAGCGGTGAGTTGGTACTGGCACTTCGTGGATGTGGTGTGGTTGTTTCTATTTACTTTTGTCTATTGGTTCTAGCATCTGCGTGAACTCAAACCCCTAAGAGAAATTAAAAGGCAACAAAAAACAAAACAATTATGTCTAGAACAGCAGAAATTAAATTGACCGTCGACCTTGATAACGCCGATGTACCCACACGAATCGAATGGCAGGCCTCGGAGGGGTTGGAAAGCGGTCCTATCTCCTGTGAGTCGATGATGCTCTCGGTATGGGATAGTGAAAAAAAGTCCCTGGCTGCAATCGATCTATGGATTAAGGACACCAGCATCGAGGATTTGAACATTTATTTCTACCAGGTGATCCACAAGATGGCTGATACCTATCTGCGGGCGACCAAGAATGAGGAAGTGGCCAACTCGATCCACGAGTTCGGCGAAAAATTTGGTGAAAAACTGGGTTTGTTAAAACGGAGTACAGAATAAATGAACATCTCCATTGTTCCGGCATTAAAAGTACTCAGGCCAGCGGCGATGCTGGTGATAGTGGTACTGGTTGGCCTGGTCCTAGGCTACTGGGCAAACGCGACCTTTGTCCCCGGGTACAGCCCGGAGCAACCGATTGCCTTTAGCCACAAGATCCACGCCGGCGATAATGAGATCCCCTGTTTGTATTGCCACACCCAGGCACGGCGTTCGCCCTCGGCCGGGGTGCCCGCGGTTTCGAAATGTGTCGGTTGTCACCTCGAGGTGGCAACGGAGAAACCGCAGATACGGCTACTAATGAGCTACTGGGAAAACCGGGAGCCCATCCCCTGGATCAAGGTTCACGACCTGCCCGATTTCGTTCATTTCACCCATAAACGCCACGTATTGGCCAATATCGAATGTCAGACCTGCCACGGACCAGTTGAGACCATGGACAGAATTACCGTGTCCAGCAGAGCGGTGAATGGTTCGGCCCAGGTGGGCAAGCCCTGGAAAATGGGCCTGTGCCTTAACTGTCACCGAGAAAACGAGGTAGTGAATGGAACCGATTGCTGGACCTGTCATAAGTGAAACCAACAATAATGAAAAGTAGGACGCAATGCCAAATATAGATCGCAGAGAATTTCTTAAACTCGTCGGCGCCGGCGGTGTCAGTGTGGGCGCCGGATTCATGCTTAGAGAAGCAAACAAGGATCCGCGAGAGTACCTGATTCCCCACGTGCTGGCGCCGGAAGACTCCAGCAGTGGCCTCTCCACCTGGTATAACTCGGTGTGCTCGATGTGCCCGGCTGGTTGTGGTATCTCGGTGCGAACCTACGAGGGCCGCGCCAAGAAAATCGAAGGTAATCCTTCCCATCCCGTTAGCCAGGGCCGACTCTGCAGCCTGGGCCAGGCCGGACTTCAAGCCCTGTACAATCCCGACCGGCTCACCGCGCCAATGCGTCGCACCGGAGCAGGCGACTCGGCGTCCTTCGAAGAAATTACCTGGGAACAGGGATTGAAGCAGGTCGGAGATCGCCTGGATCTGCTGCGGGCCGCCCGTCGCGGTAACCGGGTTGCATTTTTAACCGAAGGCGTGCGCGGTCACCTGGCGCAGCTTTTCGAGAGCTTCATGCGCCAATTGGGCTCACCGCGCCTGCTGCATTACGATTTCGATCATCCCCATACGCTGTATGCGGCCAATCAGCAATTCTTTGGTGAGAATCACCTGCCCTACTACGATTTGCAGAATACCCGCCTGCTGCTGTCTTTCGGGGCCGATTACCTCAATAACTGGATCTCGCCGGTACATCACAGCCTCGGCTTCGGCGAGAGCCGCCACGGCCGGCCGGATATCCGGGGACGCTTTGTCCAGATCGAACCGAGGATGTCCATGAGTGGCGCCGCCGCCGATGAGTGGATTGCCGCCAAGCCAGGCACCGAGGGTATCCTGGCATTGGGTCTGGCACACCACATCGTCGCCGAGGGCAACTACAGCGGCGCAGATCGCGGTGCCTGGGTAACCGCACTGGCGGACTACACACCCGCAGCGGTGGCCGAGCAAACCGGCGTTCCCCCGACCACCATCACCCGCCTGGCCGACAGCTTTGTCGACACCGCTCCCAGTCTCGCCATCGGTGGCGGCGCCGCCGGCAATCACAGCAATGGGGTGGATACGCTGGTGGCGGTGAACGTGCTCAATTACCTGGTGGGTAACATCGGCCAGGAAGGTGGACTGGTGTTTAACCCTGCACCTGCCGGCCCGGCCTTGCAACAACACCGGGCCACGTACAGTACGATGCTGGAACTCGCCGAAGCCGCACGCCAGGGCGAAATCGATGTATTGATCATCAATGGCACCAATCCGGTATTTACACTGCCACCGACGGCGGAGTTTGCGCAGGCGCTGGCGCAGATACCCCTGGTTGTCAGTTTGTCCAGCTTCCTCGATGAAACCGCTGCATTGGCCGATGTGATCCTGCCGAGTCATACCTACCTCGAAAGCTGGGGCGATGATTTCCCTGAACCCGGTGTGGGATTCTCTGTCGGTGCAGTATCGCAGCCGGTGGTCTCACCGCTGTACAACACCCGTGGCACCGGCGACATCATCCTGGATCTGGCCCGACGCATGGGTTCGGCCGAGGTAATGCCGTGGAATAGTATGGAAGAGTTTCTCAAATACGGCTGGCGCCGGATTTACCAGCGCGGCGATCCCGAGACCCTGGCACAGGGCTTCGACGCCTTCTGGACATCGGTTCTGAAGGCCGGCGCATGGGGAGAAACCAGCAGCGGTAATACTGCATTTACCTTGAACCCAGATGTGATCGCTGGCATTGGTGTTGCGCCCCCTGAATTTTCAGGATCAGAAGAGGATTATCCGTTTATCCTGCACCCCTATCTTTCTCCGAACCTTCACGACGGCCGCGGCGCCAATCTTCCCTGGATGCAGGAGTTGCCAGACCCCATGACTAGCGTGGTCTACGGCTCCTGGGTAGAAATAAACCCCGAGACCGCCGAGCAGATGGGATTAACCGAGGGGGATCTGGTGGATATACAGTCACCCCATGGGCAGCTGCAGGTGCCGGTTTATATCTATCCAGCAATCATGCCAAATGTCGTTGCCATGCCTATCGGCCAGGGCCATCGTGAATACGGTCGCTATGCCAAGGACCGCGGCGTCAACCCCATCGAAATTCTCAGCCCCCAGATAGAACCCATTACCGGCAATCTGGCCACTAGCGCCACGCGGGTGAGCGTTACCGCCACCGGTAAACGCGTCAAGCTGGTGAAGACGGGCGGCACCTCCCGTGACCTGGGCAGAGATATCGTACAAACCACCGGTGGCTTAGGCGTCGAGGTGACTAGCGCAGCCGACAACAGTATTCCGATTACGGAGGTGACCACATGAGTCTCTTCTCACGTTTCATGGACGGCTGGCGTAAATACCGAAAACCTGGCTACTACGACGAATTCGACTACCACTGGACCATGACCATCGACCTCGATAAATGCACCGGTTGCGAGGCATGTGTGACGGCATGCCAGGCCGAGAATAATATACCCATAGTAGGTGAGGAAGAGATTGCCAAGGGCAGGGAGATGCAGTGGATCCGCGTAGAACGCTACTGGGAAGGGGAGTACCCGAACGCGAAACTCAGCTTCATTCCGATGATGTGTCAACACTGCGATGCCGCGCCCTGCGAAACCGTGTGCCCGGTGGGCGCCACCTATCACAACCAGGACGGTCTCAACACCCAGATCTACAACCGCTGCATCGGCACCCGCGCCTGTGCAGTCTACTGCCCCTACGAAGTCAGGTACTTCAATTACTACGATCATGAGTGGGACAGCCCGTTGGAACAGCAGTTGAACCCCGAAGTGACTGTGCGCGGCAAGGGGGTCATGGAGAAATGCACATTCTGTATTCAAAGAATTCGCGAGGCCAAGGATGTGGCCAAGGACGATGATCGCAGACGAGTACAAGACGGCGACGTGCAACCTGCCTGTGTGCAGAGTTGTCCTTCCAAGGCGTTGGTGTTCGGTGATCGCAAGGATACCGAGAGCCAGGTTTACCAGTCGATGAACGATCCGCGAAACTATCGGGTATTAGACGAACTGAACACCGACTCGTCCGTGTTCTATCTGAAGAAGGTTGATGCATAGGCCCATGACGACTGAAACTTTTAAGTTAGGCTACAACGACATTCATGACGATGTCATAAGATCGATCGTGAAAACCGGCCCCAAGTACTATATCGCCCTGGCAACAGCCGGCGGTACCACCTTGTTGTGCTTCTTTTTCCCCTGGTTTTACCAGCTCTATTATGGCATCGGCGCCGCCGGCATGAATCACCCCGGAGTCTGGGGAACCTATCTGGCAAGTTTTATATTCTGGATCGGCCTCAGCCATTCCGGCACCCTGTTGTCCTGTGTCTTGCACCTGACCAATAGCTCCTGGCGCAAGGCCATGTATCGAAGCGCCGAGGCAATGACACTGTTCTCACTGGTAGTGGCGGCGACCTATGTGATGGTGCACGTCGGCCGCCCCTGGTTCATTCACTGGGCAGTCCCCTACCCCAACCAAATGGAACTGTGGCCCAATTTCCGCTCTCCGCTGATGTTCGACGTGATGGCTATCGCCACTTATATCACCGGCAGTACCATCTTCATCTACATGGGCTCCATCCCCGACTTCGCTGCGGTGAGGGATCGTACCAGCGGCTGGCGCAACACCATGTACACCCTGCTATCACTGGGTTGGCGCGGCACCGACAAGGAATGGCACCGCCTGCATTGGGCCTACACGTTTCTCGCGGTGCTGATTATTCCACTGGCGGTGTCGGTGCACAGCATCGTGTCCTGGGATTTCGCCATGTCCATCGTGCCGTCCTTACACCAGACAATCTTCGCACCCTATTTTGTGGTGGGTGCGATCTATTCCGGCACTGCGGGTATCGTCACGGTGATGTTCGTATTGAGGAAAAGCATGGGTTTCGAGCAATACATCACCAAGCTGCATTTCGACAACCTGGGCAAGCTGCTGCTGGTACTGTCATTAATCTGGACCTACATCAATGGGGTCGAACTGTTCACCGCGTGGTATAGCGGCACTTCCGAGGAGTACGAAGCCCTGAATTATAAACTGTTCGGGTATTACTCATGGCTGTACTGGGAGATGATTATTTTCTGTGCGGTGTTGCCGATGTTGATGTTCTCTACCCGCTTCAGAACCAGTTTTGTACCGATGCTTATCCTCTCCATCGCCATCAATATCGGCATGTACACGGAGCGTTTCCTCATTATTGCCACCTCACTGTCGCGGCAATATCTGCCCGATGCCTGGGGCACGTACGTACCGAGTCCGGTGGAGATCTCGATCATGTTGGGCTCGTTCGCGCTGTTCACCACGCTGTTCCTGGTGTTCGTCAAAATATTCCCCAGCGTGTCCATGTACGAAGTCAAGGAAACCATGGCCACCCCCAAGATGGAGCCTGCGGCTCCCGCAGCAGGAAGCCCAGCATGACAAGCAATGTGGTAGGACTGTTTCATGATCCGGAGTCGGCGCTGACGGCGGCAGGCCAACTCAAGGGGGCAGGCTTCGAAAGCCTGGAAATTATGTCGCCAGTGCCCATCCATGGCGTGGAAGAAGTCCTGGGCAAGAAAAAATCCGTGATCAAGAATTTCACTTTTATGGGGGCGCTGATCGGTGGCATATCGGGCTTCGCCCTGGCTGCGGGTACCGCCATCGCCTGGCCGCACCCGGTCGGCGGCAGGCCCATCATCACCATGCCTCCGTTTCTGATTATTACCTACGAATTAACCATCTTGTTCGGTATCCTGGCTACGGTATTGGGTTTCTTCATCAGTTCTCGCCTGCCCGCCTTCCGCAACCGCGTTTATGTGCCGGAATCCGCAGTGGACAAGTTTGTGGTAACGGCGCCCTGTGATGACGCCGAACATTTCAAACGCGCGGAGGCGATCCTTAACGACGCCGGTGCCGAACAGGTTCGGGAAATAGGGGGAAGCGATTTATGAAGCGTGCTATTTGTACCGTCGTCACTCTGTTCTTAATAGGGCAGATGACTAACGCCTGGGGCTTCCCCTGGAATAAAGATTTTGTCGATCAGCTGGCGATCAAGGCACAGGAATCACTGGCGCCGGCAGAACCTGGTTCGACCCCCGTCGCCGGCGGTGAGACCCTGCCTGCATTGCCCGCAAATATCTCCGAGGAAGAGATGGACGCCTTGAAAGACGCGGCGGCGGTTATTCCCAACCCCATACCCGCCAGCGCCGCGTCGGTGGCCCGGGGAGCAGAGCTCTACGCCATGACTTGCGTGGTTTGTCACGGCACAGAGGGCCTTGGCGATGGTCCGGTGGGGCTACATTTTGACACCAAATCGCCGGTGGATTTGAATGAGGACTATACCCAGGATCAGGCCGACGGATCGCTGTTTTTCACCCTCACACGGGGGCGGGCGCTGATGCCATTCTACCGTGACGCATTGAATGTAGAGGAACGTTGGCACGTCATCAATTACGTTAAAACAGAGTTTGGTCCTTGATGAATACTGAACCAGCAGGTACCCAAACCCAACCCACATCGCCAGCTCGAAGATTCGGTGCTGCGCGTTGGCTGCTGGCTATTGCTGTGGCGCTGGCTGCCACGGTTCCAGCCTACGCGGCAAGTGAAGAGACTACTGCACGACCGGAATTTGCCGTGCTCATCGTCTCGTTCCTGTTTCTCATGGGTGTGACCCAGGCCGGCATCGTGTTTTCTGCCGTTACCCGCCTCTCGGGCGGGCAATGGGCGCGGCCCTATTACCGACTCGCAGAGCTGAGCACCATGACCTTCGCCCCGTTCGCCTTCGTCGGCCTTCTGCTGATTTATATCTTCGCCAAGGACGAGCTGTTCTATTGGCTCAACCCCGCCCCCGGCGAACATTTGAGTGCCTGGCTAAACAGCGGCTGGCTGTTGGCCAGAAACCTGTTCGGCTTGTCGTTATTCTACGGGATCAGTGGGATGTATGTCTGGAAGAGCCTCCAGGCTGATCTGGAAGAACCCAAGTCCGGCCAGCTCGACCACCGCGAGGTACAAAATAAGCTGCTGTTTTTATCGCCTTTCGTGCTTGCTGCTTTCGTTATCTGCAATACGCTTCTGGCCTGGGATTTCGCCATGATGCTGATTCCGCACTGGCATAGCACCGTGTTTCCCATTCACTATTGGTTCGGTAATGTCTATGCGGGCACGGCGGCGCTGCTGGCAATTCCAGTGGTGCTGGGTCGATTCTCGACCCAGGAGTCTCTGTTCGGAGTGTACCAAATCCGCTCTCTGAGCATGGTGATCAGCGGCTTCATGTTGCTGTGGCTGTATTTTCTGTGGGCACAGTTCTTCGTCATGTGGTTCGGCAACTTGCCGCGAGAAACTGATGCCCTGTTTCGCCAGATGTATGGGCATTACGCGCCTTTCTACTGGACCATGATCGCCGGCTGTTTCTTCGTGCCCTTTATCTCCTTGGTCTTCGCCATCATTAACCGATCGCTGCTGGCGATGTGCGTGCTTGCGCTGGGCATCAACCTGGCGATCTGGATTAACAAGTACCTGATGGTGATACCGGCGTTCTCCCCCGACGACCGACTGCTGGATCATTTATTGGACCTGGGCTTGTCGATCGGGCTACTGCTCGGCTTCATTGCGGCCCTGGTTTTCGTGGCCAGGAAATTCCCGCTGTACTGCTACTGGGAAATAAACCTGAAGCCCGAAACCGCTGCGGCAGTCGACGATGTCGCGGACACTGGCGCTATTCACTCGTAGATGCAGGCGCTGGCTCGACGCCCGGTAGTCAGCATTGGCTTGCTGGCGTTGGCATTGGGCCTCTCGGCGCTATTGATTGCCCTTGGAATGTGGCAACTGCAGCGTGCTGAAGAGAAACGAACCACCCTGGCAGAGTTCGAACTCCGTGGAGCCGCGGCGATAGTCGATCTTAATCGAACCGGTAACGATGACGCCGGCAGCCTGGCAGGGTATCGTGCGGCAGCAACGGGACACTATCTCGATTTTAATATTCTGCTCGACAATCAACTGCAGCAGGGCCGCGCCGGCTACCTGGTCTATACGCTGTTTGCACTCGATGGCGGCAAGCCGAGTATACTGGTCAACCGCGGTTGGATAGGCGCCCAGGCGGATCGTAGCCGGGTTCCCCGGTTCGACACCCCGACTACAAGCCAGCGGCTCGAGGGGCGCTTGAGCCGGCCGCCGGCAACCGGATTGCGTTTCGAGGGTAGCGAATTGATAGAGCGCATGGCAGATGACGTGTGGCGCGTGCAGCACATCGATTTCCCTGGCTTAAGCACAAGCCTCGGTGAAGATTTTCTGGCCATCACCATGCTGCTGGACGCTGACGCGCCTGCCGGCTTCGTCCGCGCCTGGACTCCTCCAGGTAGTGATGAAGCCCGGCATCTCGGCTATGCGTTCCAGTGGTTCGCCATGGCGCTAGCGGTTATGGTCATTGCGGTAGTACTTACACTGCGCAGCTACAAGGCAGGATCTACATGAACCCAGCACCGGCAGGCACAAAAACCAGGGCTAGACTGACGCTGTTGGCGCTGTTGACGGTATTTGTGTTGCCGTTGTTAGCGGCGTGGGGATTTGCCAGAGGGCCATTCGATTGGCGGCCGCAAAGCAATCTTAACTATGGTGTGCTGTTGCAGCCGCCATTGCAATTGAATTCAGTCGGCGTAATGCCCGCGACCGGTGCGGCGCTGACTATGAACGCCATCGCCAGAGACTGGTTTGTGGTGGTCCTCCACAATGGGCCCTGCACGGTAAGCTGTCAGCAATTGATGGAGGCTGCCGAACGTATCCAGATCGCGGTTGGGCGCGACGTCGGCCGCGTCAGTTTGGCCTTGCTCAGCAGCGAGGCCATCACATCGACCCCGCTTGGGAACCAGCTGTGGCTGGCGGCAGATGCCGAACTAAGCCAGGCACTGCGTCAGGCGTCTGGTGAACCCCCGTTCGACGCTAAATTCCTCATTGTCGATTACCGGGGATATGCCGTCTTGATGTATCCACCCTCCGAGGAAGGGCCAGGCGTGCTGGAAGATCTAAAGCGCTTGCTGCGTGCCGCGGCTACTTAGGTGGTAGCGGCTAATCCAGCAGCCCTTGGACATCGACGAGCGACGGGAGAAAGTCGATTGTGGGGACATTTGCTACGGTGGCGGGACGCAAGAATGGCATTGCCATGGTTTAGTGGGGGTGACATGGAACAGCAAACACTCACTACCCGGTTGCGTGTAGTGAATTTCTCAGGTCGGGGTGCATGATAGATTTCCTTATCGTCATTGTCATGCTCGGTATTTTTGCCAGTCTCGGTAGTGGTCTATATTTCCTCGTCCATGATCGCGGCAAGACAGAACGCACCGTGGTTTCGCTAAGCATTCGCGTGGCCCTGGCGGTCCTGCTGCTGGTGTTGTTGGCAGTGGGGTTTATCACCCGATACACCTGAAACCGGGGCCCGTTGCTGCTCTGCTACCCACTCAAACCGATCGCTTGGCTACAACTCCATAGCCGTGTCCGACGGGACGCCGTTGCCTGAAAGACGCCGTTGCCTGAAAACAGTCTCCTGGTAAAAATCTCCAGTTTTTCATGCCGTTGGTCTACCGACCCGCGAATAAATGCTGGACAAAAAAAGGGGCGGTATTAGATACCGCCCCTCTTACTCATCTATCAATTGAAATCAAGAGAGTGTAATGCAATTCCCTCCCGAATTAAAAGTCTGCAGTGATACGAGCATAGTAGTACGCGCCATGCCAATCCGGCTGGAGGCCAGAGTGGAAAACGCGTCCACAGCAGACATCGCCGATCTGGCCTTTATCCGGGAACTCGTCAAATATATTGCGACCACCACCGGAGATCCTGAACATATCGTTGATCTGGTATTGGGCCTCGATATCGGCGAACCAGAGAGCATCGTAAGTTTGCTTTCTAAGTGGATCACCACCGGTGTTAGAATTCTCCGCTTCACCGTAGTAGTTCAATCTACCCACCAGAGTCAGGTTGCCGATATCGTGTCTGGCAGAAAAGACGCCACGCAAGTTTGAATTGAAGTTCACGTAGTCAGCTCGAGCTTCGGCATTGCGAAACGCACTGGGGTCGGATTCAAAATCCTTCTTGTTGTAACTCATTGACACCGTGAAGGTGGTGCGACCGGCGTTGTCCCAGGTTACTGGTAAGGTAGCAACCAAATCAACGCCCTGGCTGGAGATATCGAAGCCGTTGGCGAAGTAGTTAACACCGCCGATGGAATTCGCGCCAGCAACTCCGGCGCCGTCCAATGCGAGGAAGTTCTGATAGGCCTCACCGGAATCCGGATCCGTAGACACGGGACGGGTCGATATCGCCCAAGTGGCGTCATCGAGATCGATCCGATAGAAGTCTACCGTCAGATCCAATTCGCCTATAGTGGCCGTGAAACCAATGGTGTAGTTGGTGGACGTCTCAGGCACCAGTGGGACGGCACCCAGTGCTCCTGCCACCGGGCCGCCTGCCGGGAACAGACCCGTCGCAACCGGAAAACCCTGGGGCAGTCGGGTCGATACGTTGATCGTACCCTGCTGTCCTGGCGTCGGAGCGCGGAATCCGGTACCGATAGATCCGCGAATGGCAAAATCATCCGTTAATCTATAGAGACCAGCGAGCTTGACCACAATCTCGGAGTCGAAATCATCGTAGTCCTCGTAGCGAACCGCACCCTGCAAGAAAAACTCGTCGGTTATGTCCGCACTGAGGTCGCCGTACAGCGCGAAGGAGCTACGTTCATAGACTTCGGAAAACTGAGGTGAAAACCCCGGAAATCCGTTTGCACCCACACCTACCACGCGATAGACCGGGTCACCGGAGTCGGCACAATCCAACGTCGAGCCGTTGGCGATTACGCCCATGCCGGCTGCTGTGGCAGTACCATCGTTACAGAATCCCCAAGGGTCTTTTTCGGAGTAGGGGCCGGGGTCGTAGGAGTCGAGCTCCCCTTGCACAACTTCATAGGATTCGTTCATGTAGCTGGTGCCGAAGGCCAGCAGCAAGGGACTGGCGAGGTCTGATTCGAACTCATAGGTGAAATCGGCCTGGAATTGAGTCTCCTGGTTGATCAGATCTCCCGGCTTAAAGGACTTCTTGGAAGCGCGTCCCTGGGAGGGGTTGATGGTGTTAGACAGAACATATCTGATCTCACTCTCACCGGTGCGTGCACTGAAGTCGTAGTTGAGGCCGTTGTCCCAAGCCCCTCGAATACCACCCAGCAAAGAGAAGTCGAACACCTCACCAAAAAATCTTGGGGTAAAACCGCCCGGGTACTTATCCAATGGTGAGTAGATACCACCGTCCGGTTCTCGGAGTTCCTCGATAGTGCCGTTTCCGGGCCAGCGATAGAAGAAACTGCCATCGGATTCGCTCTCGGAGTAGTTGCCGAAGGCATAGGCCTCGGTATCGGCATCGATCTGATAGCCGGAGTTAAAGAAGAAGCGCGTGGCTTCCTGCTCGGGTTGACCCCAGGGTTGGACTACGTCACCGAAACCGATGTTGGCGTCGGCCAAACCTGCCTGGTAGCTGGGAGTAGTAACAAATGCTGCATAGCCGGCATTGGGATCCCAGCGTGGACTGGTCTGGTCGACGCAGAACCAGGACTCACAGTACTGCTCCGAACGGGAAGCGGCATCGGCCTCGTAATATTCGGCGGAGAGATTGAGAAAGCCATTGTCTCCCAAGGGCAAACCAATATTCCCCTGTATGGTAATCTGGGCACCGTCGCCTTCGCTGTATTCACCACCGTCTATAGAAATGCTGGCGCCATCGCTGGCGTCTTTCAGTATGAAGTTGATTACGCCTGCAATAGCGTCAGAGCCATATTGAGCCGAGGCACCGTCCCTGAGAACTTCGATGTTCTTCAAGGCGATGGATGGAATAGTGGCGATATCCGGTCCCTGGGTGCCGGAACCGCCGATGGAAACCAGTGCGGAACGGTGGCGGCGCTTGGAGTTAACCAGCACCAGGGTCTTGTCTGTGGGCAGGCCGCGAAGTTCGGCCGGGCGGATGAACGAGGCGCCGTCGGAGATTGGCTGCCGTGTCAGGTTGAAAGATGGCACCAGAGTCTTGAGAATGTCATTGGTGTCGGTATAAGAGATGGCTCTCAAATCTGCTTCGGTGAATACGTCGATGGGTACGGGTGAATCGGCGACCGTTCTTGGTCGGCCTCTGGAACCCGTTACCACGATTTCTTCTAGCCGGGAAACATCAGCGTCATCGGATTGCTGTGCCATCGCTTGAGTGCTTAAACCACTCGCCGACAGGCAGGCAATCGCTAACAAATACTTACGATGCTTGCGAAATTTCATAAAAATACTCCTTGATAATATTTTGTTGTAGGTTGTTACGAGTAGGCAACTTGTAGGTGCAGTAGGATTCGAGCGTCTGCACCCATTGAGTCAACCCCATTAACTCCCATAACCGGGTATTAAGGACTAAAAACCGATGATTATCAAGCCTCCGAGCCCCCTTTAGGTATAAGAGTCTCTGTAGTAAAGTCTTGGTTATGAGTCTGATTTAAAAGCCTTCTCGATGCAGCTGCTTCCGGTGGTCGGAATAATATCCCTCTGCCCAAAAAGTGCCCTGCTTAGCCCAGGAAAATTGCCTGCAGGCCCCGTAGATTAACCCTTTCGTGGAATTCTTTGGTGCCGGAGTTTATTCAGGGCAGGGCCAGAACCAGCAGCTTGGCGTCGGCACCGCCGCCGGCTGCCACCGCGATGTATTGCTTGGAGTCGATCATATAGGTCATCGGCGCACCCTGGGGAATCGCCGGTAACTCTATCTGGTGGATCGTTGCGCCGGTCTGCTTGTCCATGGCGCGCAATACCGGCACGCCATCGGTGATGGCCTGGAACAACAGGGATTTCGTGACTAACAGAGGCGCAAAGCTGGTGATTCCCACCGGGCCCGGATCGGCCAGACCAAGCTCGATAATCTGCTGACGGATGCCTTCGGCATTGGCTCGCTCCCACACGTAGTCGCCGCTATTCAGATCGATGGCACTGATCTTACCGTAGGGTGGTTTCGTCAGCGGCAATCCGAGTGGCCCGGAAATACTGGTGATGCCCTGGCGCACGTAGCGAAATTCGGTGGTGGCGGGGTCCTGCTCGATGAGCTGCACCACGATCGGGTTGTTGATGGCCGGAATATAGAACATCGAGGTGTGGGGATCGAAGGCGGCACCGCTCCATTCCGCGCCTCCGGTCCAGCCGGGCATGTTGATGGTTCCGCGCAGCGAAGGCGGCATATACAGGCCACCGTAGTCCAACTCACTGATCAAGTCGAAGGCCTGCGCCGTCAATTCGGCTGTGAAATCGATCAGGGTATCGGCAGAAATGCCCTGCAAGGCAAACGGGGCGGGGCGGGTTGGGAAGGGTTGGGTCGGCGATGCCCGCTCACCGGGGACGGTACTGGCAGGCACTGCCCGCTCCTCAATTGGCCACACCGGTTCCCCGCTTATCCGATCCAGTACATAAACGAAGCCCTGCTTGGAAACCTGGGCCAGGGCCTTAATCTCGCGGCCATCCACGGTGATGTCTACCAGATTCGGTGCCGCCGGTGGATCGTAATCCCATAATTCGTGATGAACGATCTGATAGTGCCAGATGCGCTCGCCGGTTGCGGCATCCAGGCACACGATGGAAGTGCCGAACAGGTTATCGCCCAGTCGCTGGCCTCCATACCAATCGTTACCCGGGGTACCGATGGGCAGATAGACATAGCCCAGTTCAGGGTCGGCGCTCATCATGGTCCACACATTAGTGGCCCCGGTCACCCTCCAGGAGTCGTTCTCCCAGCTTTCATTACCGAATTCTCCTTGCTGGGGAATGGTGTGGAAGATCCATTTTTGTTCGCCGGTGTTGAGGTCGAAACCCCGTATATGGCCCGGTGGCACGTCGGTCAGTTTTGCGGGAATGCGATCGAACATCGGATCGTCATAGACCACGCCCCCGAGGATCACGATATCGCCAACGATCGTCAGCGCCGCCGAATTGGCAACCATTGAACGGTCGATTTCCCGACCCAGGCCCAGGGTAAGATCAACCTTGCCACCGTCGCCGAAATCGGGGTCGGGTTCACCGGTTTCGGCATCCAGCGACCACAGAAACGCGTTGGCAGTACCGAGGATGATGCGCGGCTCGACCCCGTCTGCCCCCTGCTTTTCCCAGTACGCCACACCGCGATGATTAAATCCGTTGTTTGCCGGGCGGCCATGTTCCCAGGTAAAGGTATTGAACACCCACTTCTGCTCGCCACTGGCAGCATCCAGAGCCACCACGTGACCCAGTGGCGTACTGACGTAGAGCGTGTCCCCAATCTTGATTGGCGTGGCTTTGAAACCGGAGGGAACAAACTGGGGGCGCTGCGCTACCGCAGCATTATCGACAGACTCCCAAACCCAGGCGATCTCCAGTTGCGCCACCGTATCGGCGTTAATCTGCTCAAGATCGGCATACTTGGAAGCGCCTGGATCGTTCGCATAATTGGGCCAGTCGTAGCTGCTAATCCCGATTGCTGCGGGGGGTGAATCCTGGGTGCAGGCGCATAGCAACAGCAGGAATAGTGAAATTGAAATGTGTCTCATGAGTACCTCCCGTTGGGGAATAAGGAGGGCAGACCGGTTTATTCTGTCTATGCAAATGAATGCACAGGCAAATCCGCCCCTATTTATTCACGGCAGAATTTTGTGCGGTCTCGAACCTGGCAAGATCCAGTTCCTGCCGCACCTGTTGACCCAACTCCGTGGTCATATCATCGATCGGAATACCCATGGCATCGGCGATGCGCACCATGCGCTGAAAATTGGCGGCGACACCGGCGGCATCCACCAGCACCGCCGCGCCTGCCAACTCGACTAATTGCTGCCTTGCAGTGCTTAGCTGGGCTTCATCTCCTCTCGCCACGGCTTCGCCAAGCTGCATGAGTTCGGTGCCGAATTCCACACCTACCCCTGCCGCCGAATCATCGCCGTTGATGCCTTTGAGATCAATTTCGGTGTTGGTGGTGAGCGCGCTCG
>JADFIJ010000174.1 GCA_022566775.1 Pseudomonadota bacterium | reverse complement strand
GCCGCTCACCGGGAACATCCGGTCCCAGGTTCGCGGTATGCTCAGCAGCGCCTTCGACCCTTGCAGGCAGACGACCGTCTAGCGGGTAGATAATAAGCGAAGTGCGAACGTTGTCACCGATACTGGCCCTCTCATACCAGAAATTGTTATAGCCACCCGGACTGGCAGCACCTGCTTCCGGGGCTTCCGGATTAAGCACGAGTACGGCCTCTGCGGCGTCCGCCTTTACACGACTCTCCGCCTGACTCAGGCGATCCTCTTCAACTTCTTCCTGCGTCAGAAATTCCTGGGTTCCAAAGCGTTTAGGTCGCTGCATTGGTGTGCTGGAATTAAAATTCCAAACCCCCTGCAAGTCAGGTTGGCCCCACTCAGTGCGCGGCACAACATAATCGTCGGCTGTCTGAGCAAAGATCAAGCTGACAGGGGCTATCAGGGTAGAAACAAGCAGTAATAATTTAATTTTCATGGCGCTTCACCGTAGTTTGTCTGAACCTGAGGCTAAGCTAGTATTTTTGCCAAAAGTAATCAACACAATATTGGTGATCAAATGTGTCACCCATTGATTTCCAATACGAAGCCTGATAATAAGAAACCCATCGAGGAGCTATTGATATGACAAATGAGGCACTTACTCCCAAACACTTCGACTTGAAACTGTGGATAGGCGGCGGTTCGCTCGCACTGTTACTGCTGCTGAGTATCGGATTTATGGTCTTCTCCAGTATCTGTCCCTGTGCCACGTCTCCCGGCGGATTCTTGTATGGAGAACGGGTAGATGCTGCCGTCGCCGATTGGAATTTGACCACCGCAAATCAGGAGAATCTCTGTCAACTACAGATTTGGGCAGGGATTCGTCCCCATTCAATTAATCTCAATTGCATGGCCACCCCGGAAGGCGATCTGTTTCTCAGTTGCTCAGTCTGTGACAGAAAATACTGGGCAGCCAGAGTCGGGCCCAATGAAGCAGCCTTCCTGAGGCTCGGTGAACTTGTCTATCCCGTGACCCTGAACCGGGAAACGGATCCCGCAGCCATGGACCGGTCGTTCAGGGCAAGGGTGTTGAAGTTGCAACATACTGACTTGGAAACCATGGTGACGCCTCGACCGCCGCTGGACCAGGAACGATTTGACCATTGGTGGACTTTCCGAGTTACTTCTCGCAGCTGATTGAAGGGTGATCGGAAAGGAAGGTCGGCAGCGAAGGTCAAAAGGGACACCGATAGGCTAATAACTTCAGCAAGATGTTGGTTAATCCACGTGTGATATGAGTGTATATCGTAGGGGATGCACTCATTAACTTATCAGTGCCCCCTGCTGTTCCGCGGGAGTGCCTGTTGCAATAGCTGGCCTTCTTACCTTTCAGTTGGCCCAATTGGGCTGATTGGGCTGGTTGGCCTAATTGGCCTAATTATGGGTATTTCCACTAATCGGAATGCCTTTGTCCACTGATTTTCTGTCGATGGCCCTATCCAATGCCCCGTAAACACTGGCTTGTACGGCTATACGAAAAACTCCGAGATTATGGCGCAATAGTTGCTAAGTAGGATAAGTAGGATAAGTAGGATAAGTAGTGAGTGTAATTAGGTGAGTAAGATTAAATTCAATCGAACCCTGCACCCAGCAATTGTCACCAAGCGAGGGAAGTAAGCTATGGCAGCCAGGCCGCAATCCGAGGACAAGGCTTCTGACCCCATCGGAAGCAAGCCCAAAAAGAAAAAGGCAGCAGCGTCCAAGAGCAAATCTCAGCGTCGTTACAGCAGTGATGAGGTAGCGGACATAATCAGAATTGGTCTGCAGAATGAAGCGGGGAATGCTGATAACACCATAGATCATGATGAATTGATATCTATCGGTAAAGAGGTCGGCGTTAGCGACGAGCAGATCGATATCGCGGTGCGTTTGCTGGAGCAAGAGCAACAAGCCAACGACAAGGATAGACTTCTGTGGTTAAAGTTTAAGACCCATACGGTTGTATTTGTCGGCGTCAATCTGCTGTGTATCACGATCAACCTGCTTACCGGGTCCGATGTATTTTGGTCCGGCTATGTACTCATCACCATGGCGATCTTTCTACTGGGTCACTATGCGGGTCTGCGCTATGCCCCGGAGGTGCTCCAGATGGCCGTGGATCAAACCAAGCGCATCGCAAAGTATAAATATAAGGAAATCATTGAAGATGATATCAATGTGAGTTTTACGGTTGCTGACTCTTCCGGATTGATGCAGTCCGAAGGATTGATATTCATTGAAGACGATCGAATAATTATCGAACATCAAACCATGGATTCTGTGCTTGGAATTTTCAAAACGAGTATCAAGAGAACTGAAATTCAGCTGGGCGATATAGCGAAGGTGAAGCTGCAACCCAATTTCTGGAGTTCTGAACTGGTAATTCAAGGTCGAAGCCTGAGGACTTTTAGAAATCTACCGGGAAGTTCCGGCGGCAGCCTGTATCTGAAAATCAACAGGCAATCAAATACCGCCGCATTGAATCTGGTCGATCAGATCACCAACCTAAAATAGGGAGTATTGGGGTCAGGTCTTGCGTGTTAGCAAAATCTGGGGGACCGGCCTGTCTTCTTAGCATCGCTGGGGACAGGCCTTTCTTCTTGGCATCTATAGCACCGGCGATTCAATTCTGGCGCTAACTTGCAAGACCTGACCCCTAATTTCAGTTACAGTCTCCGCTGTGGTTCCTGAAAATCAGAGGAAAACCAGCATCATGAAAACAAATAATTCGTCGATCTCACGATATAGCCTGCACGCCTTACTCTCGATAGTCCTGCTAGTGACCCTGACTACTTGCGGATCAGAATCGGAGCCAGACAGCCCGCAGGCAAGCACAGCACCAGCGCCGGCAGAACAGGCCCCTGCCCCCTCACTGGAATCGGCCGAAGGTGTATTATCGGTACAGACCCACTGGTTAAATACCAGCCCGATCGGCAATGGTCTGGCTGCGGTTTCTAATGAGCTGTTAGAAGTCAGTGACGAAAGCACCGAGCACTGGCTGCAGTATGGCGGCGGCTATAGTAATTTTCGACACAGTCCGATTACCGAGTTGTCACCGGAAAATATCGACAGGCTGGAGTTCGCCTGGGGTTTCCCCAGCGGCACGGATGGGCAATTTGCCACCTCTCCGGTCATCTACGATGGCATCATGTATGTCACCAGCTCTTTTAATCGGCTGTTCGCACTCAATGCCGCCAGCGGCGAGCTATATTGGCGCTACGATCACCCGCAGCCGACAGACCTCAGAATTTGCTGCGGCCCAGCCAATCGAGGTGTGGCCATCATCGGCGACAGGGTGATAATGGCCACTCTGGATGCCCGGCTGCTGGCATTCGACCGCAAGTCCGGGGAAATTCTCTGGGACACGGAGATTATCGATTATAAGAAGGGATTCAGCGCTACCTCGGCGCCGCTGATCGTCAAAGACCTGGCCATAATTGGCATCGCCGGTGGCGAGTACGGTGTCAGGGGCTTCTTCGATGCCTACGACGTCAATACCGGTGAGCTGGTCTGGCGCCACTACACGGTGCCAGGCGAAGGTGAACCGGGCAGTGAAACCTGGTCTGGAGATTCCTACAAAACCGGCGGCGCACCGGCCTGGACCATCGGTGCCTATGACCCGGAACTGAATACACTGTATTGGACCACGGGTAATCCTGCGCCGGACTGGAATGGCGACGCGCGTCTTGGTGACAATCTCTATTCCGACAGCGTGCTGGCCATCGACCCGGATACGGGAGAGATGAAGTGGTATTTTCAGTTTACACCCCACGACGTATGGGACTACGACGGCAATACCCATATTTTCCTGGTGGACTACGAGCACGAGGGAGAGACTGTCAAAGCCCTGGTGCAAGCCAATCGCAACGGCTTTTTCTATGCCATCAATCGTGACACCGGTGCATTTCTGCGCGCCACGGCTTACGTCGAACAACTCAATTGGGCCACCAGCATGGAGCCAAGCGGCAGACCTGTCGTTGACGTCAGCACCTATCCATCGGAAGAGCCCACCGTGCGAATATGCCCCGGTGTTGCCGGGGGTATGAATGGTTCGGTATCGGGGGCGCTTAATCCTGAACTGGGTCTGGCCTATATTCCGGTAATAGAAAGCTGTCAGCAAATGCAGAAGGGCATCAGCGTTTACGTCGAAGGCCAGCAATTCACCGGCGGCACATTCATTCCGGTGGACGTGGCGGACAGTACAGCTTATGGCCACATATCTGCCATCGATTTTCAAACCGGGGAAATCCGCTGGCGCTATCGAGATCCTGAACCGATCATGGCGGGCGTACTCAGCACCGCGGGTGGCCTGGTCTTCTCCGGCAGCCAGACCGGCGAGGCCCTGGCCCTGGACGCAGCCACGGGCGAGAAACTCTGGGGATTTAAACTTGGCGGTGGCATCCGCAGCCAGCCAGTTGCTTACCAGGCGGGGGGCGAGACTTTCGTTGTTATCGCCTCCGGTAATTTTGGCTTCATTGCCGGCGCAGTGGGTGGTGACACACGAATCCCCGAAGGCGGGCATTTGTTCGTGTTCAAGCTGAGACAGGACGATTAGCCGTTAATTCACTGCCTGCTGATTCACCCGTAGATAGGCGATGATCTTCCACAGGTCATCGTCGCCCTCGGGGAAGGCCGTACCAAAACCGATCATGCGGGTGTCCGGCACGCCATTGGTCACGGTATCGAATATTTCCTGGTCGCTGCCGCCATGCTTCCACTGCGCATCGAACAGAAATAGCGCATCGCCGGGCTCGGGGGTGAGTTTGTGGCAATAACCTGAGCAACTGCCAGTAAACAGTGCCCTGCCCCTGGCGACGGCGACGGGATCCGCCATGAAGGATTCGACGATGCTGGGCTCTACCGGCGCTTTATTACAGGCGACCAGGACTGGCAGGCACAGATAAAAAGCACGAATTAGCTTCACCTATTTAATCCTCATCTATTGGGAGCAAGCATAAACCTTGCGCAGGATAGAACACTCCCGCACGGGCTTTCGATGGCTAAAAGAGCCCAGCCTGAATCTAGCGGGGGCAAGTTGTAGTTCGTTCTTTATCTATTGCTGGTGATCCAGTCGCCAACAAATTTCGTTAACGAGTCCTACATTCGCACGAACTTGTGCAGGGCCGGTTTGACGGTGTCGGCGACGAAGATGTCACCAGCGGGTGTGATGGTCATGTAGTGCGCCTCACCGAATTCCCCCAGACCCTTACCGGGCTGGCCGTGGGCTCCGATCGCCTTGCCGTTTTTATCCAGCTTCAGAATCTCTCCGGAAAATCCGCTGACCATGTAGAGCTGGTAGTCCGCGGTGAAATGCAGACCGCATGGCAAGCCCTTGTATGCCCACTCCTTGATGTAGGTACCGGACGCGTCGAATATCTGAATTCTTCGATTCTGTCGATCGGCAACATAGACCTGACCTGCCTCGTTAACCACGATCGAATGGGGGGTGTCGAACTGACCCGGCCCGGTGCCGGGACCTCCCCACTTGTGCATCAATTTTCCTGTGCTGTCGAATTTCAATACCTGTGGGGTACCACGGCCATGGCCCACCAGCAGAAATATTTCACCGGCAGAATTCACAGCGAGGTCAGTGGGCTCGTTGAGCAAGCCATCTTCCGGATCACCCGCCTTTCCCGCTGTACCGATGGTCAGCAACACATCGCCGTCTAGATTCATCTTTCTCACGACGTGATTGTTGACGTCGGTCACCCATATATTGCCCTCGGGATCGAGGCGCATGCCGTGGGGCCTGAGATATTCTCCCTGCCCCCAGCTGCGGATAAAGTTACCGTTGGCATCGAATTCCATGAACGGATTGGGTCCACGATTAAACACCAGTAATCGATTTTGGGAGGTCCAGACAACACTGGAAGGCGCACCCATTTCCACATCGGCTGGTATCTTCAAGCCGTGCTCGACCGCACGATAGCCAAGCTCGGCAGCGTCTTCCATCTGCGCAGGATCCGGCCCATCCAGCACCTGGGCACTCACGGGCGGCGAAGATCCCAGTGTAAGCATCAGCACAGATACGAGGATCCAACTGCTACTGCCGGCGAAGCGAATGCTGCCCTTATTAGATTTCATAAAGTCATTCCGAGTACGGGGTCAGGTCTTGCATGTTAGCACGGGAATTAGAATTCATTGATGCTGGTGCTATAACTCAGGTAGAGCCATTTGCCCCGGAGGGTTGAGTATAACCAGGCCATTGCGTCTTGAGTTTGCCGGTGCTTGGTATCATGTCACATCGAGATTCGCTGAGATCGTCAGAATACAATCAGTAAAGTTGTGAGTGCCCCCACAATTTCGACCCCAATTACTATGGTTCTATACCGAGACTTTCCAGGCGTCGAGCGCCGGCCAATATCCCCACCATGCCATAATTTCCTTCGTGACAGGCATATTCGTAAATGCGTTCATTAATCCTCGACAGTGGGTATTCTCCAGAAAATTGGGCGGTGAATACCGAGGGGTCGTCCACGGTGAAACCGTAAATCATCTTGTTGTGGGAATCTCTTCTGAAGGATTCTATGAGCGTGAGATTCTCAGCAGGCGCTCCCCGCATCGATTGCCAGTTGTTGAAGTATCGGGTTTCGACAATCAGGGTATCGCCTTCCCAGCGTCCGATCGAATCGCCCATCCATTTTCTTTGCGCTTTCGCGGCCGGATTGTGTTGGTCCGCTATTTTGATAATGCGGGTGTCGTGTGACATTTCGGTAGTGATGCTCACATACCCCGGCGACTGTGAAAACTGCAGGTGGCTATTGTAGATGCTAGGCCGCATGACCGGACTCGAGAAATTGCCGTTCAACAGACAACGCTCGCCCAGACCGCGACCCTCGGGGCCATCGCTACGACCGGGCCGGTTAGCTCGTCGTTCACGCATGCGCTCGCTGAATCCGGCCACTCGTTCAGGCATGCGCCCATTTGCCGGATTTGTAATTGCCGAGGTACGGAATTCGCCGTCAATAGTGGGAATAAACTTCGCATCCTCGCGCCAGAACAGGTCGTAATTGCCGAGTGGCGGTAAGGATTCAGCCACGTCCGGGGCTGCACGGTCGGGATTCAGCGGCTCGTTAGCGGCAGCGAAGGTTTGTTGTACCGCTCCTTCAATCTCGAGCGCTTCTGCCTCGGTATACGCGCGCTTCTCACCGAGTTCGGCAGGCCTTTCGAAGGGCATAATCGTGGCGTGTTTCCATACTCCCTGAAAGTCCGGCACACCCCACTCGGTCAGCGTACCCACGTAGTCCTGCGAAGTAGCAGTACCGGCGATGGTGCCAGTTATCAGTAAGGCCAAAAGAATTCTCATTTTGATCCTCCTACAGAGTCGTCGATAGAGTATACAAGGACACTCAAAGAATAAATGGGGTCAGAGTAAATATACAGTAGTTTTAGGCAAGGGAAAAAATAGGGCCAGAACTATTTTTTCCCTTGCCTAAAACTACTGTATATTTACTCTGACCCCATTTATTACATTTATTTTGGAGCAGGACCATGGACAAATTCAGACGCAAATTGCTCAAAACCGGCGCCGCCGCTACCTTGATGGCGGCGGCACCGCAGGTGTTTTCACAACAGATTGGGCAATCCGGAGAAGCCATGTCTATCTACGAAAGAGGCGATGTTCGCATCCACTATGAAGAGTCAGGCTCCGGGTTTCCGTTGTTGCTTATACCCGGCGGTGGCCTGGACTCCTCGATCGCAAGCATGAAACGGGGCCGGCCTTTTAATCCCATCGAAGAGTTCAAAGGCGAGTACCGCACTATCGTGGCGGATCTGCGTAACGCCAACGGCGGGCAATCCAGTGGGCCGCTGGAGATCGACCGACCATGGGATTCGTTCACCGACGACCACCTGGGGCTGATGGATCATCTGGGTATCGACAAATTCATGGTGTTGGGTTTCTGCATCGGCGGGCCTTTTATCTGGAACCTGCTGGAGCGTGCACCGGATCGTGTCGTTGCGGCGGTGTTGGCGCAGCCCAGCGGGTTCAGTCC
>JADFIJ010000173.1 GCA_022566775.1 Pseudomonadota bacterium | reverse complement strand
GTACTGGAAGAGTACCAGTTTGTCCCGGCTGGCAGCTTCATATAGCCGGCCTGGGTGATATAGGGATTGGGTAAATCGTTAGTGGGAGGCATGTCAGCCTGGGCGAAAATCAGGGCTGGCGCCACTAACAGGGTGATGAGTACGGATGCTATGGTTTTGATTCTAGCCATCTCTAAATAACTCTCCTTGCGTTTTTAGGGGGGATGCAGAATAGACTAGTGGTTTTGGCAATTCAAATACTATTGTGTGGCGAAAGTTTACAGGCCACTCGACGGATGGAGGCTTCCACTGTGCAGATAAGTATTAGTAGCATCTTTGTCCACAGCCAGGGACAGGAGTACAAATGGGATGAGAGGAGCCGTGTCTATAGTGTCTATTCTCTGCGGGAAATTCTAATCCCAAATTGATCGATTTCAACGAGAACGTCACCTAAGTCAGTGATGTCCTGCGGCGGCGTCTTGGAATCATCATGCTCCGCGAAGATGACAACCTTTAAGGCCTCCAAGCTGCGTTCGGGCAGGCTCGCCATGACTGAATCAAATCCTTGAGGAATAAAAATATGAACAATATCAATAGAGTCACCGGCTGCATCTGTAAATTCACGTTTACCGGCAACCCACTGCGATTTCGTGCCAGGCAGCCTGTTAACGGTCTCACTGTCGTAAATAAATACGATATCCACCGCAGTGATAATGATGGAGTTAGGGTCCAGGCGCGAAGAGATATAGACCGAATTCACCGCCGCCAGACTGGGAATGATCCAGAACCAGCCAATCCAGAAAGTAAGCAGCAGCGATTGTATGCGTTTAGTTGACATCACAGGCTCCTCGGCTTGCCTGCAGGGCCCACAAAGCACAGCCGAAAAAAAGGCCAGAATCGGATCAGTTTCCATTCTGGCCGCTTTTTTTTAAAGTGACAGCAGGCGCGAGTCCTGCGACCGGTTCCGAGTTAATAGGGCACCACTGTACTATTCAGCTCTAATTCTCTTCTGTGTCAACCGTGCCGGTATCAGATTTAGGCGAACCGTCACCATTAAAACCCAGTGACTCGTAGCGTCTCCAACCAGCGAGGATGCCCGCCAGGCCATGGTTGCCTTCGTGGCAGGCATATTCAAACAGCGGATCCTCGGTTCGGCGCATGGGAAACCTCGCCGACCAGGTGACGTCCCACGAACGCGGGTCATCGATGGTAAAATCGTACTCCAGGGTGTCTTTATTTACCCAGCGGAAGCGCTCGTGAATGATAGCGTCCCCGGACATGCCGCGGAAATTGTAGTCCTTGAAGAAGTGCTGGGTACGAATCACCAGCTCATCGCCTTCCCAGTGGGCGACAGAATCACCCTCCCATTTCAGCTGCTTGGTGTTGTGTTCGCTGTCCAGCCTGATAATACGGGCGGTATGCACCATCTCATTAAGAATCACGATGTGATCCTTGGTCTGCACGATCTGCATGTTGTTATTGTAGGCGCCTGGAATCATCGGCGGGCCAGCATTGAATCCGGTGAGGCAACGGTCTACCGTGGTGCGGCCTTCCGGGCCGGCGCTCTCGAAAACCATCTGACCATAAACTGCACGGCGCTCGCGGCCCACGGCATTTGACGGCGGCATTCTGCCATTGGCTGGATCGTAAATCAGAGATGTTCTGCGGTCCGCGATGGTTTCTATACCACGCTCATACCAGAATTCGTTATAGGAAATTACCCCCGGTGGATAGCCGGCGCCGCCAACGGAATCGATAATCAAATCCCGATTCTGCCGTCGATTTTCATAATCTTCCCATTCTTTGGCTTCTTCAGGGGTGAGAATGGCTTTGTTTTCCAACTCCCTTGGACGATTGAGTGGAGTAATGGTGCGAAACGTATAAATTCCCTGAAAATCCGGCGTGCCATATTCGGTACGCGGCATCACATCTGATTGTGCCGAGATGAGGGGCGCGACCAGTACACTGGCCAGTGCCAGGGTCAATTTGCTAAGCGCTGCATTGTTCATTCGATCCTCCAACTTTATTCTAATTCCAAGGCGGGTTGTACCGGCGTTAACTGGCTGAAACTACCCCTGTTGCGGGGATTTTTCAAGTTTGATCTGTTTTTGCTCATTCATGTGAGTCCATCGAAACGGTATCGAGCGTGGGAAGGCCTCCACAGCCGGGCCCAAATTGAATAACACCGGTAGGTAGTTTATTCTTAAATTGGAATAATAATCAGATACCTAGGCAGTAACTCCAATGGCGACCGCCGCAAAACGCAAGCGATCAGGCTCGAATCCACAAGGTAATCCTGGTACTTCGGCAAGTCATTCTCTGGGCAGTTTCAAAATACCTCTGGCATTGACTGTAACGCTGTTACTGCTTTCTTTTACTCCCCGGGTGCAAGCCAGCCCCATGCTGGCATGGTCCTTCTGGGGAGCCTGCATCGCCCTGTTGCTGTGGCAGCTAACCCTGTTCATAAGCGCCAACCGAGCGGGTGAGTCCCACGAGTTTTCCATAGCGCTGCGACCGCAACATTATATTCAGACCATGGTGCAGATTAGCCTCTATGCCTATTGGGGATATTACTGGCGACCGGTCTATGAGCATTTCTGGCTTATCTGTGGGCAGTTATTGTTCGCCTATACCTTTGACATGTTGCTGTCCTGGTCACGTCGTCGTGACTACAGCCTGGGGTTTGGACCCTTTCCGATCATACTCAGTATCAATCTTTTCATCTGGTTTCGGGACGACTGGTTCTACCTGCAATTCCTGATGATTGCCGTGGGTTTTATGGGCAAGGAGTATGTGCGCTGGCAGCGAGAAGGCCGCAACGTGCATATCTTCAATCCATCGGCCTTCGCCCTGGGTTTGTTCTCCCTGATCTTGATTATGACCAACACCACCAGTTTAACCTGGGGACAGGAGATTGCCTCCACCCTGACCCTGGCGCCCAATATCTATGCCTTCCTGTTTCTGATCGGCCTGGTGGTGATGTATTTCTTTTCTATCACCCTGGTGGTGGGCATGGCGGCGATCACCCTGTTCGGGCTCAGCGCCCTCTATTCATCTTCCACCGGGGTTCCCTATTTCCTGGATTCGGAAATCCCCGCCGCGGTGTTTCTTGGTTTGCATCTGTTGATTACCGATCCGTCAACGTCTCCGCGAACGCCCCTGGGGAAATCCATGTTCGGTGTCTTATACGGCTTCGGTGTGTTCGGTCTATATACACTGCTTGGAAATCTCGGCGCACCCACATTTTACGACAAGCTGCTCTGTGTGCCGCTGTTGAATCTGAGCGTAATCGCTATCGATAGAGCGGTGCGTTCCATACATTCCGAATCCCTGCTTAACGTCTGGCGCACAAACTGGCTTGGCGGGCGGGCCAATCTTGCGCACATGGGCGTCTGGATCCTGTTTTTTGCCGGCATGTCCCTATGGGGTAAAACCGATGGCAAGCACACCGGCGATAGCCTGCCTTTCTGGCAGCAGGCCTGTGCCAGTGACCTGCCCAACGCCTGTGGCAGATTGCTGCAATTGGAATCGACTTACTGTGGTGACAATGCCGCCTGGGCTTGCAATGAGCTGGGTGCCCATTATCGGGAGGGTCAGATCGTGGAGACCGACACGGAACTGGCCTTGTCTTTCTTCGGCCGTGCCTGTGAACTGAAATTTCAAGCCGGCTGTTTGAATCTTCTCGACACCGAAGCGCTTAGCAGAGATTCACCCCATGAGCTGGATCTCAGACTGCTGCTGCGTGAAGGCGGCCTGAACCTGATGAATGCATCGATTACCGACTTGTATGCAAGGGCCTGTGAGCATGACTGGTCCTTCGCCTGTACAGAAGGCAGAGGCCGTCTATGAGCGATAAGCCAAAATCTGTCGCCAGTAATGGCGCCATTGTTTCTAAAGAAAAGATGCCGGGTAGAACAGTGGGTTTTGTGAACATGTTTTTAATGATTGTGGCAGTCGCCGTGATTTTGAGCCGTTACGGTGAACCAGCCGATTCGATGCCTGCTGCCTCCGTCGATCAATCTCTGGATGGATTTCGCAGCGATGCCTGGATGCTGCCGGATGAAGAGATGTTGGGCTTTGTTGAAATTCCAGCGGGCACATTTACCATGGGAAGTAATCCGGCTCTGGATAGAATGGCGTATGAGAATGAGCGCTGGTCGTCTTCGAGCCGACAAGGCGTGGTAGACCTGCCAACTTTTTATATCAGTCGTTATGAGGTAACAATAGCGCAGTTCAGAGCATTCGCCGAGGCCACCGGCCTTCCCCCAGACATAAGGGCCATCGTTGGGCCAGGCGATTATCCGGTCGCCAATATCACCTGGCCCGAGGCCCTGGCTTACGGGCGCTGGCTGCAGCGACAGCTGAAGCAATCAACACAGACTCCGGCAGCTTTGAAACAATTACTTCAAGCCGGCGCCAGGCTTACCCTGCCGTCGGAGGCGGAATGGGAAAAGGCCGCCAGGAGTGTCGATGGCAGGGTGTTTCCCTGGGGATCGCAGCCACAATCGGGCCGGGCGAATTTTGCTTCAAGTGCTGTAGTCGGGGTCGGATCTATGGCCTGTGACTCATGCGCTTACGGCCTGTCAGACATGAGTGGCAATGTCTGGGAACTCACCCGCAGTCCCCTGCAGGATTATCCCTACGACGCAGCCGATGACAGGAACAATCTTGCCGACGATGCCCTCTGGGTTATGCGCGGCGGTTCCTACGCAGACGCTATCAATAATGTACGCGCTGCCGTCCGCGGCGGTGTAGACCCTGGCGTGCGCAGCGATAGTATCGGATTTCGACTGGTCATTACGACTTTGTAAATTCTGCTTCTCTATTGCCTCGACATAGCCTCAACATAGCCTCAACCGATAGCAATTCCATAACTGGTGTTATCACGACGGTTACTATCGGGTGGGCAGATCCTCTAATTTCGTTCCGGTAAGGCGAAAGTCAGTATCAGGTCGCCGCCTCTGCGCCCGCGCGAGCCGCCGCCAGATGCAACCGTGACATATTCCTGGCCGTCAATGACATAGACCGAGGGTGAGGCAAAAACCCCGGCGCCGGTGTTAAATTTCCACAGCTGCTCTCCGGTTTCGGCATCGTAGGCATAAAAATAGCCGGCGGTATTGCTACCCGCACCGACGAAGACGATGCCACCGGCCGTCACCACGGAACCAGCCTGGCCATAGCCTTCGAAGATCTGGCGCCAGATCAGCTCACCGGTAGTGGGGTCATAGGCTGAAAAATAGCCCTTGGGGTCACGGCCGGAGTTGAAAGGCTGGTCGATGGCGGCCACGTATAACAGGCCGGTCAGGGGGCTATGGGAAATGGGTGAATAGCTGGAACCGCCGCCATATCCTGGTGAGAAGATTTGATTGGGACCGATTGGAGTGAATTGCTCGACCAGATTATTCGCTTCCATATGCTGGGCCGGAATATCCGTAGGGTACACCGGTGACACCGGCTCCATGCGTTCGCCATTGGCCTTGTGGGGTATAGGCTGAGTCGGATAGGGGACTTCGCCTTCCGTATCGGTCACCGTGGATACCGGTGTCTCGATGATCGGATGCACCGGCTCACCGGTTTCACGGTTCAATATATACAGCCAGCTGTTCTTGTTGGCCTGCGCCATGGCCTTGACCGGCTGACCGTCCACTTCCATGTCAAACAGGATAGGCTGATTGCCGGAATCGTAATCCCAGACGTCGTGATGCACCTGCTGGTAGTACCACTGCAGTCTGCCTTCATCCAGGGTCAGGGCGATCAATGAATCGGAAAACAGATTCATGCCGTCGCGCTCGGTGCTGTCCCCGTAGGGATTGCCGACGGCGATGTAAACCAGTCCCAGTTCCGGGTCGATGGAGGGAGTCTCCCAGATGCCACCGCCGTTGCGTTCGTTGCCTACCCAGGTGGGGCCGGCTATATCCCAGCCCTGATCGGTTTCATCCTGTGGCACCGTATTGAAATGCCACAGCACCTCACCGGTCTTGGAATCGATGGCCAGCACGTAGCCACCGGCAATATGGCTCTCGCTGCGGGTAGTACCGACATAGATTACGCCGTTGTAAACTTGGGGCGCGGTGGTGAACCAGTAGCCTGCGGAGATGGCGGTTTCGATTTCCGGGTTCTTGATATGCAACACATCGAGGATGACCGGTGCCTGCCCGTTATCGCCGAAGCCCGCAAGTGGTTCGCCGGTGATTGCATCCAGTGCGAACATGAAAGATCCAGCGGCGCTATAGACCACGCCATCATCATAGGCCACGCCCCGATGTCTGAAGATATAGCCTTCGCGCCGACCCCCACCCAGTAAACGGGTGACATCATAGGTCCACAGCAGATGTCCATCGACTGCATTGAGGGCATAGACACTGCCCCTGGAGTCGGTGACGTACATGATTTCATCGACGATGACCGGCGTCGTCTGATTGCTGACACCGTCGATGACACCGTGCTGGAATAACCACCTGGGCGTCAGAGAGGCGACGTTATCCGGTGTGATCTGATCACTGGGTGAGAATCGGGACCCCATGAGATCCAGGTTGTGCAGACGCCAATCCAGATTACGAATCGAGGACAAGCGGGGTAAGGCACTGTCGACGACGGTTGTTTCTACCTCCCCGCCCGTGTTGGCGCTGCTGGTTGCCACCTCGATGGAAGTGGTGTCAGTGGCATCGGAACAACTGAACAAGAGCATTAACAAGCTCGACGACAGGGTCAGCATCTTCATTCTATTGGTGTTTCGGGTCGACATTATGGTACTCCGCTAGTTCTCTAATTCGATTAATTGGTTTGGAAAATGGAGAGAAAAATGGGGTCAGAGTAAAGATAAATGGGGTCAGAGTAGGGGAAAAATGGGGTCAGAGTAAAAATTCGCTTGCATTCATGTGCGAATTTGTAGTTTCTTGAGCGAAATTTTACTCTGACCCCATTTATCCCCCCATTTTTCTCCCTCCCTGACCCCATTTTTCTACTTGCTGCTCTCCAACATGTACTCGACGATCGCTCTCAGGTCTTCATCGCTGCAATCGGCGCAGAGGCCACGCCGGGGCATGATGCCGTTGAGGCCATCGATGGTGTTCTGAACCAGGGTGTCCAGGCCCTTCTCGAGCCTGATTTCCCATTCGATTACGTCTCCGACCTCGGGTGAATGGGCAGCGCCGGTGCCGTGACAGGCGAAACAGGTCGTCTGGTATTTCGCCTCGGCGTCAAAATTTTCAGATTCTGCCGCCATCATATTGCTTGTTGTTAACAAGGCGGCGCCAGCGAACAGACATTGAAGAGTTTTGAACAGTTTCATTGAATCCTGGTAGCTTTTCATTGGCTTCAGTATTTCTTCCTGACGATATTGAAAAAATCCAAAAATTTTTGCATGTGGTCGGCGTTCTGGGAAATCACCAGGGAATGATCTCCGCCGGGTATCTCCACATAGACATGTTGCATTCCCAGCTCCCGCATCTTCGCCACCCATCGTCTTGTCAGCGTGACCAATCCATCTTCGTCGCCCTGCAGTACAAAAATGGGCAGGTGCCTGATCTTCTCCAGGGTCGCAGCGATGGGGGCATCAGGCCGCGGCGCCGGCGCCGCAACACCCAGGCCGGCAAACAGGTCCGGGTGCTTTGCCGCAATGTGATAGGTGCCCGCCCCGCCCATGGAGTGGCCCCAGAGATAAATCCGGTTTTCGTCCACATTAAATTCATCGCGCACCAACTTCAGGACCTGCATGACATCCGCCTCGCTGTACGCCGCATCTTTCATGGCTTCGGTTGGTCTCGAACCGAACCAGCCGCGACGAGTATAGCCGAGCGGCGTCACTACGATGTAGCCATCGGCTTCGGCCTGATCGAGGAAGCCGTGATAGCCCATTAGCCAGTCGTAACTGCGGCCTAGACCATGCAGGGAAATGATCAGTGGAGCCCCGTCATTTTCACTGTAAGTAGAAGGCACAAACAGGGCATAGGGAATGGTTTCTCCGGTTGGAGAGAAGGAATAGCTTCGATGCTGCACGCGTGGATCATCGATGTGGCTTTCATCATCGGTGGCCTGCCGTTCTGCGAACATGCCGACGGAGATGA
>JADFIJ010000172.1 GCA_022566775.1 Pseudomonadota bacterium | reverse complement strand
TGCCGGTCATACCCTCATCGAATCCACCTTGAGCGCATTTTCTCAAGCACAGACTGTGTTCTCCCTGGACCTGGACATTCGATTGATATTCATAAAATTGTTCGAGCAAAATTTTCTCATGAAAATGGAAGATTTGTTCCTGGATATCATCAGCACTCTCAAAAACGTGAACGATGAAAGTTCGCTGGTGGCACCGCGCGCAGCCGCCGCCGTAATCGGGCCACGATTCGCCATGCGCGATCGGCATGGTACAGCTACCGTGGTATCCGCTGTTGCAAAATCGGAGATATCTACGCAAGAATCTGAGACGGTGGAACATGCTGTAGAGCGCTGGGTACGCAAAACCTGTAGCCAGGAAGGGCTGCCGTTTTTCATGGAGAAGATGATTCGCACGAAATGGCGAGGGGTCATGCTTCTTATCGGTATTAATCGTGGCACTCGCAGCCCGGCATGGTCCGAGGCCGAGCAGTCCATCTCGCTGTTAGTCGCAGCCACTACGGGAGTTGGCTCGGGTCAATATTCCCCTGGTGCGACTGAACTGGAGTCTATGATTGCCCAGATCAGACAAGGATTTGGCCTGATTCAGCTCGACAAAACAGCGCAGGATCAATTTTTTCGAGAACTGGGAACACAATTGGAATTCGACTCCGATGCCAGTCTATCTCCCGGTTCGAAGTCGGGTTCTATCCACACGCCTACAGGCGACTCTGCCATCGAGTCAACAATCTGCCCGTCGGGTGAGAAATTGCTGGATAACGACGACTTGAATGAAATTGCAAAATTAATGGGTACGGCTCAGAACCAAGCCGATAACACCATGATTGAAAGAAGACTAACGGACTATTTTCCTGAAATCGAACAACTGCGTGAAGGTTCGCCTGTTGAATTGTTACTGAATGGCAGCTTCCGCTCATTTGCAGTGAGTAAGAATGAGTCAGGCTCCGAATTGTATGAAATTAGCTCGAATGATGACGATTTCAAGATTACCAAAAGTAAATTAGGCCTGGCGATTTCACTACAGAACGGCGAATTACGATTTCCGCAGCGTCGTTCACCAGCGCGGGAAGACCAGGAAACCATTCTTGAGGTCTCGCCTTCCCCAATACAAACCTGATCCGGCTTTGCTGCAATATCCTATTCCCGCAGGTTTGATGTGAGGCTCATATTGTCCGCACGCATCACTCGATTTCCGTTGCAACCTCTGCGTCTCTCGCCATTCCCCATCGCTCCCGGCGTTGGGGCGGTTATGATAGAATGCCGCCACAGCAATTGTTCTAAACAACGGCGTGACTCGTGGCAATGCTATTTTCGATCGAAAACAATTTCTTAACAGGTGCCAGATTAGTCGACTCGCCTAACAAAGATGAAAGACCCGTGGGCATCGAGCCCGACCTGTTGATCATTCACAATATCAGTCTACCCCCCGGACAATATAATACCGGATGTATCGACCAGCTTTTTTGCAACAAGCTCAACAAGGATGAACACCCCTATTTTCTTGATATTGCCGAGTTGAGAGTATCGTCTCATCTATGCATCGATCGTGCTGGCAAGGTGACTCAATATGTACCATTCAATCTGCGAGCATGGCACGCTGGCGAATCATCCTACGCGGGTCTGGCAAATTGTAATGACTATGCAATAGGGATTGAGCTGGAGGGGACTGACTTCGAAGATTTTACCGCGGCACAATATGACTCGCTGATACGGGTCACAAATTTGCTTATTGACGAATATACATGTTTGAATTCGGACAGGGTTGTGGGCCACAGCGATGTTGCCCCCGGGCGCAAGACCGATCCTGGCCCTTGTTTTGATTGGGTTCGCTATAAATCAGCAATAGCAATACACTGCGCTTAACTATAAATATGACATTATTCAGAGGTGCCCTCGCCAATGAAATTCCTCGTTATTCTGATTTGTCTTATTATCAACTACCTCTGGTTAAAAGACTTCGATCGCTTCGACGATAGCTGGTTTTTTCGATTTCGATGCCAAATGGCAGACCTGTCCACTAAAATTTCGAGTCACCCATCGGCAAGATGGGTGCTCGGTGCAGGTTTGACTTATTCAATTCCTCTATTCGCCCTGGGCATCATCTTGTACCTGGTGGCGGGACAATTCTATGGCTTGCCCACTATGCTGATTCACATTCTGGTCCTGTTAGTCGCTTTTGACAGGATTCAACCGGACAAACTCGCCAGGGAATTTCTGGAAAAATGGAAGGCTGGAGATATTGAAGGGTGCATGCTGTATTTGAAGCAGGAACTGGCGATGCCTGAGGATTTGAAAATAGACGATGAGGAAGCTCTCAGTGATTATTTCAGTAGGCAGTTAGTTTATCGTAGTTTTGAAAAAATGTTTGTCATGTTCTTCTGGTATATATTTAGTGGACCGATAGGTATTTTAATTTGCTATATTAGTTATCAGCTTCGGGATTTGCAGATAGAATCAGCGGCAAGGCGAAAAGCCGACGAGCGGGAATACGGGCAGCAGGAGGCGGAAATCAAACTTATAACTAATATAATATGGTTGCTGGAATGGGCCCCGATGCGACTTCTTGCCATTACCTTCTCTCTCACAGGAAATTTCGTTCATTGCTTCGAAAATCTCAAGAAGTCCTTCTGGAGTGCCAGCGTGGAAACCAGTTCGGCAGACTTGCTGTATGGCTATGCGAGCTGCGCACTGTCCGGCATGGTCGACCCTGAGTTGCCTGAGGCAGATGAGGGGACGAACCCGGAAACCCGTGAGCGGCTGCAAAAGGTGGTCCGGATTCAGTCGCTGCTGGCCCTGCTGGAGCGAAGTCAGGCGGTCTGGCTAATTTTGCTCGCGATGTTCACTGTCTACGCCTAGGCTTAGGGGTGAGTATTATGCCCCTGGCACCGCATTTGGGGCCAGGAGAGGGTCAATTTTCGGTAACACGGCGATTTTGTAAATTTTGGTCAATTTTGGCAGTTTTTACCGCCTGACATGGCGTTACAAGCGTCCCTGTATCTGTGATATGTCATTGTAAAATAACGATAAATATAATTTTCTTCGAATGTTGGGGCGATTCATAATTATGTAGTATAACTACATGACAATCGCTCCCTACATGGAATAAAGCGGTGATTTAGGCTAGTATGCACGCCGATTTGTAAATTAATTACATGATTTACACTCGGTACCAGTGATCCTGGTATGGCAAGGGAATACACGATGACACAGTACAATGACGCGAATCCTGAAGAAACCAGGGAGTGGCTCGATGCCCTGCGTTCGGTGATCGCCGAGGAGGGGGCCGAGCGGGCCCATTATCTTATCGCCCGCCTCTCGGAAAAGGCCACCAGGACTGACCCCAACTCTCGCCACGCATCTGTAAATACTCCCTACCGTAATACCATATCTCCTTCAAATGAAGAACGCATGCCGGGTGATATGTTCATGGATCGAAAGATTCGCGGCATCATTCGCTGGAATGCGCTGGCCATGGTGATGCGTGCGAACAAGCGCAATTCAAACCTGGGCGGACACATTTCCACATTCTCTTCTGCGGCGACCCTCTACGACGTCGGCTTCAACTATTTTTTCCAGGGACCCAGTGACGATAACGAGGGCGATCTGATTTATTTTCAGGGACATTCGTCCCCGGGTATCTATGCTCGATCTTATCTGGAAGGTCGTATCAGCGAACAGCAGATGGACAATTTTCGACAGGAAGTGGATGGCAACGGGCTTTCCTCCTACCCCCATCCCTGGTTGATGCCGGATTACTGGCAGTTCCCGACGGTTTCCATGGGTCTTGGAGCCATACAGGCTATCTATCAGGCCCATGTAATGAAATATCTCAGCAGCAGAGAATTGCTCGATAATTCCAATCGCAGGGTCTGGGCCTTCCTCGGTGATGGGGAAATGGATGAGCCTGAATCGCTGGGAGCGATCGGCAAGGCTGGCCGGGAAGGCCTGGATAATTTGATATTTGTAATCAACTGTAACCTGCAAAGACTGGATGGTCCCGTGCGAGGAAATGGAAAGATCATTCAAGAACTTGAAGGAATTTTTCGTGGCGCCGGCTGGAACGTAATCAAGGTAATCTGGGGCCGACATTGGGACGCACTATTTGCGGTTGACACCGAAGGCTTGCTTCAACAACGCATGGATGAAGTGGTGGACGGCGAGTATCAAAATTACGTCAGCCGTGGAGGTGCTTACACCCGGGACCACTTCTTTGGCAAGAGTCCTGAATTATTGAAGATGGTGGAGCATTTGTCTGACGACGCTATCATGGGGCTTAATCGTGGTGGTCATGATCCATACAAGGTCTATGCTGCCTACGCCGAAGCCGTAAAAACCAACGGTAAACCCACGGTGATATTGGCGAAGACCGTGAAAGGATATGCCTTCGGCGGGGCCGCCGAGGCGCAAAATACTACCCATTCCGTTAAGAAACTGGATATCGAGGAACTGAAGAAATTTCGCGATCGTTTCGGTATTCCGGTCAAGGATAAGGAACTCGAAAACGTACCCTATTACTGCCCGCCAAAGAATAGCCTGGAACTGCGATATATGCGCAGCATGCGGGAATCATTGGGGGGTGCGGTGCCACAGCGACGCGCCGAGACCTACGCACTCAAGATCCCGTCGCTGGAGGCCTTTAAAAATCAAACCAAGAGCAGTGGTGAGAGAGAATTGTCCACTACCATGGCTTTCGTGAGAATGTTGTCCAGCCTGTGTAAAGACAAGGAAATTGGCGAGCGCATAGTGCCCATAGTGCCGGATGAGGCAAGAACATTTGGCATGGAAGGCATGTTCAGGCAATTGGGAATCTATTCCTCAGTGGGACAACTATATGATCCGGCTGACTCCAATCAGATCATGTTTTATCGCGAAGACAAGAAGGGGCAAATGCTGGAAGAAGGCATTACCGAGGCCGGTTCATTTTCGGCCTGGCTGGCTGCCGCGACCTCATACAGTGTCAATAATTATCCATTAATACCGTTCTATATTTACTACTCCATGTTTGGGTTTCAGCGAGTCGGCGATCTGTGCTGGGCCGCTGGTGATTCCCAGGCCCGGGGTTTCCTCATAGGCGCTACCGCGGGGCGTACTACCCTCAACGGCGAGGGGCTACAACATCAGGATGGGCACAGCCATTTGCTGGCATCCGCGATTCCAAATTGTGTGAGCTATGATCCCACTTACGCCTATGAGCTGGCGGTTATTGTGCAGGATGGTATGCGAAGAATGTACGAAAACATGGAGTCTGTTTTCTATTACATTACTACCATGAATGAAAATTATTGCCACGGTGCACTTCCCAAAGGCACAGAAGAGGATATTCTCAAAGGCATGTATTTACTCGAGGACGGCGACGCGACCGAGTACAAGGTGAAGAAGACGGGCAAAAAAGTCGCATCGGATTTGCGGATTCGACTACTGGGAAGTGGCACTATATTGAGGGAAGTAAGGCAGGCGGCGCAGATACTGCGCGAGGATTTTGAGGTGGCGGTTGACGTCTGGAGTGTCACCAGCTTCAACGAATTACGTAGAGAAGCCTTGGCGATTATTCGAGATAACATGCTCCATCCCGGTAAAAAGTCAGTTGTGCCCTTTGTTACCCGGCAATTGGCCAGGCAGCAGGGACCAGTAATCGCCACCACCGACTATATGAAAGCTTATTCTGACCAGATCCGTGAATATGTGCCAGACTCTTATCGGGTATTAGGCACGGACGGCTTCGGGCGCAGCGACAGTCGTAAAAAATTACGGCACTTCTTCGAAGTTGATAGTAAATTTATTGTTTTGGCGGCCTTGACCGAGCTGCAGTCGCGGCAATTGCTTACTGCCAGAGTGATTACAGATTACATGAAGAAAGCAGGCATAAATCAGGATAAAGCAAATCCGCTGGCACAGTAGCCTCCGGGTTTCAGCTAAGGGAAATCTAATCGAATCGTCTTGCCCCAGGAGCGAGCTGCGGTGTCTATAGAAAATATTACAGTGCCGGATTTGGGTGATGCCACGGAAGTAGAAGTCATCGAGTTGTTGGTGTCTGTGGGTCAATTGGTGGCGGAGAATGAGTCCTTGCTGGTTCTCGAAAGCGACAAGGCGGCGATGGAAATACCCGCGCCCATGGCCGGCGTGGTGAAAAGCATTGCAGTAAATCTTGGTGACCAGGTAAGCACCGGACACGCGATGCTGACCCTGGATGTGGAGGATGGGGAGAAGGCGGCGAGCGCCGCTCCAGATGCAGAGAGCAGCGTCGACGCAAAAGAGGCTGGGAAAGAAAAGCAGCAGGAGAAGGCAGCCGCCACCGAGCCGGATTCCGCGGCCGCGGTAACAGCGAATGCTGCTTCTATCACCATCGAAATACCCGAGCTTGGCACAGATGATGAGGTTGAGGTAATCGAAGTGCATGTGAAAACCGGTGAGAAGATCGCCGTCGATCAAGCCTTGATTACGCTGGAATCTGATAAGGCGGCGATAGAAGTGCCATCTCCGAAGGCAGGAATCGTGGAATCGGTGTTGCTGGTGGTAGGTGATAAAGTTAAAACCGCATCAGCCGTGTTACAGCTGTTGACAGATGCTACCACTGCGACAACCCAGCGAGACGGGACGGCGGTGACGGAACCCACCCAGGAGGTAGCAGACAAAGCAGACAGTCCAGTCACCGGGTTACAGCAACCACCTGCCACCGAGACATCACTAAAGACTGAGGTGGGTAGTTCTGGAAACGGACCCGAAACCGACGGGGATCGGCATGATCGAATCTACGCCGGTCCGGCGGTGAGGAAGCTGGCCAGAGAATTGGGTGTGGATCTACATCAGGTCTCCGGCAGTGGGGCGAAATCCAGAATAATCAAGGAAGACATCCACGAATTCGTGAAGACCCAATTGAGCACATCAGCAGGGGCGGGCGTTGGAGTAGCCCCGGCTGCGGATATCGATTTCAGCCAATTTGGAGAGATCGAGGAGCTTCCCCGCAGCAAGATTCACAAACTCACGGCTGTAATTATGCAGCGAAACTGGACTACCATCCCCCATGTCGCCCAGTTCAATGAGGCCGATGTGACCGAATTGGAAGATTTCAGGGCGGAGTTGAAGCCAGAGTCGGAGCGCAAAGGCGTCAAGTTAACGTTGTTGCCATTCCTGCTGAAAGCTTGCGCCAAGGCCTTGATCGAGTATCCGCAATTCAATGTTTCACTACATTCTTCCGGTGAATACACGATTCAGAAAAAGTATGTCCATATTGGCGTAGCCGTGGCGACTGAGACTGGGCTGGTGGTACCGGTGATAAGGAATGCAGATCAAAAAACCATCTGGCAACTGGCTGCCGAGCTGGTCGAACTGACGGATAAGGCGAAACGGCGAAAGCTCTCTCGAGACGATATGCAGGGAGCCTGTTTCACAATTTCGAGTCTCGGGGCGATAGGCGGCACCGGATTTATCCCGATCGTTAACGCCCCGGAAGTCGCGATCCTCGGGGTGGCAAAAACCATGATAAAGCCAGTCTTTATCGATGATGAATTCAAGCCGAGAAAAATGTTGCCACTCACCTTGTCGTATGATCACAAGGCACTGAACGGTGTCGATGGTGGCTTGTTTTCTACCTACCTGGTGAAGGTGTTGGCGGATATACGGCATCTGTCGCTCTAGGGCACCTCTGAATAATGGCATACGGTCTCTGCGTGATCCGAAGCGTACAGGTGCAAGACGCACTTCGCAGGTAATGGCCCAGCCCTTGGCAAGGAGTGCAACGCAGCAACTGTGCGCTTCAGAGCGCGCCCTTCGGGGCCTACAGGCTGTTCCGCACTCTGCGTTGCCAGTTTTCGACAGGCGGACGCATGTCTTCAAACTGTCGCCTTGATTGCGAAACAGCCTGTAGGCCAGAGACCATATGCCATTGTTCAGAGGTGCCCTAGCCCAGAATGTCTGCTAAAACGGTGCGCCGGTAATATTGATGTCTGCGGGCGCGTAATCCTTGGCAATATCGCCATATTGATAGAGTCTCGTAATCAATAACAGGACACCCGGAACATCGAGCAACTCGAAATCGTCGAATATCAACTTCCTGCGGATGCGCTCGCGGCTGGTGAA
>JADFIJ010000171.1 GCA_022566775.1 Pseudomonadota bacterium | reverse complement strand
CCAGCGCTGCGGAACTCAACCATTTTTTGCAAGCAAAAAATCGGGATTCGAACAGTCCTCGCTCACTCCTGTCTAAAGCGAAGGAGATAAGCATGGCCTGACTGTGCGCAAAGGGACCAGGCGACTCAACTCCGCTCAATCATGTGAAGGTCGAGAGTTTTTTGCAATCCGGGAAAATTTAACATCACAACCCTCCCATAAAGCCGAAAAAATTATTGCGTCAAGGTGAAGGAAAACACATGTCAGCTTCTATTCGATGCCAGATGGGAACTGCGAGCGATGGGTTAGAGGCCCCTGTTGACTCAGCAATCAAGGCGCCGCACCGAGTGACAGAGGGAGACCGTTTTCCAGGGCTCCCGACCGAGTGAGGGAACCCGGGAGGGGTGCAAGCCGCTGAGACAATAGGGGCCTCTCACCCAGCGCGTTCAACACAGCGTTCACCGACCCTTGTGTAGTTCTGTTCCAAGAGCCGAATTGCGGGCTTCCTAATTTGCGGGGAAGCCGCGGAAATGCTGAGCTTAGTGGGGTTGGGCATGGGCTTCGATAAGGCTTCCAATGAGCCCCCATTTGACATAGAATGTCCGCCTTTTTATTCGGGCCTAACTGTGTGCGCCAAAGCCGCTCCGCAAACCCGTATAATCATTGCACAATAATTTAATGGGAACTATTTATGGTCACGATTCGATTGGCTCGTGGTGGGGCTAAGAAGAAGCCTTTTTACCACATCACAGTGGCCGACAGACGCATGGCCCGGGACGGCCGTTTTATCGAGCGCATAGGCTTCTTCAATCCTTTCGCCAAGGGTCAGGAAGTAAGACTGCGGCTGGATCAGGAGCGCCTGGCTTTCTGGCAATCCCAGGGAGCACAGCTTAGCCCTCGCGTTTCTAACCTGGCAAAGGATGCAGCTGCCTCTAGCGCCAAAGCTTGATTCGCTGAAGTCGGGCAAAGACCTATGGCCGCTAGCCTGGACAATGATGGGAAGCTGGTGGTGTTAGGCCAATTTGGCAAGATTCACGGCCTCAAGGGCTGGCTCAAGCTGAATTCCTTTACCTCGCCACCGGAGAACATACTCGATTACCCCCAGTTGTCGGCCGTAATCGATCGCAAGCGGACGACCCTCAAGATAGACCAGTTTCGCCGCCAGCCGAAGGGCTTGCTGGTACACGTCGACGGCTACGACGACCCGGAGTCAGCCAGGCGACTCACCGGTGTCGAGTTGTCGGTGATGACAGACACCCTGCCTGAACTGACTGATGGCGAATTCTACTGGCATCAGTTGCTGGGGATGAAAGTAGTCAATCAGCAGGCCGAGCTATTTGGACAAGTAACAAAATTGATGGAGACCGGTGCCAATGATGTGCTGGTGATAACTCCGACCGAAGACAGTCTCGATGACAGGGAAAGACTGGTTCCCTACCTGGTAGATACCGTCATCGTCGCAGTTGACCTCGATGGCAGCACCATCACGGTTAACTGGGGAGCCGACTATCTGGATTAAAGAGTGAGGGACCTGGATTGATTGCCTGGGCTAGCGCATCGATTTGAAACCGTAGTAAAAGCGGCAGGGCTGGTTGAGAGAGGCTTCCATGCAGATTGGCTTGATCACCCTGTTTCCGGAAATGTTTTCCGCCATAACGGATTATGGCATCAGCGGCCGGGCCGTGCGCGAGGGCCTGGTGGCTCTGGATTATTGGAATCCTAGAGACTTCACCACGGACAAGCATCGCACCGTGGATGACCGGCCCTTCGGTGGCGGTCCCGGCATGCTGATGAAGACTGCGCCATTGCTCGCTGCGATTCAGGCGGCGAAGAATGCACTGGCTAATGGAGACCAGGCCAGCGCCGGATGCAAGGTGATTTACCTGTCACCACAGGGGCGGCCGCTGACCCAGCAAGCTATTATCGAGTTGGCACGGCGCGACAAGATGGTGATGGTATGCGGTCGTTATCAGGGCATAGATGCCCGGGTAATCGACGCCGAGATTGACGAAGAAATCTCGCTGGGTGATTTTGTGATCAGCGGCGGTGAGATTGCAGCCATGGCGTTGATAGATGCCATGATCCGGTTTCTCCCCGGCGCCCTCGGCGATGAGGACTCGGCACAGCAGGACAGTTTTTCCGATGGCCTGTTGCACAGTCCGGATTATACCCGGCCTCAGAGTTTCGCTGGTGCGCAGGTGCCGCCGGTTTTACTCAGCGGCGATCACGCAGCGATTCGCCGCTGGCGCTTGCAGCAGAGTCTGGGCGCGACCTGGTTAAAACGACCCGAGTTGCTCGCTGCGATGACCCTCGATGAGGAACAGCAGAAACTGCTAGCGCAGTTTAAAGAAGAATATCGAAATATTAAGCCGGCATAGTTGGCAACACCAATTGCCAACATTAGCCAGCCACAATACCTGCCATCGAATGGCAGGGGAATTAACATGGTTAACCACACAAAATATGAGTGGTTATGGGAATTGGTTCAGGAGCGTGACGATGAGTAAAAACAAGATAATTCAGCAGATCGAAGATGCGCAGATGTCAAAACAACTGCCGGATTTTGGACCGGGCGATACCGTTGTGGTGCAGGTCAAAATCAAGGAAGGCGACAGGGAAAGATTACAGGCATTCGAAGGCGTGGTCATCGGCAGACGCCATCGCGGCTTAAATTCATCATTCACGGTGCGCAAGATTTCTCACGGCGTGGGTGTGGAAAGGACATTTCAGGCCTATAGCCCGTTGGTTGACAGTGTCAAACTGAAGCGTCGTGGCGATGTGCGCCAGGCCAAGCTTTATTACCTTAGAGAGCTCAGCGGCCGTAAAGCCAGAATTACCGAGAAGCTGGAAAAGAAGCCCAGCTAGTCACAGGCAGCCATTAACTGCTCTGCACCCACAGTGCCAAGGGGCTGTGTGCACGGGCCATAATGAGAAGATTGCGAGTCGCAGTCTTCTCATTTTTGTTTCTGCCGACAATATAGTGAGTGGTCGGGCCTGGGAAATGACGCTTTTTTGAATTGCTTTGGCTAGCTTTCGGTCTATTAATGGTCTATTGGCTGCGAATTGCGGTTATACTGCGCCGGGATACGCGGCAAGAAAGGGCTGTGCAGGGGGCCATCAGGCCGCGTTGGGGCCCAATCCAGGAGATTCACTTTGAAAAAATTACTGCTGACATCTGCACTGGTCGCGGTCGCACTGATCGCGACTCTCTCCCAGGCGCAGGATGCTGCTAACAAGACGCTGCGAGAGAAGTTGGTTGAAGCCATCGAAGTCTCTTCCCAGAATCAATTGAAGATAGTGAGTATTACGGCCACGGTGCTGCCGACTATATTCGAAGTCGAGCTCAATACCGGCGAGATACTCTATAGTGATATCTCCGGCGACTATCTGTTTGCCGGCGATATGTATAAGACCAGCGCCGAGGGTTTGCGTAACTTGTCTGCAAACAAGCGCCAACTGCGCACCGTAGAAAAGATTAAGGCGGTGCCGGATGATCAGAAGATTATTTTTTCTCCGGATGAAATAAAAGCCTCCATCACGGTTTTTACCGATGTCGATTGCACTTACTGTCGTGCCCTGCATCGCGATCTCGAGGAATTGTTAGCCCTCGGCATCGAAGTTCGCTACATGGCCTATCCCCGCGGCGGGGAGCAGGCGGGTTCCTATGAAAAAATGACGTCGGTGTGGTGTTCCGATGATCGCCATAAATCCCTCACCCAGGCCAAGAACGGTCAAAATATACCCGCCAGAGATTGCAATAGCCCAATCTTGGCGCACTATGCACTGGGCAATGAAATAGGCATTACCGGGACGCCGGCATTGATCTTTCCTGACGGTCGACTGGTGCCGGGTTATATGGAGCCGGATCGGCTCGCCGCGCTGCTTGGGATCGACTAGTCTCAAGGCCTGGTGGCGCCGGAATTCGGACCAACTTGGCCTCACCTCTCCCCCACTTAAATCTGGCGCCGTCGATGGCGCTGGTGTCAGCTAGTACAACTACCAGCCCAAGCCCTCGATCGGAGGCTCACTGGTGGGATTATTTGGTGTTTCCAGTATAATCCGCGCTTCGTTCCCTAACTGTTCGAGGTCCTGTTTTGAATCCCGAGTCTGTGGAGACACTCAAGGTCGGTATCTGCGGATTAGGCACCGTGGGTGGTGGCACATTTACCCTGCTGCAAAACAACCGAGATGAGATCCGCGCCAGGCTCGGCTGCGACATCGAAGTGGTTGCTATTGCCAGCAGAAATCTTGATGCTGCTAACTGGCCGGGGGTGAGCCAAGCCGGCCGCGATGTCTTTGCGGTGGTAAACGACGAGGCCGTCGATATTGTCGTAGAGACAATCGGTGGCTTCGATCCCGCCTTCGAAGTCGTCCGGCAGTCACTGGCGAACGGCAAGCATGTCGTCACCGCCAACAAGGCATTGATAGCCGAGCGGGGCAGTGAACTGTTTCCGATCGCCGACAAGCATGGTGTTAGCCTGGCCTATGAATCTGCGGTGGCCGGTGGTATTCCCATCATCAAGGCGCTGCGAGAAGGCCTGGCCGCAAACAGGATCGAGTGGCTGGCGGGTATCATTAACGGCACCGGCAATTTCATCCTCACCGAGATGGCTGCCCACGCCAGACAATTTGATGATGTGTTGCAACAGGCGCAGGCCCTGGGTTATGCCGAGGCAGACCCGGCATTCGATGTGGAAGGTATCGACGCCGCCCACAAACTATCGATCATGGCCGCCATTGCCTTCGGCATACCCCTGCAGTTCCACAACATCTACACCGAAGGCATTAGCCATATCACCCCCGAAGACATCAACTACGCGGCGGAACTGGGTTATCGGATAAAGCACCTTGGCATCGCGAAACTGTCGGCCCAGGGTGTCGAACTGAGGGTGCATCCGACTCTGATTTCAAAAAAGCTTCTGCTGGCGAATGTGGACGGTGTGGGTAATGCCGTGGTGGTACATGGCAACGCCGTGGGTTCCACCTTATACAGCGGCCCCGGCGCCGGCGCCGAGGCCACCGCCTCGGCTGTAGTCGCAGACATTATCGATATCGGGCGAGCCATGCTTGCGGGCATAGAGCAGCCGCTGCTGCCGGCCCTGGGTTTCAAAAGCCTGCGTGAGGAGATTCCGGTGCTGGATATTGAGGAGATCGTGTCCGAGTATTACCTGAGGATTCCCGCACAGGATAAAGTCGGGGTGATGGCAAAAATTTCCAACGTGCTGCAGCAGCATGGCATCAGTATCGAGGCAGTGATTCAGAAAGAGCCAGTCAGCGAGAGCGTGCCAATTGTCATTCTTACCCATAGCGTCGTAGAGAAGCAGTTAAACCAGGCCATCGCGGCGATTGAAGAACTCGAAGATGTCAACGGCGCGGTGATGCGGATTCGAGTCGAATCATTCGGTGGCAAATAAGAACCAGGAAAATCGGCGCCGGCAGCGAAACTGACATACCGGGCGCCCGTAAATCATCATGGCATTACAGAGAGAGAATTTGTGAAATACATCAGTACTCGGGGAGCCTGCCCCGAGCAAAATTTCGAAGAGGTTTTACTGGCGGGAATGGCTCCAGACGGGGGCCTCTATGTCCCTGCCGAATTGCCGCAGTTCACCATGGATGAGATTCGTTCATGGAGATCACTATCCTATCCCGAGCTAGCGCTGAAAATCATCACGCCCTTCATCGGTGATGAAATCGAAGCGGGCGCCTTACGGGAAATAATCGAGGAAAGTTATGACGGCTTCGATGATCCGGATGTAGCACCTCTCAATGCCTTGAACCAGAACGAGTGGTTGCTGGAACTCTATCATGGTCCGACCCTGGCATTTAAGGATTTTGCCCTGCAGGTGCTGGGCCGATTACTGGATCATGTGCTGCGTAAAAATGATCAGCGTGTTGTCATCCTGGGTGCCACCTCCGGGGATACCGGCTCGGCGGCGTTAGAAGGTTGTCGGCATTCCGATCGCGTCAATATTTATATTTTGCATCCGCACCAGCGGGTGTCGGATGTGCAGCGCCGGCAGATGACTACGATTGCCGGCGACAATGTGTTCAACCTGGCAGTGGAAGGGAATTTTGACGACTGCCAGCGACTGGTGAAGGCCGCCTTTGCAGACCAGTCATTTCTGCCCTCGGATCGACAGCTGGTGGCGGTCAATTCTATTAACTGGGCGCGCATCATGATGCAGATCGTCTATTATTTTTCGGCGGCATTGAAATTGGGTGGCCCGGATCAGACTGTCTCTTTTTCCGTACCTACCGGTAATTTTGGCGATATCTATGCCGGCTGTCTTGCCAGGCGCATGGGTCTGCCGATAGCGCAGTTGATCGTGGCCACCAATAAGAATGATATTCTGCACCGGTTCATCAGCCGCAACGAGTATGCCGTATCGGAATTGACCCAGACCTATTCCCCGAGCATGGATATCCTGATTTCCAGCAATTTCGAGCGTTATCTGTTTGAGCTGTTTGCACGCAACGGCGCCGAATTGACCGAATTTATGGCGCGCCTGGGTGCCAATCCGGGTATAGAAAACGAGGCGACTCTTGGCGTCTCCGAACAGCAATGGCAGCAGATGCGGGCCTGTTTTGATAGCGCCAGCGTCGACGACGAAACCACCTGCGATATCATCGCCGAAGTTTTTGCCAGTCATGGCATAGTATTGGATCCGCACACAGCGGTGGGGGTGAAGGCTGGCCGACTCTGTAACCAGGACCCGGCGATACCGATGGTGATGCTGGCGACTGCCCATCCCGCGAAGTTCGGCGACGCCATCGCGGCGGCCGGCGTTGAGTTGCCAGCCTTGCCCCGGCAACTGCAGGATTTATTTGACCTCGAAGAACGCTACACCGTTATCGCCAACGATCTGCAGGCGGTGACGGACTACCTGAAAAACCACAGCTGAGCCCCTGTCTCGGATGTCAATTCCCATTCAGCGACGCCTTGCCAATCCAGATCTGGCCCTTCCCGAATCATTACATCCGCTGCTGCGGCGAATATACAGTCATCGCAATCTAAAGAGCGCCGATGAGTTGGAACTGGGCCTGGGGAATCTGTTGGCGCCGGATTTATTCAGTGGCTTGGAGGCGGCCACCGCCTTGCTGCTGGCAGCCCTGCAACAGCAACAACACATACTGATCATTTCCGACTTCGACACCGACGGGGCCACCAGTTGTGTGGTGGCGATTCAGGCCCTGCGTAGCTTCGGTTGCACCAAGCTCGGCTATATTGTCCCCAACCGCTTCGAGTACGGCTATGGTCTCACCCCGGAGATAGTCGAACTGGCGAAGCAAAGGCAACCGGACCTCATCATCACCGTGGACAATGGCATCTCCAGCATCGAGGGAGTAGCCGCAGCCAGGCAAGCGGGTATTGCCGTCCTCATTACCGATCATCATCTACCCGCTGAAGCCACACCCGACGCCAACGCGATTGTAAATCCGAATCAACATGGCTGTGATTTCCCTAGCAAGTGCATCGCCGGCGTCGGGGTAATCTTCTATGTGATGCTGGCATTGCGGGCGAAGCTGCGGGAACTTGACTGGTTTTCCGAGCGCGGGCTTAAGCCGCCAAACCTTGCCAGCCTGCTGGACCTGGTGGCGCTGGGTACGGTTGCCGATGTCGTCGCCTTGGACCGCAACAACCGCATTCTGGTTGATGAAGGGCTCAAGCGTATTCGAGCTGGCAGGGCCTGTGCGGGCATCGCTGCCTTGCTCGAGGTCGCCAGGCGCGATGCCCGTAAGATCACTGCATCTGACCTGGGGTTTAGTGTCGGGCCAAGGCTGAATGCGGCCGGGCGGCTGGATGATATGTCCACCGGCATTGAGTGCCTGCTGGCGGATCACCCAGGCAGCGCCTATAAACTGGCCTTGCAGCTGGACCAGTTGAACAGCGACCGCAAGCAAATCGAAGCGGGTATGCGGGACCAGGCGTTTAAATATTTGAACGATCTTTCCATTGAGGCCGAAGAGTTGCCTGCGGCCTTGTGCCTGTTCGACCCGGACTGGCACCAGGGTGTGGTGGGGATACTCGCCTCCAGAGTAAAGGACAAATATCATCGACCGGTGATCGCGTTTGCGGCCGTTTCCGATGGGGATGCCGGGGCTGGCCA
>JADFIJ010000170.1 GCA_022566775.1 Pseudomonadota bacterium | reverse complement strand
GATTGCGCCGTAGTGACTCTATCTGGATTTCCTGATCTAGTAGTTTAGAGAGCTCTAACTGGGCCAGTAGCACGTCTTGTTGCAAGCCGGTGCCAGTTTCATATTTAGTTCTCGCCACCTCAATAAATTGCGCAAGCAATAACCGATTACTTTCGACGGTATCCACGGCACGATCCAGGTAATACACCTGCCACCATTTGCTGACCACCTGGTTAATCAGCCGGAGTCGCATCTCGTCAATCGAAAAAAACGCTGCCCTGGCCTCGAATTCTGCCGCCTGCTCACGTAAGCCGCGCTTACCTGGAAACGGGAAAAGCTGGCTGAAACCAAGCTGCATCTGGGTCATTGCCTCCTGATCGCGGTTGAAGGTATCCATCGGTAGATTCATCGCGGCGAAACTCAGCACCGGGTCAGGAAGTGCCCCCGCCTGAGAGGGTATCTCCGCCATCGCTGCATAACGGGATCGCATCTCGGCAAGCCCGGGGTTATCACGCACCGCGGCTTCGATGGCGGTTTCCACAGACAACACAGCTTGATCTGTTAACTCGGCGGCATGCAGCACAGAGACCATTGCGATAGCGGCAAGCGATGCCCTCGCGCTTTTAAACGGTGTTGCGTAATATCTTGAATCTATGCTTGGTGTCATTAGCAATACTCCCGGATTTCGTAAAGCGGTTGGGATCACCCCAGGGCTGCCAACCGGCTAATTTTTGGGAGTGGAAAACTCCCGCCATAACAGAGTCACTTAAAAAGTTCAGCAGCCTGCAAATCGCAGACGGACTAAGACTGTGTTAGCGAGAAATGGGAGGACGGTAGTGAGTAGAGGGAAGCTGGCTAGTCGCCAGTAGCGTATCTAGTTTGATTTTTTGAGCTAATGACCGCAGATCCCCGGCCAGGTCCGACGGCACTGGTACCTGCAGAGACAGGCAACTGCCCATAATAGAACAATCCTGGTTGTTACAATCAGGCCGCGGCGCTTGCATTATAGTATCAGACGATACGGCATCGACTCTCACTGTATTGTCCGATTGGTCTACAAAATTGGCATCCCCAAGCAGATAGCCGAATTCATCTGGCGTTTCTTTTTCGCAGTTATTAATGGCGAACACCAACGGCTGACTCATAAACGCCACCAGTATTAGCATTACCATCAATATTTTATTTCTGCCAACAAGCATCGAAGTATCCTGATCTTTTGGGCACCCCCACCAAGACCGCACAACCAGGGGAGGATCACAGAATATCATTTTGATGGCTTTTCGGTTTGATCCATGTCAATCGTTGCGACCGAGAATAACTGCATCAATCGACGCCATCAATAGAACCCAATTGGATGACTCAAGCACGCCTGCTGGTGGCCCGATTCCGCGCTGCCGGCTCAAACTTGAGCCACTCCAAACTACTCCCGTAGCGACACTTGCCGCTCAAGGATCTGAAACAGATTTCGCGTAAATTCGGTTTTTTGCCTGATATCGAGATGTGATCCGTCTACCAATTCATAATCCAGCTGCGGATAATCCCGGTAATCGATCGTCCTCGCATCGAGCTCAGACATCACCCTATCCCACAGCGCTTTCGGATAGCGTATATTGTTAATGGCCTCCACCGCTCCGCTCATGGGGAACCGTACAAAGACTACTTCCACCCCGCGTTGCCGCAATTTCGCCAGCTGTGCCTGCACCACGCTCAAATCCATATCATCCACATCTGTTTCCACTAGATTTGCCCTCGCAACTCGCAGTATTGCAGTTTCGAACTGATCTAAGTCGTCGAACTCCCGCAGTGGAAGCGACAGCTCCAGAGTACTCATTACCCTGGCGATATAGATATCAGGATAGGTCGGCAGATTGTAGTCTGCGTTTCTTTCACGATTGCTTTGGGTAACGATATAACTAATGGGCAAGCCACTGCCCTGCGTGATCGAACTGAACAGGACAGTCAGAGGAACTACGTTAGCATACAGCGCGGAAGCCGATTGCAGCATGGCGACCAGATTGTTTTCAATTTTCAGATAACCTCGATCACGGTAATTGCTTTCGTACTCGTCTATCCACTGATCGCTGCGGCTAAGCCCCGGCGTCGACACCAGCCTGTCCAGGGTTGTTGCAACGATGATCGTTCCACGCACCGACTGATCGTCGGCCAGGTGTTCGAGTACACGCAGATAGGGACTACCATCGATGGCAAGTTGCACCACGGGCCTATTGCTCAGCCGCTCCAACTCTTCGATATCCACACCGAGTTGAGACCGGGACGCACCCACCAGTATCAGTTTTTCAGCACCAGCCGCCGTCGCTAATTCACGCTGTATGGCCCACAGTGACGCCGTTTCTCTAATATTGGGTCTCACGCCCAGACCTCGGAACAGGTTTTCAAACAACAAAACCAGCAACACCCCGCCCAACAGTCCAATAAGCAACTTCCTGGTGTGCCCACGGTCGGGAATATAGCGTTCAAAACTGGAAGTAGATGAAAGCATGGCTGTCTCCGGTTGCGGTTAATGCGATTGCAGCGATGGCGATCGCCAGCAGGCCAGCCTGAACAGCGGGAGGCACCTTCCTTAATAAATCGTCCAGCGACAAATGCCGGCGCCAGTAATGGTAAACCACTACAGCCACAATGCCGACAGCCGCGACCAACTGTTGCAGCGTGTATGATTCCGCAAGCCCCTGAGCGGGAACAAACATCGCTTTGACAATCTCCACAGTCACGCTGAGATCCGCACTTCGAAACGGTATCCAGCAGAGTGAAACCAGGACGAAGGTCAGCAGTGCCAGGGCCAAGTCCGGTGGCCTCTTGATCGGCAAGTTTCTCATCAGGGCTTCGATTGCCAGCAATAATCCATGGAGCAAGCCCCACAGCACAAAATTCCAGCTGGCGCCATGCCACAGCCCCCCAGCAACATGGTAATACAGAGATTCCGCAGGGTTCTGATATTACCGTTCCTACTCCCGCCCAGGGAGATATAGAGGTAGTCACGCAGCCATTGCGAAAGACTAATATGCCAGCGCCGCCAGAAATCAGAAAAACCAGTGGCCGCATAGGGCGCATTGAAATTATCCATGAGGGCGAAACCAAAAACTATCGCCGCACCGACGGCACACAATGAATAGCCGGAAAAATCAAAATAAATCTGCATGGAAAAGCTGAACACGGCAAGCCAGGCGGTCGCCGCACCGTGTGTGAACGGTTCGGCGAAATATTGATCGACCAGGGGACTGTAAAGGCTGTCGGCGAGAACGGTTTTCTGGAACAAGCCCCAGGCAATCAGGCTTAAACCCAGCATCAGATTTGGCTGCTTTAGCTTACGGGGTATCTGAAATTGCGGCAGCAGCGACTCTGCCCGCATGATCGGTCCGGCTACCAACTGCGGGAAAAACGTAACAAACAACGAGAAGTCCAGCAGATTGTCAGTCGCCTCGATGCGTTTTCTATAAACGTCGATGGTGTAGGACAGTGTTTGAAAGGTATAAAAAGAAATGCCTATGGGTAGGATGATATCGAATTCCGGCGCCACATAGACCACTCCGAAACTACCGATGAGCGCGGCAAAACTGTCCATCAGAAATTCGGCGTATTTGAAATAGCCTAAAAGCCCCAAATTTACCAGCAAGCTAACAAGCAGTAACAAGCGCCGCCTACCGGGTTTTTCAGCAGCAGAAAGATAGCGTGCAAGCACAAAATCGGTGGCCGTGGAAATCCAGATGAGCACCACCAACGGTGGCGACCAGGCAGCATAGAACAAATAACTGCCAAGCAGGAGCACCGTTTTCTGAAGTTTCCAGTTCGGCGCCAACTGAAACAGAACGAGTACGGAGATGAAGAATAGAACGAAGGTAAAGCTGTCAAATTGCATTGGTTTTGTTTTTCTTTACCGGGACCGTTTTAAGGAGACAAAACTGGGGGTCGGGTCTTGCACCTCAAGGTTGAGGCAAATGGTGCGGACGGGGAGACTTGAACTCCCACACCTTGCGATACTAGAACCTAAATCTAGCGCGTCTACCAATTCCGCCACGTCCGCAACTGGGGCTGAAACCCGTCGAGAGGGCGCGTATTATACCTGAACCCGGTGTTTTGCCAAGCGCGATTGAAACCCGCGCTTATTCCTCTGTTATTGCCTCAAAAAGCCGCGGTATACTCGCGACTTCACCCTCATATCCGCCGTAAGGACCCCACTATGTCGCACCTGGAAGTTACTCACAACAACGCCATTACTACCCTCACAATGAATCGCCCCGAGGCGCGCAATGCCTTGAGTATGGAGATGCGCGAACAGCTCTGTGATGCCCTGCATGACATCGAAACAGATGATTCTGTGCGCTGCGTCGTCCTCAAGGGTGCCGGGGAGCACTTCATGGCGGGTGGCGATGTCAAAGGCATGGGCGAATCCATCAAGCAATCCCCGCTGGAGATTCGCAAGCAATTCATGCTGCGTATCCACGATCTGCATCCAATCATGTTCGCCATGCGGCGTATGCCCAAACCCATTATTGCCAGCTGCCAGGGTGCCGCCGCCGGTGCTGGCGTGAGCATGGCACTGGCCTGCGATCTGGTGATCGCATCTGAGGATGCATTCTTTACCCTGGCCTACTGCAAGATCGGCACCAGTCCCGATGGTTCTTCTTCATTCCATCTGCCCAGAACCGTGGGCATCAAGAAGGCCATGGAAATTGCCCTGTTGGGGGACCGCTTCGATGCCCAGGCGGCGAAAGACATGGGGATGATAAATTTTGTGGTCAAGACTGAAGAGTTAGAAGCAGAAACACATAAACTGGCAAGCCGTCTCGCCAGCGGCCCCACCCATGTGTATGCCAACACCAAGGCGCTTTTCTATCGTTCGCTGGAGAGTGAATTCGAATCACAGCTACAGGCGGAAGCGGAATACTTTGCCGACTGCGCCTCACGGGCAGATTTTCGAGAGGGGGTTACTGCGTTTATCGAAAAACGGCAACCGCAGTTTACGGGAAAATAATGACAGGGAATCGAGGCGCGGCTGGTGGGCAATGGCAAACGAAATCTATTGAATCCGGGGCTGAGGAGCCTCTGATTAACTAAATACCACTGCCCTGGGAATTTATACGGCGCTGCAACGCGCTGATGCTTTCCTGTATCCGCAACAGGCTTTCGTTGACCTGTTGCCGGTTCGCATTCACGGACTCCATCGATTCTTCGATGTATTCCAGGCGACCAAGCAGACCCAGCACATTACTGTCGCCACTATTGAGTGACTGCCGGATACTCGCAATGTCTGCGCGAAGTCCTTGCAGCTCTTGTACATCGGCATTCAAATTCGCCACGGATCGCGTCAGTTGGTCGAAATCTGTAGTGATCGAGTTAATTCTCGTATCACTCACCATCAGGGACCGATTGGTGTTGGCGATCTGCGCACTGTTATTCGCCACCACCTCGTCCTGGCCCTCATTTACCAAAGCCAATTTTGCCAATGACGACTGGATATCTTCCAGCGCGCGATTAATCACTCGACGTGCAGCCCACAGCTTGTCGATTTCGGTAAAATTGAAATCCATACGATCGATCATATTGAGGGCTGAATCCTCGGCGCTGTCGCCTGCCAGCGACAGGCGCCTCTCCAGGTCGCTGATGCGCAGATCGGCCTGCCGCAAGTCAAACTGGTATTCGCCATACAGGTAATAGCCACCGTAGCCCGCAGCCAGCATCGCCAGGGTAAGTATGGTTAGCATGATACGAACCGACCAGGTGCTTACCTTGACTTTCTCCGTGTAGTAAGCGCCTCGCACGATCTCCTGACGCTGAGCCTTCTTATTAGTCAGGTGGGAGTCCACATCATCGCGATCCGGCACCATCGGTGGAATATTGCCTAATTCGTCGTTTTCATCCATAGCGGGGCATTATCCTAGAAATCCGCACTGCATACCATCCCTGACCGTGTATGGCGAACTGCCAAGGCCAATGTTAAGATGCCTGCAGATTACCTGATTGACGATCTTGCGGCGTTGGCAGGTACAACAAAAAAACTAAATCAAACACCCTGGGGGTCCCTGCTATGGAATTGGAAAATTTCCTCGCCGTTCTTTTTCGCTGGATACACTTTTTCGCTGGAGTTACGTGGATCGGCATTCTCTATTATTTTAACTTCATCCAGACTGAGTTTTTCAAGGAGACAGATGCCACGGCCAAATCGGCCGCCATATCCAAGTTGGTCCCCAGGGCGCTCTGGTGGTTCCGCTATGGTGCGCTGTTTACATTCCTTTCCGGATTGGCGTTGGCTGGCTTCCTCGGCGCCGCCATGAATTACTACCTGATGATGGGCATGGTGATGGGCACCTTGATGTTTCTGAATGTGTGGCTGATTATTTGGCCGGCTCAAAAAATCGTCATCGCCTCAACCGATAAAGTGCTGGCAGGTGGCGAAGCCGATCCAGCTGCGGCGGGCTGCCTCGCAAAAGCCGGGCTGGCCTCGAGAACCAACACCCTGTTCTCGTTGCCCATGCTATTCTTCATGGGCGCCTCGGCTCACTTAAGTGGTATCGGCAGAGTGCCCATGTCTTCTCCGAGGGCGGCACCAGCATGCTGGCGATCATCCTCACCCTGGCAATCATCCTCGCGCTTCAAGCCAATGCTATCAAGGGCAAGACCGGACCCATGACCAGTGTGGTCGGTGTCATTCACAGCGGCATCGGCCTCGGTGCCGTGCTACTCCTGATCGTGGAATTCCTATAGATCCCCGTATTTAATTCCAGCAACAAAAAAGGCAGAACCTCACAGTTCTGCCTTTTTTATTGCCAATAGAAATTGCACATTTATCAGTAGTCAAAATCGGCCGCCCTGGGTCGACAGGAGACGTTATTCAATAATTCCAGTATTTGCGATTTCCATTATTGAATCGGTCCGCTTCCGACCAGGAACAGAATTATCGTTTTGAAAATGCGTGAGCTGTATTGATGAGAGACTCAGTGCGTATTGTTAAATCCAGAAGGCTAATTCCTTGATTCACCAATCACAACCTCTTTCTACAAATTGCAAGTTTTGGTGGTCAGTCCATGACCCTAAGTAATCGAAATACGGTAATCAATTATCGAGATTGAGGTGACTGGTAATTACGATAAAAGTGCTAGTTGCTCGCACAGCTCGGAATCACCCTCAGCTCCAGGCTTTGCGCCGATGAGCCAGGCCCGGATCAATGGCCTGGACACCTATTGAACGCGGGAAGTCGCCGAGTCGGACGCCGCAACCGCCGACCCTGTCCCATATTCCGGCACGTTTCGCTGGTAAACGCGCCAATAGTGCCACTCCTCAGTGATGTATTCGTTCCCGCCGGCAGCCATCTCTTTCACGATAGGGTCTCTCCCCCTTCGCAATCGGGCAACCTCGGCCCGGTCTTGGATCAATACCACCGTCATTTCGTAGATCTTTCCGCCAATCTTCAGGCGCACACGCGGATCGCGCTCGACGTTTCTCCACCACGCCTTGGCGTATGGGAACTCCTTGTTCAATCTGAATGTTTGCGCACTCGACTGCAGGTAGAGTTTGTCTCCACGCGGAACCAGTAGGACCGTGACGGAGTGGCGGATACCGTACCAGGTACGAGTCTCAAGCTCGGTTGCGTTCTCGCTGAAGGGGTCACTGAACTGGTCGACCCAGTCCCAATTCGTCACCGCCTCATGGACAACCTCCCCCGTCAACCACAATCCCGGCCTGGCCGACCGGCTGGCTTTGGCGTATTCCTCGGCACTGGGATGTCCCGGCGCCAGCCCGGTCACGCGCAGTGTCAAGAGTGTCCCCACCATGAGGACGCCGACCACCAGTAAGCCAATCTTCAACGGCTTCATCATCTTCGTTCTCCCTACGGATTGCTGGATCGCTCGGTAGTGCGCCTAACTACTGATTCTACGGCCTGGCGTGCTCGTCCAGCCCGTAGACAAGCCACCCGCTGGCCTTTGGGCAGGTGTGACGTGGAAGTACACTCATTGTCACCTAAACTGACCTATTGGTCACCTAGAAGTAAACTATCTGTCAGTAGCATTGTTAAATTGCATCCAAAATTGACCCACTAACCCCGCATATTTGCATTGAATACTGACCCGCAAACAATGCGGCAGTGCCCCGAATCTATTCACTCTGGCCGGGTCAATTATCTTTGCAATTCCCGGGTCAAATTTGAATGCAATTCAACAACACCTGTAC
>JADFIJ010000169.1 GCA_022566775.1 Pseudomonadota bacterium | reverse complement strand
CGTCTCCAATGAAGAAGGCACCACGCGGTTGTTGATCAATTCTAGCTCCACTATGTGCGCGGCTGCATTCATTGCCGCGGTGGTCGCCGGGGCATCCCCAGTTTCCCAGCTAAAACAGCGGTTATCCGGTGCCTGCTCCCATACCTGTGCCGCACCGGCATGCATCGCCTTGTCAGTTTCAACCACTGCGGGCAGCGCTTCATATTCGACCCAAACCGCTTCGGCGGCGTCCTGGGCCTGCATGGTGGTTTCCGCCACGATCATTGCCACCGCATCGCCCACATGGCGAACCCGCCCTGCGGCCAGCGCCGGTCTTGGCGGCATGACACAGGGCGACTCATCCTGATTCTGCACCGGCGCCAGACAGGGTACATCGCCGATGCCATCCGCCTTCAGATCCGCTACCGTATAGATACCGAGCACGCCGGGCAGGGATAGCGCTGCCTCGGTGTCGATGACCACAATTTTTGCGTGGGCGTGGGGTGAGCGCAAAAACACCGCCCGCGCCTGGCCTTCCAGGTTTATGTCATCGATGTAACGGCCCTGTCCTGTAGTCAGGCGCTTATCTTCGACCCGAGGCGCCGGCTGACCTATTCCAAACTTCTGCATTACTGGTCCTCGATCTGTCTTGTTTTCTTGAAGTCACACTAACTCGGGCTCCCGCTTCAGGGTTTTCCCTGGAACCAGAGCCAAAGCTATCACAAAAAATAATTTGCGGTCAGAGTAAAATTTAATTGTATAATTGCGGCGTCGGAGTCCCTCAGAATCTGGTGTCTCCGACCCCTTTGTTCCGTCCCTTTTTTTACGAGTTACAGCTACAAGTTACACCCGGTAAGCAATATTATGGAAATGAGCTTCGAACATCGCATCGCCGCAAGTCGGGAACAGGTCTGGAAGGCACTTAACGATATTGAAATATTGAAAGCCTCCATTCCCGGTTGTGACAGCCTCATATCCGAGGAAGAAAACACCTTCAAGGCCCAGATAACTGCGAAGGTGGGTCCGGTGAAAGCCAAATTTAAATTCGATGTAACACTCACCGACATCGATCCGCCTAATGCCTACACCATCAATGGTCAGGGCCAGGGTGGAGCTGCCGGATTCGCCAACGGCAGCGCCGCGGTGACACTGCGCGAAGATGGAAAACACACCATTCTTGCCTACCATGCCAAGGCCACCGTCGGCGGCAAGCTGGCCCAGCTGGGTGCTCGCCTGATTGACGGTGCCGCACAGAAAATGGCCAACGAGTTTTTTGTCAAGTTCAGCGAGCTGGCAGCCAACCCGTCCTTGCTCGATGCTGACCCCGCCCCGGAAGCAAAGCCGATATTGCCGACCTGGCTGTGGCTCGGGGCCTTGATGGCGCTCATAGCCGTCAGTTTCCTGCTGCTCAGATAGACTTTTTACGCCACACCACTGCTTAGTGCTTCTTGATTCCATGGTCTCCATGTTTCGGCAACTCTGCTGCCTTGGCATTATTCTCCTCATTAGGAGAAATGCTCCAAACGGATGCCAGACTTGACGCGCGCTGAGCAATCTTTAACACTGTCCAATCGACTCTTCGTAAAGAGCGATCAGCAGACAAACCGAACACCGCCGGTGTCAGTGTTTTCATAAAGAGAGGTTGTCAATGCCTGTTATTCATATGCGTGTTAATGGAAACCCCGTCAGTGGTGAGGTGGAAGCCCGCACCCTGCTGGTGCAGTTTTTACGGGACGATCTACGCCTGACCGGCACCCACGTGGGCTGTGATACCAGCCAGTGTGGTGCCTGCGTCGTCCACGTGGATGGCAAATCCGTCAAGTCCTGCACCATGCTGGCGATCATGGCCAATGACTGCGAGGTCATGACCATCGAAGGCCTTGCCAACGGCTCCGAACTACATCCGATGCAGCAGGCTTTCATGGATAATCATGGCCTCCAGTGTGGGTTTTGCACCCCCGGCATGGTGATGAGCGCACTCGATATCGTCGAGCGCAACGGCAACGATTTGGATGAAGCCACGATCCGTAAGGAACTGACGGGAAATATCTGCCGCTGCACCGGCTACCATAATATCGTCAAAGCCGTGAAGGCCGGCGCCAGGGCGATGGGGGACTGATCATGGCAGAAAATGGTATTGGCGTCAGTGTGCGCCGCAAAGAAGATAAACGTTACCTGATCGGCAAGGGCAACTATACCGACGATATCAATGTCGTCGGTCAAACCTACGCCATCTTCGTGCGCTCACCCCACGCCCATGCAACTATTAATGGCATCGAACTAGCGGCCGCGGAAACATCGGCGGGCGTGGTGGCGGTTTTCACCGGCGACGACCTGGCGGCGGATGGCATCGGCCCGCTGATATGTGGTGTCACCGTAACCAGCGACGATGGCGAGCCTCACCGCGCACCGGCCCACCCGGCCCTGGCGCAAGGCAAAGTGAATTATGTCGGCGACCATGTCGCTATTGTGATTGCCGAAACCCTGGCGCAAGCGAAGGACGCCGCAGAAAAAGTCGAAGTAGATTACGGCATCCTGCCGGCCGTCACCGACACCGGCAGCGCCGCCGATGAAGGTCAGCAGCAGATTCACGAAGCCGCCCCGAACAATATTTGTTTCAACTGGCCCCTCGGCGACAAGGAAGCCGTGGAAGCCGCCTTCGCCTCTGCTCACAAGATATCCAGGCTGGATCTTATCAACAATAGAATGGTGACCAATCCGATAGAACCCAGGGCGGTACTTGGCGAATACAATACCGGCACCGAAGAGATTACTCTGCATTTGACCTCGCAGAATCCTCACCTGCATCGCCTGGTGCTATCCGCATTCAATCAACTTGCGCCGGAACACAAGCTGCGCATTGTCGCCCCGGATGTGGGAGGCGGCTTTGGTGCCAAAATATTTATCTATGCAGAGGAACTGGTGGTTGGCTGGGCCTGCCGTAAAGTCAACAGACCAGTGAAATGGACATCGGATCGCACCGAGGCTTTTTTATCCGATGCCCACGGTCGCGATCATGTCACCAGCGCAGAAATGGCGCTGGACAAAGACGGAAAATTCCTGGCCCTGCGGGTCATGACCACGGCTAATCTGGGTGCTTACATTTCGACCTTTGGCACCATGGTGCCTAGTTATCTTTATGCTTTCCTGTTCGCCGGCCAATACACCACGCCCCTGATTTACTCCGAGGTCAAGGCGGTCTTCACTAACACGGCGCCGGTGGACGCCAGTCGTGGCGCCGGACGACCGGAAGCCACATTCATGCTGGAGCGCCTGGTGGATGTGGCGGCGGCAGACATGGGACTGGATCCGGTTGAGATTCGTCGCCGCAATTTTATTCCCGTGGATGCCTTCCCCTACCAGACACCGGTAGTGCAGTGTTACGACAGTGGTGACTATCACGCCGCACTGGATAAAGCCCTGGCACTTGCCGACTATGATGGCTTCGGCGCCCGTGCCGAGGAAGCAAAAACCCGTGGCATGCTACGGGGCATTGGTCTGTCTTCTTACGTCGAAGCCTGTGGTATCGCGCCGTCCGCTGCGGTGGGTCAACTCGGCGCCGGCATTGGCCTGTGGGAAAGTGCCCAGGTGCGCTTTAACCCCACCGGCAATGTACAGGTGTTCACCGGTTCCCATTCCAGCGGTCAGGGTCACGAAACCACCTTCGCGCAACTGGTCACTGAACTGCTGGGAGTGCCGATCGAGGACATCGAGGTCATTCACGGCGATACTGCGAAGACCCAGTTCGGCATGGGTACCTACGGCTCCCGCTCCATGGCGGTCGGTGGCGTGGCCATCGCCAAGGCCTGTGAAAAACTGATCGCCAAGGGCAAGAAAATTGCGGCTCATGCCCTGGAAGCCGCCGAAGGGGATATCGAATTCGCCGACGGCAATTTCACCATTGCCGGTACCGACAAGGCCATGAGCATCGCCGAAGTCGCGTTCAACGCTTACGTACCCCACAGCTACCCGGAAGACCTGGAACCGGGTTTCGATGAAAACGCATTCTTCGATCCTTTGAATTTCTCCTTTCCGGGCGGTACCCATATTTGCGAAGTCGAAATTGACCCGGAAACCGGCGTAGTCGAAATCATCAAGTATTCGGCAGTGGACGACTTCGGCAAGCTGATCAATCCAATGATTGTCGAAGGTCAGGTCCATGGTGGCATCACCCATGGTGTCGGTCAGGCGCTGTTGGAGGCCTGTCACTATGACAGTGAAGGTCAGCTGATCACGGCGTCGTTTATGGATTACGCCATGCCCCGCGCCGATAACGTGCCGAGTTTTGACATCGATTATGCCCCCACGGATCCGCCCGACAACCCCTTGGGGGTCAAAGGCTGCGGCGAGGCCGGTGCCATAGGTGCCCCACCGGCGGTGATCAACGCCATCACCAATGCCCTTGGCGTGAAGCATATCGATATGCCGGCGACACCGGAAAAAGTCTGGCGCGCCGCGCAAGGCGCTGCGTGACTGACTAGAAGTACAGAAGAGGAATCAAACATGTACGATTTTTCGTATCACAATCCCAAAAACGTTGCGGATGCAGTAAGCGCCATGAACGAGGCTGAAGATGGCAAATTCGTGGCCGGTGGTCAGACCATGATTCCTACGATGAAGCATCGCCTGGCCAGCCCATCCGACATTATCGATTTGAGGGGCATCGCAGAATTGTCCGGCATTACTGTCGATGGGAGGGGCATAAGCATCGGTGCAATGACCACCCACGCAGAAGTCGCAGCGTCGAGCGATGTCCAGGCCATGATTCCCGCGCTGGCGGCACTGGCGGCTAATATTGGTGATCCGGCGGTTCGCAACTGCGGCACCATTGGCGGTTCTGTTGCTAACAATGATCCGGCAGCGGATTATCCTGCCGCCGTCATTGCCCTCGGGGCAACGGTGAAGACCAGTAAACGGGAAATATCGGCCGATGATTTCTTCACCGGCATGTTCGAAACGGCGCTGGAAGAAGATGAGTTGATCACGGCCATCAGCTTCCCGAAAGCCGACGCAGCGGCCTACATGAAGTTTGAAAACCCGGCGTCCCGCTACGCCATCGTCGGTGTCTTCGTGGCAAAGACTGGCAACGATGTACGGGTCGGTATCACCGGCGCGACGCCCTGCGCCCATCGAGGCATGCGACTGGAAGAAGTATTGAATAGTAATTTTTCCGCTGATGCCCTCGAGTCCGTAGAGATTCCGGTGGCTAAAATGAATGCTGACATCCATGCCAGCGCCGAGTATCGGGCACACCTGGTCAAGGTCATGACAAGACGTGCGGTCGCCGCCTGCTCATAAAAAACATGATTACAAGCCTGCCCGATTCTATTGAAGACACACTAGCCCTGTTGAACCGGGGAAACTACATTGCCGACCGCAGTCTGGCGACGACCCTTTTTCTGGCATTAAAAATGGGTAAGCCGCTGTTTTTGGAAGGCGAGGCCGGCGTCGGAAAAACCGAAATCGCCAAGGTCCTCTCCACAACTTTGGGCCGGCGCCTCGTGCGCCTGCAGTGTTACGAGGGCCTGGATGTTTCTTCGGCAGTTTATGAATGGAACTACTCCCGGCAGATGATCGAAATTCGACTGGCCGAGGCTGCCGGTGATATTGATAGAGAGCACCTGTCCACCGATGTGTTTTCGAAAGAATTTCTCATAGAAAGGCCATTGCTGCAGGCACTGCGCAGCGATGACCAGGGTGCGCCGGTCCTTCTAATCGACGAGTTAGATCGCACCGACGAGCCATTCGAGGCGTACCTGCTGGAGATTCTGTCTGATTTTCAAATAAGCATTCCAGAAATCGGCACTATCAAGGCACAAACTCCTCCCATCGTCATCATTACTTCAAATCGCACCCGGGAAATTCACGATGCGCTGAAACGACGCTGTCTCTACCACTGGGTAGACTATCCCAGCGCAGAACGGGAGTTGCAGATCCTCACCACTAAACTTCCCCATATCGGTGCGCAACTGAGCGCCCAGGTCGTCGCCTTCGTGCAAGGCTTGCGTAAGCAGGACCTGTTCAAACTCCCCGGCGTTGCCGAAACCCTGGACTGGGCCGATGCCTTAACCCAGTTGGACAAAATCGCGCTGGACGGGGATGCCATCGATAGCACCCTCGGCGCGTTGTTGAAGTATCAGGACGATATCGCCAAGATCCGCGGTAGCGAGGCTGCGAAACTGCTGGAACAGGTCAAGTCGGAAGTGATCCAGCTCGAAGCAAGTAGCGGCTAATTCCATGCCTTCATCTCCAAATCCTGATTTCCAGGGCAGAATTGCAGAAAACATCATGTATTTCGCACGCCTGTTGCGGGCCGCCGGCCTGGCGGTCGGTCCCGGCAAGGTGATGGATGCGGTAACGGCGGTAAGAATAATGGGAATCGGCAGCCGGGAAGATTTTTACTGGTGCCTGTTTGCGCAATTTGTCAATCGCTACGACCAGCGCGAACTATTCGACCAGGCCTTCCATATCTTCTGGCGTAATCCGCGCATCATGGAAAAGATGATGGGCGCCATGTTGCCCACAATACACGTCGACAAAGATGCCGAGCACGAAAAATTGAGCCGACGCCTGGCAGATGCCCTGGGAGCACCCGGAGTCGATGCCAGGGAAGAACGCGATTCGGAGCAAATAGAGTTCGATGCCAGCTTTACTTTTTCCTCCAGAGAAGTTCTGCAGGACATCGATTTCGAGGCCATGACCGCCGCGGAAATTGTCGAGGCGAAGCGTGCCATCGCAAAACTGCGCCTGCCCATCATGGATGTCCCTACCCGGCGATTTCAGCGCGATGAGCGCGGTTATCGGGTGGATATGCGGTCGAGTCTGCGGGCTGCGCTGAGATCAGCCGACTCGATTCCGCTTAAATTCAAGAAACCACGGCGGCGTCACCCACCACTGGTCATGCTCTGCGATATTTCAGGCTCCATGAGTCGTTACTCGCGGATGTTTCTCCATTTCATGCACGCCATAACCAACGATCGCGACCGCGTGCATGCTTTTGTGTTCGCAACACGCCTGACCAATATCACCCGTCACTTGCGCCATCGCGACATCGACCTTGCCCTCGACAATGTCGCCGATGCGGTCACGGACTGGTCCGGCGGCACCCGTATTGGGGCTTGTCTCAAGGAGTTTAATAATACCTGGTCCAGGCGGGTGCTGGGACAGGGCGCGATAACACTGATTCTGTCAGATGGCCTGGACCGGGAGGCAGCAGAAGGCCTGAGCTGGCAGATGGAAAGACTGGCAAAATCGACCCGTCGCCTGATCTGGATCAATCCCCTACTGCGTTACGAAGGGTTCGAACCCAAAGCGGCAGGGATTCGAGCCATGCTGCCCTATGTCGATGACTTCAGGAGCAGTCACAATCTCAAGAGCCTGGCGGAACTGACCGATGTGTTGAGTCACGTGCAGCCTAGGGGGTCAGGTCTTGCATGTTAGCAACGGGAATTGACTTTCCCATTGCTAACATGCAAGACCTGACCCCTCACCGTTCGAGATAAAGGGTTTCCAGCATGTCCAATTCTGCTTTCTTCGGATGCACCTCGGACCGAACCCGGGAATCGAGTATCTGCACGATGTCGGCATCGGGATCATAGACCGGCCAGTTAGGCAAACCGTCACCATTGGGGTTGCCGTTGCGGGCAAAGCTTACCCAATAATCAGCCATCAGTTCCGACAGCCCATGGTCGTCTTCATCCCAGCCGAGTCCCACCACATCTAGGTTGTCGAACACATAGGCAAGCTCGCCGGAATGATAGGCGCCGAAGCGGCGCTGGCCGCCATCGCCGTAAAGATCTGGCATGGCTGGCACATAGAGACGGAACACCGGTGGTTCGCGGGTGAAAAAATAAACATAGGCATCGTCACCGCGCTCGGTCACCAGGCGAGCCCACATGCGCGCCGACAACAGAAACCCGTTGTCCGTGGCTATTTGCTTCCTGGCATCCAGGGGCGAGACCGCAGCGAGACCGGCATAGGCATCGGCTACCTGACCCGCCGCTTTGCCGAACACCGCCTGCAGGTATCCATCCAGTTGCTGGCCGTTGATTTCCGGGCTTGCGTGTTGCAGGCCGTGGTTCTCGTGGGCGAGACCGCCAACCATCACCGGGATTTTGTTCTGAGCGCCAGACTCCAACATGGCATAGGGTGCATCCGGAATCACCCAGCCATCGACAAGCGGTCCACCCCCAACA
>JADFIJ010000168.1 GCA_022566775.1 Pseudomonadota bacterium | reverse complement strand
AAACCCAGCTGGTGCATGGACATTTTCACCAGGGCAGGTAGCCATGAACAATCAACGCCTGCCCCTGATTGCCGGCCTGATTCTGCTCCTGGCCCTGGCGGTGGCTGCTCTCGGCTGGGGGCTGGTGCGAAAACCTCAACTCGACAGTAGTAGTAATGAATTGGCCGTAACGCTCACCACGGCGATATTGCACTCCGGTTCAACCGATCAGCTATTGGCCATAGCCCATCCGACCCTCATTCAAAATAATCCAATCGAGACTATCCAGGCGCAACTCACCATGGTGAGTTTCCGCCTCGGCAGCTGGAATTCCGTCGACACCATCAGCGGTGCGGCGAGTCTGCCGCTACTACCTTTTCTAGGTGGCGCAACGACGGCCAGTTACGAGATCGGATTAAGCTATGCCGTGGCGCCGGCAAAGGCTGTGATAGAGATGATCTTTGAGCAGGGTAACTGGTACGTCACCAGTTTCAATATCACTTCGGAGAGGCTGTTGCCCTGAGCCAGGCTAGCGAGCATGGTCGCGGCCGGGAAGCGGGCGCGCTTGGGCTTACCTGGCTATGCCGGCTGCTACGCCACTACGCGTTCATACATCACCGGCACCAGAATGATGGCGCAGATGACCGCCAGCAGTACATCTCGATCGAGGTGATACCGCAGCAGCATCGCCTCCGGCAGATTCATTGCAACCACACCGGCCACTAGCACCAGCAACACGAGAATATTTCGTCCCAGAATGATCGCAGCGACCACGAATGCCATTGAGAACAGGTAGACATAGTTTCCTTCCAAGCCCAGTCGAGAGAGTGTTTCGCTGGCGATGGCAACCCCCAGCGTGAGGAATATTACGCCGCCAATCAAATAGGGTCTAAGTGCGTGATTTCTTTCTGCCATAAGATCTGCCCTGCTGACTCATTGCCCGTTGGTTTAACCTGTCTACGGGCAACTATAGGACTATAAACGCGGGATAGAACCTGTAAATGTCGAAACTTTGAACTGGTTCAAGAAAAAGCGGCTTACTGCGGAGGTTTTTCCCATTATTACCGTCAAATAAGTGGGATAATTCCAGCAATGAGGGGGGTGGTTTGCGGGTTTTCCGACCTGGGCAGGCCCGAATTCAGGAGTTTACAGACTTATCCGCCAACAACTCTCAGCAGCTGTTGGTAGTCGGTGATGCCACTGAATATCTTCGCGATGCCGTCCTGGCGCATCGTCTTCATGCCATCCTTGAGCGCCTGTTCTGTGATCTCAGACAGCGGAGCCTTGCGATAAATCAGCGCCTGTACTTCGTGAGTGCCCACCAGCAACTCATGAATACCGGTTCGACCCTTATAGCCGGAGTCACCACATTCGTCACAGCCAACGGCACCTTTTAGTTCGAGAGAAGCGGTATCCAATCCAAGCTCATCAAATTCATCTCGTCCGTAATCATCAATCAAATGGTTGAGTTCCTTCTCATCCGGCTTGTAAGCCTGGCTGCACTTTGCGCACAGCGTACGCATCAGGCGTTGCGCCAGTACACCGAGCAGCGCATCGGAGAAATTCACCGGATCCAGGCCCAGATCCAGCAACCGCGTCAGGGTTTCCGGGGCAGAGTTCGTGTGCAGCGTAGAAAAGACCAGGTGTCCGGTTAAGGAGGCTTCAATAGCGATACTGGCAGTTTCTTCATCCCGCATCTCACCAATTAAAATCACGTCGGGGTCGGCACGCAGGAATGAGCGCATCGCCACGGCGAAGGTAAAACCGATCTTGGGCAACATCTGTACCTGCTGTAATCCAGGCTGGGTGATCTCCACCGGGTCTTCCGCAGTCCAGATCTTGCGTTCCGGTTTGTTGATATGGCCCAGTACGGCGTGCAGCGTGGTGGTCTTGCCGGAACCTGTGGGTCCAACCACCAGGAACAAGCCATGGGGGTTAGCGGACAGCTCAATTATCTTTTCGTGGTTCTTGACACTGAGATTGAGTTTATCCAGGGGCATGGCACTGCCGGCTGTCAGCAGTCGCATCACGGCGCTTTCACCCTGCACCGTTGGCATGGTAGCGACACGCAATTCGAGGCTCTTGCCGCGAATCTTCAATTTACATTTGCCATCCTGCGGTAGTCTCCGCTCGGCGATATTGAGCCGGGATATGACCTTAATACGAGCAACCATCGCCGCGGTGTGTTCCTTGGGGACCTTTAACAACTCCCGGCAGATACCGTCCACTCGAATCCTGACCCCACCCGGCGCATTGTCCTTACCCGGCTCGATGTGAATATCGGAGGCACCGAGGCGATCGGCTTCGGTGATGATGCGATTCACCAACTGGATGATAGCCGAGGTCGCAGCGAGACTTTCGTCGTCGTCGTCTTCCTCACTTTCAATTTCGACGCCACTTTGCTCCTCCAGAGAAGCAAACACATCGTCGAACCCGGCTTCGATGTCCTCTTCTTCACCGCCACGCAGATAATTGATGATGTGCTCGGGCAGGCCCACTCGAAACACATAGTTACGGGCGTTAACGACGCCCTGAATCTCCATGATGCGCTGGTAATCGGAGGGGTCGTCTATGAGGATGACTGCCTCTTCCTTGTTACCGGCAACCGGCAACCAGAGATTGCTGCGCAGATAGCTGACCCCGATGTTTTCCAGTAATTCGAACGGCAACTCGTGCTTGGGGTCGTATTTCATATACGGCACGCGGTAGTAATATTCGAGAGATTTACCGATCAGGTCCGCTTCGAGATTAAAATCTTCCATTAGCGAGCGGGTAACAGAACCACCGTAGAGTGACGTGCTGTTCTGCAGTTCCGCCAGTTCGACGGCGGTAATTTTGCCTTTCTGCACCAGGTAGTCAAAAGGGCCCTGGGTGCTCTGCAAGGATGATCTGAACTGTTTCGCCAGCATCTGGCTCACCATCATGGCGTGCTTCAGATCCGTCTTGGTGAAATCCCGGTCACCCTCAAAATTGATTAATTGCATGACGCCCAACAGGATTTCATCCTTGATGGGAACGATGATCATGGATTTGACGTTCCAGCCCTTGGCTTCACTAAAACTCTTACTGAATTGCAGGCGCGGATGGATATCGGTTAATTCCTGGCTATTCAAAACATTCTTCACGATCAGCGAGCGCTGGCTGAGCGCCACGTATCCTGCTAACGAAGTCGGGCTGAACGGCACCCGGATTTCTATAGATTCATCGTCGTCGGGATCACCACCTTTGAAGCTGGCGAGAATCTCCTTGCCATTGTCCACGCACTGGTAAATGGTGAACAGCCTGACCCCCAGCAAGTCGAGCAGATCCTGTTCGACGTGTTTCATCGCTTTCTTGAGATTTTTACTGCGCTTCAGGCGCAGATAGATTTTCGACAGGCTGGTAACAAATTTATCAGGCACCACCTCAGCCGGAGCCGGGGGCGGCGTTTCAATCTCAATGTCTGTGTTCGCTGTATCAGCCATAAATATCGCTTATTTCGTAGCTAACTGCCGACTACTTTTACAGAAGTTCTCAATACTACTTTTCGGTATTTCTCCGGATGAGGCACCGGCTGCTTTAAGAGTCCTATGGTAAGCTTTTCCATCAATATGTGGAAACAATACAAAATGCCAGCAATTTCAACCAGTTTCAACCGCTTTTTGCTGGTTTTGCTGCTGCAGATCGGCTTGATTTCGGTCGCCAAAAGCCAATTACCCGTTCTCTCCACACAGCAACTACAGTGGCTTGGGGAGAGAGTGTTCACTAACGAATGTGCCTCCAACTACGAATGTCTCACCAGCTGGAATTCCGGTGAAGATTTTCCTTCTCTCGGTATAGGCCATTTCATCTGGTTTCAGCAGGGCCAGATCGAGCCTTTCGAAGAAACTTTTCCCGCCCTGCTGCAACACTATCATTCCCGCAACGTCACGCTGCCGCCATGGATACAAGCACTGCCAGGGCCCGATTCTCCCTGGCCTGATCGCCAGCAATTCTACGCAGAATTCGACGGCGCAGAAATGCAGCAACTACGACAGTTCCTGGCGACGACCAAGGCGGTCCAGGTGGATTTCATCGCCCGTCGCCTGCAGGCGGCGCTGCCGATGCTGTTGGCCGGTGCCGCTGCGCAGGAACGACGCAGTCTAGACACCCGCTTCTATCGCATCGCCCAGAGTCATGCCCCCTATGGCACCTATGCCCTGATTGACTACGTTCACTTTAAGGGCACGGGAACCAGACCCCAGGAAAGATACCAGGGACAGGGTTGGGGCCTGCTGCAAGTCCTGCGACAGATGCAAGACGGACCCGACACCCTCGATAGCTTCGTCGTTGCCGCCACCGCCATACTCGAACGGCGCGTCGCCAACGCACCCCCCGAACGCAACGAACAACGCTGGCTCGCCGGCTGGCACCAGCGCCTGCAAACCTACCTGCCTCCTGCAGCGGAGAACTAAGTAAAAATGGGGTCGGGACAATCCCCGCTAAACTGCCAGTTAACTCCACAAGATTAGATCAAAAAGGGTTCTGTGCATCTTGTAGGGCTTAACTGAACAACTGTGTCGTATATCCGCGAATTTGAGTTGCCTAGTCCCCTTGCGCACGCCCATATATCCTTCACTTTAGCCAGCGCTGCGGAACTCGCTACGCTCAGACAGTCCTCGCTCAAATCTGTCTAAAGTGAAGGATATAGACATGGCCTGATTGTGCGCAAGGGGACTAGGCAACTCAAATTCGCTCGATTATGTGATAAACGACAAGTCAGTGATTTCAATGGTGTTTAAAACCAACTGCTGCAGGATTTCACTCAAATGAGGCGAAGCTCCTCTACCCTGCTTTACTTGCAAATCAGACCATGCTTTAGCGCTTTCATTTTTTCAGGTTGAGCGAGGACTGTTTGAGCGCAGCGAGTTCCGCAGCGCTGAAAAAATGGAAGCGCGAATGGTCGCAAGGAAAGTAGGGTAGAGGAGCTTCGCCGGGAAAGTTTCGTATGAACTGCGCGCCACACTTTAAAACTTATCTTTTGGAGTTAACTGGAACTTTAAAGGGAATTTTTTGGACCCCTCCTCATTTTTGAAATGTTGCTGAAAATGCGAAATCCCTTTACCCTGCATGCTTTCCTGCGTCCACGGTAGAAGTATTTCCTGCTTATGACTTTCGAACGACCCAATATCGAGAAGATGCAAGGCTACACGCCCGGTGAGCAACCCGACGACGGCGACAGCATCAAGCTCAATACCAACGAGAACCCCTATCCTGCGAGCCCGGAAGTCGCGGCGGCATTGCGCAGTATTGAGGTGGATAGCCTGCGTCGCTATCCACCGCCCCTGGCAGATCAGTTCAGGCAGGCAGCCGCCAGGCTGCACCAGGTCTCCGAGCACAACATCATTCCTACGAACGGCGGTGATGAACTACTACGGCTGGTACTGACCACATTTGTGGATAGTGGCGAAACCATCGCCATAACCAAACCAAGCTACTCGCTCTATCGAGTACTCGCCGATATTGCAGGCTGCAAACTGGCAGCAATCGACTTGCAGGCGGACTGGTCGATGCCGGAAAATTTTCTCGCTCAACTGCAGCAGGTCCAGGCCAGGATTACTATCCTGGTCAATCCACAGGCACCCACCGGCAGCCTGATTTCGGTGGCGTACCTGGATGAACTGGCAGGGAATTATGGGGGCGTCCTGGTTGTCGATGAGGCCTATGTGGATTTCATCGACCCCGAGCTTGGCTACGATTCCATCCCCCTGATAGGGCGCCATAAAAACCTGCTGATTCTGCGTTCTCTAAGCAAGGGCTACGGGCTGGCGGGTCTTCGCTTCGGCTACGGCATTGCCTGCGAGTCCCTGATCGAGCCGATGCTGACCAAGACCCGTGACAGTTATAATACGGATACCATATCGCAGCACCTGGCGACGGCGGCGCTGGATTCGACTGGACCAAGTATCTTGCCATCGATCCCGACAGAGCCTTGGACCCGAACGGTCGCGGCGTCGCGATGGCGGCATTGAGTTGCAATCGCTTGGAGTACCAGGGCAACGGCAACACGGTGATTGTGAGTATCGATCGAATGTAGAGAACCGCCGGCGGCGACAGTGGCGCGCCAAGGCGCCTAGTCACCGTACGGCGACGCTCGATTCTACAAGAGCGATAACGCCGCCTGGGTCGAGAGGTTCGCCTGACCCAGAATCGAGATTCCCGCCTGTTGAAGCACTCGATTTCGCGTCAGCTCGGCAGTCTCCGAGGCGAAATCAACATCTCGAATCCGCGATTCGGCGGCGGAAGTGTTTTCGAATGCAATTGCAATCGATCGAATCGCACTCTCCGTGCGATTGAGGGCGGTACCAAAGGTGGCCCGAAGATTTGCCACATTGGTGATCGCGTTGTCGAGGACTCCCAACGCACTCTCGGCCCCAGCGACGCTGCTGACTGCCAAGCTATTCACAATACCGATGGCTGAAGCGGTCGCATCGACGCTACTCACCGTGAGGCGGTCACTGTCGGTATTCTCCGTGCCGATCTGGAATTCAACCCCCGAGCCACCGTTCAATAGCTCTAGCAGCCCGTTGAATTTTGTGACCTGCGCGATTCGCGTAATCTCGCCCACGAGGTCCTGAAATTCATCGTTGATCGCACCCCTCTCACTGTTTCCCAAGGTGCCGTTGGCCGCCTGGATCGAGAGCTCTCGCAGGCGAATCAGAATTTCACTGGTTTCGTTGAGCGCACCCTCGGCAATCTGAATCAGCGAAACCGCGTCATTGGCGTTCCGCTGCACTTGTCCGAGACTGCGCAGCTCTGTCCGGAAGGTCTCCGAAATCGCAAGACCCGCTGCGTCATCCGATGCACGGGTGATCCGAAGCCCCGACGAAAGGCGTTGCAGCGATTTATTGAGGCGAACCGTCGTCTCCTCGAGATTCCGCTGCGCATTGATCGAAGCAATGTTGTTGTTAACTCGAAGCCCCATTTTCGACAGCTTCTTTCGCGAATCAATTCGTTGCTGCACATTTGGCGCAACAACAGGTTCGAATGGGCTGCCTTCGAGTTTGTCTTATCTATCTATTCGATCCGAAGACGCCCATCTAACACGAATCCGCCAATCACTAGTGCAATCGCAATACCAAGGTTCTCATACGCAAGTATTCCGCATTCCGGCCGCACCGGGGCAGCAGCCGGGTCGCAACAACTCACACCCAACGTTCTCGAACGGGGTGTTTTCGCTGCGAACATTCTCTAAGTGGTGGGATCAATCCCACGTTCGATATGCGTGGCCATTGCACGGTAAACTTCGAACTGGGATTTTGAGAACTACAAAATCGTGTGTCGATCCACCATTTCGAAGGGTCATGACGATTTCTCGGCTTCCAATCTCGATCTCTGATAAGATCGATTTTCCGTCAGACCTGGGAGGTTCCGCATGCGGCTTTCCTTCAGTTGGCTGGTATTTTCACTGCCAATTCTGGCCTGCGCCTCGCCACATTCGCAGCTCCAAAGATGCGAACCGATCTCGGCGTTACCGGCCCTGCCCGAGTTGGCCTGCCGGGCAGATCCCCAGACTCGCGAGTATCGAGACCGTTTGACGGAGTCCATGGGCTCTGACGTCGGCCCTCTGTTCGTGAGAGCGATGCTCGACGATTCTTCCAGGGTGCGTAGCCTGTGTATGGAGTCGACCAGGGTTCGCAGAGGTTGGAGAGCGGAACGAAACCTGTCGCGGCGGTTGTCGGAATTCACGGAGGTCGAAGCAGGACCCGCGTGTCTCGCCAATCGACGTCTCGACCTCAATCGCCGCGCTGCCAAAATGGCCAAGATCAAGCAGCGACGTTCTGCGTGCTTTGGTGAACTGGGCACGATCTCCAAGGGCGGGAAGGGGCGGACTGCGCCGCAGAGCGGTTCGATGATCACCGGGGAGAATTGGATTTGTACCGAGGCCGGCGCAGACTGGGTCGAGGTGAGCCCACCTGGGCTCAGGCATCCACTCATCTTTGCCAAGCCCGAGGTGTCCAATCCGCCCACCGTCACCGCCAACAAAATTCTGTTTATTGTGTTGCCCAGAAGTTGTGGAACATCACCGCCGGAAAACCCGCCGAGACTGGCTTGAATCATATCATCCCGTCGCATCCCGCCGGTATCGACGCCGGACAACCGCAACGATGCAGCACAAATATCCCATAGAGATTCCAGGGTTGATTTGTCGGCTGCTTCGAGAATCTGTTCGTCGAATTCCTTTTCGTCGACCGTTTGCAGTCCGGCCCG
>JADFIJ010000167.1 GCA_022566775.1 Pseudomonadota bacterium | reverse complement strand
TCGATTTCCCCACCTCCGGTTCCTCTGCAGCTCAGTAGCACTTTCTGCTGGGCGTTGGCTACCTGCACAGTTTTGGCCGGACCCAGGCCCGGGCAGAATTTCAGAAGGCCCAGGAGCTGGATCCGGATTTCGCCATGGCCTATTGGGGAGAGACCTTCACCTACCAACACCCTTTCTTCGGCCCCAAGGATGACCGTCCCGGGCAGGCGCTTATGCGACTGGGAACCACCCATGAGGCCCGCCTGGCCAAGGCGCCTACCGCCAGAGAGAAAGGATTTCTGCGGGCAGCAGAGGCCTATGCCCTGACCGACGGTGGTATGGCTGAACGACGTACCGCCTGGATGCATGCGATGGCGGAGTTGTATACAAGCTTTCCCGACGATGACGAAGTGAAGGCCTTCTATACCGTAGCGATGTTAGCGGGTGCCACAGCGGCGGGTTCCGATAGAATCCGTATCAATATGCAGGCAGGCGCGATGGCCCTGCAGTTGTTTCGCAAGAATGGGGATCATCCGGGTGCGCCCCACTACGTAATCCATGCCTTCGATGATCCGCTGCACGCACCCATCGCCCTGGAGGCCGCCAGCAAATATGCCAGCATCGCACCGGCTGTCTCTCATGCCCGTCATATGCCCACTCACATTTTTATTCAACACGGCATGTGGAATGAAGTGTCGCAATGGAACGAATCTGCGTTCAATGCCGGCGTCGCTCTCTGGAAGCCGGGTGATACCGTGGGTGATCTGAACCACTCTTCCGACTGGGGCCAGTATGGTGATCTACAACGGGGAGATCTGGAACGATCAAATCTCTGGATCGCACGAGCCAAGGAAGTGTTGAAGAACAATCCTGGTGAAGGCCGCTCCGAAGCTACTGTTCGCATCATGCAGGCGCGCCACATCATCGAGAGCCAGCAATGGCAGACGCGGGAATATTCCGATGATTTAAATGCCAATGAATTGCTGGCCCTGGGCCTCAGTGCCGCCAATCTTGGAGAGCTAGGTTTGGCAAACCAGGTGGCGACCCGGCTTAATTCACTGTCAACCGATAGCCCCAACAATGCCGCCCTGAAAATCGCCAGCATGGAAGTAACGGCTCTGACCCTGTTAAAAGAAGCCAGTGCAAAGCCCATGGTGGATGTGGCGAAACGCCAACAGGCAATGGCCTTATTGACTGAGGCCGTGGAGTTTACCAAAACCCAGCGGCCACCCAACGGCGCCGCCAATCCGCTCAAGCCTGTGCATGAGTTAGCCGGTGAGCAATTGCTGGAGATTGGCGAATTCGAAGCAGCCGCGCAGTTGTTTGAAGAATCCCTGTTGCGAATGCCGAACCGACCCCTGTCTTTATTAGGTGCAGCCCGCAGCTACCAAAATCTGGACCGCAGCAGTGAGGCGGATCTCATGTATGAATCGCTCCTGGCAATCTGGCATGACGACAGTCATCCGGCCGTGCAGGAAGCCAAAAATCACCTGGGTTACTAATCATGACAGATCAAGAACTGGAAAAAGCGGCTGCCAATGGTTTGATTAATCGGCGCCATCTATTGGGGCTGGGCCTGGCAGGCATGGGCGCAGCAGTTGCCAACTCGGCGTTGGCTGCGGATGCCGGCATGCTCCTCGAAATTCCCGCCTGGTCAAAAACCCCTGGGCCGGGAGCCAGTGACTATGGCGGTCGCTCCAGCTACGCCGGGCAGTTTCAGCGCATGTCGGGCGCTCCGAATCCTACCTATCCCGGCGGCGGTGCCTCACGCTCCCCGCTGCAACACCTGCAGGGCACCATCACCCCTAACGGCCTGCATTTTGAGCGCCATCATGCCGGGGTGCCGGACATCGACCCGTCTCAACATAAGCTCGTCATCAATGGCCTGGTGAGACAGCCCCTGGTGTTTAGTTACGAAGATCTGCTCAAGTACCCGATGGTAAGCAAGATTTATTTCCTCGAATGCTCCGGCAACAGCGGTGCCCTGTGGGGTGCTAATGGCGCCGATGCGCCGGATGGTACGGCGCAGAGCATCCACGGCCTGGTTTCCTGCGCCGAGTGGACCGGCATTCCCCTGTCGACCTTGCTCGACGAAGCGGGCGTAGAACCGGAAGCCCGATGGATCGGTGCGGTGGGCGCCGATGCCGCCAGCATGGGTCGCTCGGTGCCGCTAGACCGAGCCATGGACGACGTGCTCGTGGCCCTGTATCAGAATGGCGAGCCGGTGCGACCGGAGCAGGGTTACCCCATGCGCCTGCTGGTTCCCGGCTGCGAAGGCAATATCAGTGTGAAGTGGCTGACCCAGGTTAAACTCACCCGTGAGCCCAGTCACTTCAGGGACGAAACCAGCAAATACACTGACACTCAGCCGGATCGCCTGAGCCGACAATTTACTTTTCCCATGGGCACGAAGTCGTTGATTACCACGCCCTCAGGCCAGATGACGCTGAATCGACCGGGGCTGTATCAAATTACCGGTATTGCCTGGTCCGGACGGGGCAGCATTCGCCGCGTCGAAGTGAGCGCCGACGGCGGCCAGACCTGGGCTGACGCCTTGCTCGATGATCAACATTCCCATAAGGCGCTGGCGCGCTTTCGAATTCCCTGGCAGTGGTCAGGTGGTAGTGCCATCTTGCAGAGCCGCGCCACCGACAGCCTGGGCAACATACAACCTACCCGTACCGGCCTGATCAACGAAGTGGGATTGCTGGGCCGATATCACTTCCACGGCATTCAGAGTTGGGGGGTTAACAGCGCCGGGGAGGTAAGAAATGTCTTTGCCTAACAAACTGATCGGTATTCTTGTAACACTAGCCGTGAGTCTAACCGGTTTTCACTTTGTCTCACAGGCACAGAGTGTAGGTCTTGGCACTCCGATCAGCGAGAGTCAGCTCACTGACTTCGATCAGATTGCCGGCCCCGATGGTAGCGGTTTTCCAGCGGGTAGCGGAACCGCCCTGCAGGGCAAGGCAGTATTCGAAGCACAATGTGCCGCCTGCCACGCCCTCGGTGGTGAAGGTACATCTGCGGCCACCGTTCTGGTTGGCGGCGACATGCATTCGGAAGGGACTCCCCTGCGTACTGTGGGTAGTTATTGGCCCTACGCCAGCACCGTGTTTGATTATATCCGCAGAGCCATGCCCGCCACTGCCCCGAAATCCCTGAGCGATGTAGAGGTCTATCAGGTTACCGCCTATGTGCTTTACCTCAATGGCATAATCGATCAGTACAAGGTATTGAACAGTGAAAGCCTGCCGCAGATCGAGATGCCGAACAAAGATGGTTTCATCGATCACAGCCAGGCGCAATAACCCTCCCTGCAGGCTGTTGAACGCTCTCCGTCGAATGCAAGACAAGGCAAGATCTGGCGAAAAAGCAGAGTTTACACGGTGTAAATGGGCGTTTTGAGCCAACTCTTGACGCGGTATTGTGCCGGCTGAGCGCTTTTCAACAGCCTGCCAGAGTCACTATTTGTCACTATTTATTTAGCCCACTGCGAGTACAATACGCCCGCCAGAGAAACTCAAGCCACGAGGATGTTATGAGAAAGCATTGGATGTTGTGCCTGATAAGCACAGTAGTCGCCTGCCTGTGTTCGATTTCCCTACAAGCCGCCGACACCGGCCTGGTCATACCCCGCATCGACGGGGAACCTTCATTCGCTGATTTCGCCGGCATGCGCCCAGCTTCTGCCTTAGCCAGATCGATGGTCAAGGTGACAGACTTTATCCAACGCACCCCCGATGATGGTGACGCTGCCTCCCAGCGTACCGAAGTCTATATCGGCTACGATCAGCAACAATTCCATGCGATATTTCTCGCCTTCGACTCCGAGCCAAATCAGATTCGCGCCAATCTTTCCTCGCGGGAAAATATCGACGGCGACGACTCCGTCGAATTGACAATCGACACCTTCAATGACCAACGGGCTGCTTTTTCCTTCCGCTCGACTCCCATGGGAATACAGTGGGATGCACGCTGGACCGAAGGCTCATCCCGCCGCGGCGGCTTCGACACCACGCTCCAGGTGGTGTGGGAAAGTGAAGGGGCGCTGACGGATCAGGGCTACATGGTGAAGATGGCGATTCCTCTTCGCAGCCTGCGCTTCCCCGATTCAACCGAACAGTTGTGGCGAATTCAGTTTGGTCGGCAGATCCCGCGCCTGAGTGAAGAAGCGTACTGGCCGGCATACTCTATCGCCATAGAAGGACGTCTGAACCAGACTTCCTTACTCACCGGTATCAGAGACGTGTCACCGGGTAATAACTCGCAGATTATTCCCTTTATCTTCGCCCGCAAAGTCGATGCACTGGATATGGGTGCGACTGGGGGACCCCGTTTCGATCAGAGCACCGAGCAGGACCTGGGCATCGATGCCAAGTTCGTCTTTAACGACGCCATGGTGCTGGACATCACCCTGAACCCAGATTTTTCCCAGGTGGAGTCGGACCAGCCCCAGGTTACCGTTAACGAACGCTTCGAAGTTCAATTCCCGGAAAATCGGCCCTTCTTCGTAGAAAATGCCGATTTCTTCGCCACCGATTCAACCCTGGTCTTTACCCGGCGCATCGTCGACCCGGAGGGTGGCATGCGCTTCACCGGCCGTGCCGGCAACTACGGCTTCGGTTTCATCCTCATCAACGACGAGGCACCGGGTTTAAACCGGGCGCCGGGTGACCCCCTGAAGGGGGAAAAAGCCAATATTGGTATTGTTCGCGGCTTCCGGGATATTTCCGACCAATCCCGCATTGGTTTCCTGTTAACCGACCGTGAACTGGCCGATGGCTATAACCGGGTTGCCAGCGTGGATGGCCGTTTCAAGCTCACCGAAAACTGGATCACCCAAATGCAATTCATCGGCACCGACAGTGAGCCCGTCTCCGGCGGCAAATCCACCAGCGGCTACCAGCGTAATATTCAGATCAATCGGGTGGGGCGCACAGTGAATACCCATAGTCACTTTATCGAGACCACCGAAGATTATCGTGCCGAATTAGGTTTCACCAATCGCTTCTTCAAGCCTGATGTTTCCGGTATACATAATCGCCTGGCGCTTAACTTTTTCCCGGACAGCCCGATCATCGATCGCTGGGATGTCGCCTTATTTGACGTGTATCTGGAAGATTCGGACGGGGAGCGGATATTTCACCAAATCGGTCCCAGCTTCAATATTAGAACCACAACCAACCACTTCGGTATCGGTTACACCGATTATCAAGAGATCTTAAGACCTCAGGATTTCTCGGGAATCATCACCAAGACGGAATTTAACTACGAAAACTGGCAGCTGAGTTATGCGAACAACACCCTCAACTCTCTGGAGTTTGATGTCAGTTATCGCTCAGGTACTGCCTTGAATATAGTGCCACCGGCAGGCTCACTACCTAATGTAGCCGACCTCACCAGAATCGATTTTAATGTGTTATGGCGACCCATTGACCGGCTGCGTAATGACAACACCTATCTGTACACGGAGCTGGAGTCCAGGAGCGGTGGTACCAAGATATTCAGCAACGAGATCATTCGAAGTAGCTGGAACTATCAGTTTACCAAGGAATGGTCACTGCGATTTATCGCGCAATATGTAGAGACCGACGCCGGCCCTGCCACTCGCCTTGAGGACGACAAGAGCCTGAATTTCGATTTGCTGCTGCGTTATGTCATCAACCCCTGGTCTGCTTTTTACCTGGGCTATAACTCCAATCAGACAAACTTCGACATCATCGAAACTGAAGGCGAAAGAGAGCTGATCATCAGTAATGATCTGCGCAAGGATGGAGACCAGATCTTCGTGAAATTTTCCTACTTGTTCCAGCGCTAAGTGCTGGGATTGCTGCAGGAGAAGAAGCCCTGAACAGCTTGAGAAATCATTCGCCGATCAGTCCGGCGATCTCACCCGGTTCTGGAAATCTCCCGGTCTGGTGTTTAGAAAATATCAGGCGGCCGTCCACCACCACATCAAACACACCACCGCCACCGCCGATAAGCTCACACTTGTCGGCGCCAGATTCTTCTATTTCACTCGACACACGGTCGGCCTGTGGCTTGTAGTTTCATTCTGTGCAATAGGTAATTTGTATCGCCATCTGCGTTCTCGCGGTTTCGATGAAAGAAAGGGAGACTATTAGTGCGCAATTCATGTCTCTGGCCCAGAGTTTCCTCGCCACTCTGTCACAATTAATTACAAGAAGCGACCCCAGCGATCAGCCACTGCCGGGTTTATTGCGAGCTCGGCCCGAATAGCCTGAAGTGCCGGGAGCGCTTGATTAAGGCTGTTCTCATGCCACTGCTGCGGCGACCGGCGCTGAAATCCTGATAGCCAAAGCTGTTTCAATAGCGCAAGCAGCCATTGGCGAGGACTTGGGAACTGTTTATACTCTCGATAATCATGAATATAGGGTAGATGCACCATGAATAACACCACCGTCAGCTGGCTTGCACCAGCCCAAAGCCTTGTAACCACTGCCGCATTAACGATGGCTCTCAGCCTGTTTACCTCAGCCGCAGGCGCGCAACAATCCATGAGCGAATTATTCAATGCCTTCGATGTGACGAAGGCGGCGGCGATGGAAAAACTCGTCGAAATCAACGACAACCCGGCCACACAAGAAGCCCGTGACGAGTTCGAGATGCAACTCAACATGATGGCAAACATGACGATGCGTGCAGTCATGGCTGCCGGCATGGGCCATGGCGGCATGGTGGCGGGAACCGACGGTCCCTTCGGTGAAGTGGAGGTGCAGGCCCGGGTCACGCTGATCGATGGTTTACGCAGTCAGCCCAGCGACAGCGACGCCGAAGCGGCGTTCGAAAACAGTGCACCGCTGAACCGGCACACCGCCGAAGTATTCAAGCGCGGTCGAAATTTTGAGAACCGCTTGTATGCGATCTATACCGATAATGCCATCGCGGACAAGCAGGCGGCGGTTGCCGAGGCGATTGAAGAATACCTCAGCGACGATCGTCATTCCGTAGGCACCGCGCCGAAAAACAGCGTGTACCTGATTACCCACCCCCATGCTTCTGCATTCAAATTCGGTTTTCCAAGAATAAGCGGATTACTATGGTCAAATCAGTGGATGCGACTGGCCGCACTTGAGGCCGCCATTCTCGAGCACCTGGACCAGGAATTTGCCGGTGGACTCGATATCGTCAAGCAACGTTACTGGAACAAGGTGGGTTCCGCCGGTGGCATGACAATGTTTCCAGCCCCTTCGGAGCTACCGATGGTGCCGGCGATTACTCCAAATCTTTATAGCCAGTCAGAGCCAGCGGCAATCATCCTAGATAATCTGAACACTCTGGATGCGGTAATAGCGGATATCCTGGCCTACCCGAATTTGGACGATCGCGGCACCGCGATCGATGAGGTGGTCGCTGAATTCACTAACAAAGAAAGCAATTTGAGTGATACCTATGAATACCTGTTGTTTGCCTTGCGCGGTGGCATCTATAACCAGGGCGGACCCGCGATCGGCGAGCTGGCGCAATCAGAGCGCAACCGCTCCCGCTCGGCCATGGACATGGAGCATGCCATGATCATGTCTTCGCCGGCGAACTGAGCAGTATTCCCACCCGTTACAGGAATCAAGCAGCTTGGCCGTGGACGATTCCGGGGCACTGCCTGGCTGCATCGGCCCGTTGCGCTGCCAGCCGCACAATTCCGCCTGCCCAAATGGTTCAGGAGCAGGTATTACCTTGTAATGAAAAACCCGAAAAGGCACACTACTCTTTAATATCACGCAGGTTAAAATGCATGAAGAGTGGGCTCAAAGTATTCGTTCTGACATGTCTCGCATTGCTGACTCTCGCTGTCGGGCTCATGTTCCTTAGCCCAGCGGTCCTGGTAATACCTATTGCCAATTTCTATCTGGAGGCAACGGGAATCAGGATCACCGGCGTACGATCCGTCCGCATTGGCTCCAGTTCAAGCCAGGCCAGTGGCGTGACGCTCGCTGGTAACGGCTTGCTTATTTCCATCGATGAGCTGGGGCTGGATTATCGCTTGGGGGAATTAATAGCCGGGCATCTGGACGCGGTCGACATAGCGCAGCTTTCCATACAACGGCTACCGGAAAATCAATCGGGGCAACCGGACCCCGCTGCCCCCGGCAAGCTCGATCCTGGCGATTCTCCGCAACTGAACGCAAGACTTGGCATCCTCGATCGACTGCCAATCGGTGAAATATCAATAGCGGCGCTGCTACTGGATTTTGGCGATAGACAAACCAGCACCCAATTAGCCGTTACGTCTAATCCTGTCGCCGTAACCGGAATAACTTTTTTTAC
>JADFIJ010000166.1 GCA_022566775.1 Pseudomonadota bacterium | reverse complement strand
TTCAAGATGGCCTGAGTAGTTACCAGTCAGTCACAAAATCCAGTAAGCTGTCCGGGGCGATTTCATAGCTGCTCGTCAATTCATCCATTGCCTGCGCACGCCGCCTTGCAGCAGCACGCACCAGGCTCCTGCGGAGCGGCCATCGAATCGATCGGAGCTTGCTTACATTTTAAAGAAGGTGGTATATCGATGAGCGATGAAGAATTGAGTAACGCTGACGAAGATGAAAATAAAACCAGCAACGAAACCGCTGACAACAAAGGTGCCGGGGTTAAATTCCCACCACCATTGATATTTGTTCTACTAATTATCGTCGGCCTGGCTCTGGATTACATCTGGCCGCTTGGAATGAGTATACCCGGGTCCGTTGGGGTGTTCGGAATTATGCTGGTGTTATTTGCAGTCGCCGTTGCGGGCCTGATAAATGCAACATTCAAGCGTGTCGGTACTGCCATCGAGCCCTGGAAACCAACCAGCAATATCGTTACTACCGGTTTCTATGCCTGGTCGAGAAATCCGATTTACACAGGATTTTGTGTTTTCAATATTGGCCTCGGTATTAGTCTGAATAATCTCTGGGTGTTCCTGAGTTTTATTCCCGGAGCAGTATTGGTGTATTTCATTGCCATCGCCAAAGAAGAAGCTTATCTCGAGGAAAAATTTGGCGAGGAATATCTTGCCTATAAGCGCAAGGTCAGGCGTTGGATTTAGGCAATCATCGGCTATTTGGCTGGCAGGCAAGGCATTGCTTGCTGGCTTGACACTGGATCGGACGGAGCCTGGCTGGCTTGGGTCATCAGTCAACGATTTCGAAACTGAGGGCAGCCGATTGAGTTTGACCAAATTCATCTTCACTAAACACTTCGAGTCGCTGAATGCCTGGTTCCAAACCAGCGGGTAATTCCAACTCCCAGATGTGCGCCGATCGCGTGGGACTGCCGATGGCGTCGTCGGTTTCTTCTAGCTGGCGATAAATTCCCACCACGAAGGGGTCGGTTCGAACCGTATATGTCATCGCCACCGGCTCGGATTTATTCACAGAAAGCCAGACCGAATCCCTTGCACCACCATCGAACAGATTAACGACGACCTTGGTGCCGGGCTGCAGTGCGCCCCGATTAACACTGCCTTCAGCGGTTTCGACCAAGGGTGGATCCAGCACGATACGTAGGCGCGCACTGGCGTCCTGGCCGTAGGGAAAGGGAATAAATTCAGGCACGACGCTGACATCGTCAAATTTCAGCAGGTAAAAGCCATTGGGATTACCGTCCTGCATCATGGCGTCCCGTACGCCTCGATAGTCGGCGGGGCCGGTAGTCCAGCCATTCCCGCGCACCTCCGCCAGGGTGTGTGCGATCCAGGGCCGACCCTGCCAGCCGTGACTATGATTGATCTCCACCTTCCAACTGTTGCTGGTGTCGTGTCCCGCCAGCGCGTAGATGTGGTCGAAGGGCTCGAGAATTTTTAGCAGCTGGGCAAAGTTTTCGGTGCCCGGACCGGTGGCGGGGTCGGAACCACTGGCGTCAACGGCTTCGGCGATGAGCGGGATATGGGTCGCTATGACGATCAGCTTGTCCTTGGCAACATGTTCAAGGTCATGTCGCAGCCAGGTCAATTGCCTGCCGGAAATGTAGCCTCGGTAACGATCGTTACCTATGCGTTTGCCGGCGCCAGCATATTCGACGTTGTTCAGAGAAACCAAATGAACGTTGCCGTGATTAAAGGAGTAGTAGGTGGGACCAAAGTGTTGCTTGTAGGTTTCGTTGGCAAAAAGCGCGTTGGGTGATTCGTAATTGATGTCGTGGTTGCCTGGAAGATTCCACTGCGGAATATCCATCAACGCCATCATCTCTTTATGGCGGTCATACAGGGACAGGGTGTCGAATACGATATCACCGACAGTCAGGCCAAATTGCGCCTGGTAAGGATTGCCGATCAGCGTATTGACCAGATCTTCCCGTACCATATCCTGCCCCAGTTCATAGCGAGCCTGGGGATCGGCGAAGCCATAGGCACTAAAGGCAGGGGACGGGTCTTGCTGGCGCTGCAGTGGAAAATCGATTGAAGCGGGCAGGGGGCCGGTCGCTGCCGTCACCGGCCACAGCCATTCAACCGAAGTGCCGGCGATAGCCGCAGGGGTTCCCTCTGGATAATGGCGATAGAAAAACTGCGGAAGCTGGTTTGCATCGAGGGCGACAGAGTAACCGGCGGGTTGGGAAATAAACAGGATCTCGGTGGCGGCAAGAGAGATCTGGTAATGGCCCGACGCATCCGTAAGCGTCACATCGCAGCCATTACTGACGCTCACTGCGCCGATGCCCGGCTCATTGGATTCTCTTAGGCCATTTCGATTTTGATCCAGGAAGACGAATCCCTGGGCTGATTCCCTGGTGGGGTCAGCATCTCCACATTGGGCCAGGGCATGACTGCTGCAGGTGAGAAGAAAAAGCGTAAGCAGTCGCAGGGAGTCGATGTGTTTCATAGTGAAATACTCTATTCGATAGGCAGAAAATTGAAATAGACCGCCAAAAACAAACTCCTCAGATCTCGACTATCCTGATTCGAGCATCAGGAAAATGCGCTTCTTAACTCCGCCGCGCATTCTGAAAGTGCTTCCTTCGCCTGGTCCAGGGCTCCCGGCATGGCAATAAATCCATGTAGCATGGTCTCGTAGTGTGAATACTTGACCTGCACGCCCGCCTGCGCGAGTTTGTCGGCGTAGGCCTTGTCTTCATCCTGTAGCGGATCGAAACCAGCAGACAGTACCAGGGCGGGGGGCAGGCCGCTTAAATCGTCGGCGTTCAGGGGTGATGCCTGCCAGTGATTGATGTCACTGTCAGCTTCAAAATACAGCGCATAGAACCAGTCGATGAGCTCATTGGTCAGGCGATAACCCTGACCGAATGTTTCATGAGAGGCAAACGAGCAGGACATATCCGTGCCTGGGTAGATGAGTAATTGATGCACCAGTCGTGGGCCACCTGCTGCCTTTGCTTTTAGACAAACGACGGCAGCGAGATTGCCCCCGGCACTGTCTCCGCCCACGGCAACACGATCGATATCGCCACCGAGGCTGCCTGCATTTTCCGCCAGCCACCGGGTCGCCGCCCAGCAATCATCGATAGCCGCCGGGTACTTGTGTTCGGGTGCCAGCCTGTAATCGACGGCGACGACAATGCAGTTTGCTTCTACACACAGGGTGCGACAAACACAGTCGTGGCTCTCGAGTGATCCGATCACATAGCCACCGCCGTGAAAATATATCAGCACCGGTAGCCCGGAACCTGAGCCCGGCTTATACACCCGTGCCGGTATATCACCAGCGGGTCCTGGAATCGCCAGTACCGTAATTTCCTGGGGCTGCGGTGGTGATCCCTGCACCGCTGCGGCGCCCTTATCGTAAAGCGCGCGCGCATCGACGGCCGAGAGTGTGTTGAATGCAGGACTACCCGACTGTTCGACCGCGTCCAGTAGTGCGCGTGCCTGTGGATCCAATGCCATGGTGATCTTGTCCTTCGAGGTTTGGGGAACTAGCTGCCTTGTATATCATGGCATCGGCTTCAGCCCAAATAAATAGGGTCAGAGTCTGAGATATCCCCACAAAATTTAGGTTTTTGCTGTAGGTAATTGATGCATGTAGCGGGGCTTGGCAAGGGGCATTATTTTTCCGTTCCGGTGGGCCATCCCTGGCCCGTCCCGCGCTCCATCCCTGGGCGCTAGTCACTGCAAAACAATACCCCTTGCCAACCCCCAGTCAAATTCAGTGTTATTTCCAGCTGCTAGTGCCACTATTTCCGCATAAAATCAAAGAAACCAGTGAATATTAGTTTAATCCGTTGAATTCTCGAAATATTTTGTGGGGATATCTCCGGGTCAGAGTAAAAATACATTACTGTATTTTTACTCTGACCCTATTTGTGCTATTTGTGATATCGCCACTGCCTTTTCCCATGACGCTTTACTCTGGAATATAGAGCTTTACTGAATAGCCCAATTCTTCAAGAAGCTGAAGTACATTATCCGGGCCGGCAAAGTGGCTGAACCCAGCCAGAATAAGCTCAACCTCCTCGGTGGCCAAATATTGCTCGATTACAGGAATCCAATTTCGGTTTCGATTGGACAGGATTGCTTCATAGCCAACGGGATCTGAATTCTTATAGGATTGATTGCTTTCAGCAAATTTGGAGATTACGCCTTCTCTCCAAGAAACAATGTCTGTTGCTATATTGTCTGCCAGTCGGCCACTGGTAATGGTCTCTATTGCAGAAACAAATAGTGCATCCAGATCGATATTTTCATGGTCAGTGGAGGCATCGATTGCTCTCACCTGATCGAGCGTCGTTTCCAGACCCCCAGTCGTTTTCCCTTCTGCCAGGGCTAGCGCAACAAAAAAGTCATCGACGCCATCTCCAAAACCCCATTGCTCCACAGCTATGTAGAACAGGATTATTTCGAAAAATTCAGGCTTCGCCCTATCGTAATTGAGCAGAAAAGTTCCTTGGGAATTTAGGTATTGATTCACCAGCAATATAGTTTCAGGTGCCAGCAAGTCGATAAGGCGCTGGCCGGCTGGCAGGTAACTGTCGGCGTAAGCAGATAAAGGGACAAATAGGGAAGGATCAGTTTCAAAAATAATCGACTCCGCCTGTTGGTAAGCGTCGAGAAATGATTGAGGAAGAGGAAAGTCAGACTCGCGCAGTATGTGAATGGTCCCTCCCAGGTAAAGAATATTCTCACCATTGCTAATTTCCCAGAGCGACGTTTTACCACGTCTTGCATACTCGACGGAGAGTACTGAGAATAACCCGGTATCGGGTTCGTATTGCAGCTGAATATTGTAGATTTCATCCACGACCCGGGTCTCATCCGTAAGAGTATTGTCTCTAGTTTCGAAAACAGCAGTACAGTCATCGGAGGCCGATGTTTCACTCAAATCTATTACCGACAGTTGATCACCCTGAATCGATAACGTGAGTTCATAGGTAAGCGGTGACCCACCTGTCAGAACAGTTATGCCATCATCTACTACTTCTACACAGCTGAAATGGATGGTCAGGTCTTGCGCATCGTAGCGGCTGGTGGCGTAACTGGCACTCGGAATCAGAGCGGGAAGGGTGAAGCCAACGAGCAGTATTAAAATTCTGGATATTGAGGGCATACGGCGACTTCATTGGGTAGCAAAGGGATAACAAATAATAAGGTACAATAATTGGCCGAGTGATTGCAGCCAGCTTACATGGAGACTGTACTAACAAGTTAAACACCATTTGGCGCATGAATCGATCACGAATGTACAAACACCGCCGTTTCACCGCTGAAATCATTCAATATACAGTCTGGCGTGGTGGCTTGCTTGGGTGGAAGGCGAAGTGCATTGCTCCGCGGACCTCTTGATTGCTTCTTCGTTTAAATTAATAATCACAACCATGCAATTGGAAGATTCGACACCCATACTGGTCGGCGGCGGTCAGTTTACTGAGAAAGATGTGGCGCCGGAACGGGCACTGTCTCCCATGGGGATCGCCGCAGCGGCTGCCAGGGCCGCGTTGGGCGATACCGGCATTGGCGATAAGCTCACGGCGCTAATCGATACCTTGATGGTAATTCGGATTATCTTCGACTCCACTAATCGCCCCCGTCTGCCAATTCCATTCGGCCGTGCCGAAAACCCGCCACGGGCGGTGGCCCGCCGCATCGGCGCTAATCCTACACATGCGATCTATGGCAATGTGGGAGGTAACACGCCGCAGAAGTACATCAATGAAATGGCGGAGAAGATAGCGACAGGAGATGTTGACATCGCCCTGATTACCGGTTCAGAAGCGATCAAGACGGCGCAGCTTGCGCTTCGCAATGGCATCGAGTTAGATTGGCAGGAGCACGATGAAGGCCCGCAGGAAGATCGCGGCCTCGGTGAGAAATTGTCCACACCCCATGAGTTCGCACATGGGCTTGGTATTCCAATTCAGACCTACCCGCTGTTCGAAAACGCCATCCGTGGCGCCAGGGGGCATACCATCGAAGATCACATGCTGAGCATGGGGAAATTGTTTGCGCGCTTCACCGAAGTTGCAGCCACTAATCCTTTCGCCTACTACGGTACCCGACGCACCGCGCTCGAGCTTGCCACGGTGACGCCGGAAAACCGCCTCATCTGTTTTCCCTACCCGAAATGGATGAACGCCATGGATGCTGTCAATCAGGGGGCGGCGGTGGTTATGACCTCGGTTGCTAAGGCCAGGGAATTGGGGATCGATCCGGCTAAATGGGTGTTCTTGCACGGCTGCGGCGAAGCCAATGAAAAGATATTGGTGAGCGAGCGGGTGGACTATCATTCTTCGCCTGCCATGGCGGCCAATACCTCGAGTGCGTTCGAGATGGCAGGGAAGCGTATCGATGATATGGATTACATCGATATATATTCCTGCTTCCCATCTGCGGTAGAGATAGCCTGCGATGAATTAGGTCTGAGATATGATGATCCTAGGGGCTTAACCGTCACCGGTGGCCTACCGTTTTTTGGCGGTCCCGGGAATAATTATTCCATGCACGCGATTGCCACCATGTTGCCGTTGCTGCGCGCCGCTCCGTCAAAATTTGGATTGGTCACCGCCAATGGAGGCTATCTTTCCAAGCATGCGACGGGTATTTATTCCGCCACTGCCACCAAGGGCCGCTGGCGGCGAGAGTCGCCGGCAAGGTACCAGGCAGACATCGACAAGATGGCAAGCCCGGAATTCATCGAAACACCGTCGGGCAAGGCCAGCGTCGAAACCTATACGGTGTGTTGCAACAAAGGAATACCGCAACGGGGAATCATCATCGGCCGGCTGCACGGCAGCGACCAGAGATTTGTCGCCAACACCCCTGATGATATGCACACCTTACAGTCTATGATGACAGAGGAATACCTGAATAAAGCCGGCACGGTGACATCCTCAGAGGGCCTGAATACATTTACTCCCTCGCTGGCTTGATAATCACCACGTAAACACCGATATTGTCCGCCTTGTGCGCGCAACGAGAAAGGCTGTTACCGCCAGAGTCGAGATCACGGCTTCAAATTTGGAAGATTGGTGATAAATTATGCAAGTCTTCGAATCAGCGCTACCTAAACCCCAGCGTTTGCTATACCTACAGGCCAGAAGGAATTGAGTATGCAAAAACCCACCGCTCGCCAGTATTGCCTCGCCACCCTATTCGCTGCCTTCGCCGCGTTTATCCCGGTGGCGGTAGCGCAATCCCTATTGGATAACTACAGCCCGGTATCCCTGGCAGACTTGCAAGATCCGCCGGAAAATGACTGGCTGATGTGGCGCCGTACCGCGAATCATTGGGGCTACAGTCCCCTGGCTCAGATCGACAAGACGAATGTGGGCAGTCTGCGCCTGGCCTGGGCCTGGACCATGGAGCCTGGCAGGCAGGAAACCACGCCGCTGGTGCATGACGGCGTCATGTTTCTGCCCCAGGCCTGCGATTTTATCGAGGCCGTGGATGCAACAGATGGCACTCCGCTGTGGGAATATCGCCGTCCGGTGGTGGACCATATCGCCACCCTGGCTTGCGCCAATCGCAACGCTACCCTTTACAAAGATCAGCTCATCATCGCCACCATGGATGCCTACCTGGTTTCCCTGAACGCCCGTACTGGCGAAGTGACCTGGGAGCATCAGGTTGGCGACTGGACGATTGGCCAACATTACTCCGGCGGGCCCCAGGTATTCGACGGCAAGATTATCGCCGGGATGTCGGGATGTTATTACATCAACACCGGTTGCTGGATTACCGCCCACGATGCGGATACCGGCGAGGAGTTGTGGCGTACTAACACCGTGGCGAAAATCGGTGAGCCCGGTGGCGAAACCTGGGGCGACCTGCCTAATGAGCTACGCCGCGGCGGCTCGGCGTGGATGCCGGCCAGTTATGATGCCGAGCTCAACCTGATTTTTATGGGGGTGGCGGTGCCCATTCCCTGGGGCTCGATCCAGCGCGATACCAGAGGAGGCGACGTGCTGTATACCAACTCTACCCTGGCGCTGGATGCCGATACCGGGGAAATCGTCTGGTACTTTCAACATATCCCGGGGGGTAACTGGGATCAGGATCATCCCTTCGAACGCATCGTGGTGGAAACCGAGGTGGTACCCCAGGCAGATGCCGTATCCTGGATAAATCCGAATATTTCCTCCAGTGCGCGCCGCAAAGTGATCACCGGGATTCCCGGCAAACCGGGTATCATCTGGACCCTGGACGCTGCTACCGGGGAATTCTTGTGGGC
>JADFIJ010000299.1 GCA_022566775.1 Pseudomonadota bacterium | reverse complement strand
GCTTGCCAGTCACCCTCTTGTGCAGCCAGGATGGTTGGTGGCGCTGCCTCCGCCACCGGGGCGACTCCCTCCGCCTCCGGGGTGCTTTGCTGCTGGCGTTCGCAACCCCCGATAAAGATGACAGCACAGATGCCCACCGCGATTCTCAGGTCTGCGGTCGGCATTGTTATTCTTGTTTTCCAGCTCATTCGAAATACTCCCGTTACCATGATTACATCGATAGCAGGATTCTAACCGCTTATTGCGCTTTAAAAAAAGTAAATCGACAGAGCGAAACACTATCAGCCCTGGATCGTATTGAAAATTGCGCCATATCGGCATAATCTCGGGACCTAGATAGCGTCGAGTCCCGCTCAAGCCAGGCGATAAAAAGCCGGATTGCATTTGCCTCCGCTGCTGCTGTATCACTTTACCGCATGCACATGAAGGAATTTTGAAGATGAAAGTATTTGATATGCGACCTGCATTCCACGGCTATTCGGCCGGTAATATTGTGAAGTGGTACTACGATCGCGCCTGGAACACCATGAACGGCGCCAAACGCGCCATCGTGGCCCGCACGGTAGATCTGTACCAGGCAGAGATCGGCGATGATCACCGCACGGTCAAATTCAATATTCCCGAGAACGTCGACGACGCGGATGAGTTTCTGCGCTGCAACAAGAAGAACGTCAAGGTGATAGACGATTTCTTCGCCGACAATGCGGTTCGGTCCAAACACTTCAGGGACAATCTGGAAATCTTTGTCGCGCGCTCGATCGATGAAATTTTTGAAACCGATATTTGCGACGTATTAAAACAGAAATTGTTCCCCGAGCAGTTAATTCCCCATACCCAGGAACAATTGGATGAATTGCTGGCGGAGACTAATTCCAGCTATACCGAAGCGGTCAATGAATGTGTCAGGGTGTTTCGCAATGGTTTGACTGACGACAGTGAAGAGGAGTTAGAGATTTTGGAAAGCAAGTTACTCTCGGCCAGAGGCATGCTGGACAAAAATGTTGGCGCCATCGAGCATGAATTAAGTCGACGCAAATCCGAAAAACAAGGTTGATCGACGGCTTATTAATGCAGGTAAAATGATTTTGAATACCTAAGTAAGAGACTCCCTAAATTCCAGGAGTAAATACCTAATCGCGGCGACCGAGAACCGCGAATCAATTTAAGTGGAACTGCCGCCAGGAGGAAAGATGCCATGCCGATCAATCCCTACTTAACACGCCGTCAATGTCTAGCCGGAATCGCCGCCACCGCCGCCATGCCTTTTGCGTCACTGTATGCCGCCAGTGGTAAATCCATGCGGGGGGCGCTGATGATACTGAGCACACCCTATACCGAAGCCGGGGAGGTCGACTACGAAGACCTGGCGAAGGAAGTGGCGTTCTGTGATCGGTGTGGCGTACAGGGTGTGGTGTGGCCACAAAACTCCAGCGAGCAACGCTATCTCAGCGTCGAAGAACGGGTACGGGGATTTGAAGTGCTGGCGGAAGCCAATCGTGGTCGTAACATGGTGCTGGTACTAGGGGTGCAAGCCGAGGACACCGCGGGCATGTTGCAATATGCGAAGGTGGCAGAGTCACTGGCTCCCGATGGCATGATCGCTATACCTCCCACCTCGGCGAATTCACTGGCGGAAATTCGCGCCTATTACGCGGCCCTGTGTGAGGTAACCGACAGGCCAATTTTCGTCCAGACCAGTGGTGGTCCCGATGTTGAACTCACCATTGATTTCCTGGTACAACTGGCGCGAGATTTCCCGCAATGTGGTTACATCAAGGAAGAATATGGCCGCGTGCACGAACGCATGCTGGCACTACAGGCCTATCAGCCTGATCCCATCAAGCGTATATTCGGCGCCACCCTGGGTCGCGGCTGGCTCTACGAAATGCGCATCGGCACCGATGGCGTCATGACCGGGGGGGCCATGTACGGCGATGTCTATGCCCGGCTCTGGCAGTTACACCAGGAGGGGCGACAGGAAGAATTACGAGAGTGTTATAGCAAGCTTCTGCTGATCCAGAATCTTGATAATCTGATCCCCGGCGTACGTCTGTACGTGATGCAAAAA
>JADFIJ010000165.1 GCA_022566775.1 Pseudomonadota bacterium | reverse complement strand
TCGATCCGGAACGGATTAAGAACGAATTGTCAGCCATGGAAGTAATTCCCGATGATTGGGGTGGAGATACCCAGTTCGTTGAGGTGTCTGCGCTCACCGGCAAAGGTGTTGATCAATTACTGGAAGCCGTATTATTGCAAGCCGAATTGCTGGAGTTGAAGGCATACCTCGACGTGCCCGGTCACGGTGTCGTCATCGAATCCCGACTCGATAAGGGCCGGGGTCCGGTAGCCTCTGTATTGGTACAGAATGGTACCTTGCGCGGTGGCGATATTGTGTTGGCAGGTCACGAGTACGGCAAGGTGCGTGCACTGCTGGACGAGGAAGGCAACACAATCGAGTCTGCTGGTCCTTCCATGCCCGTAGAAGTTTTAGGGCTCAATGGCGTGCCCGAAGCGGGTGACGATTTCCTGGTAGTCGCTGACGAAAAGAAAGCCAAGGAAGTTGCAGAGCTGCGGCGCACCCGCCATAAAGCCAGTCTGCAGGCGAAACAGCAGGCGAATATGATCGAAACCATGTTCGCGGGTCTCGGCAAGGAAGAGGTGAAGGTCTTCAACGTCATCATCAAAACCGACGTGCGTGGTTCACTGGAAGCCATTGCCGGTTCCCTGCAGAAGCTCAACACCGAAGAAGTTCGGGTAAATGTTGTAGGCTCCGGTGTCGGCGGAATCTCGGAAACTGACGCCCATCTGGCAGCAACCTCCAAGGCTATGATTATTGGTTTTAATGTACGGGCAGACAGGTCTGCGCGGGATATAGTTGAGAACGAAGGCCTGCAGTTACGATATTACAACGTCATCTATGATGTGATCGACGATGCCACTGCCATTATGGGAGGCATGTTGTCTCCAGAAATACGCGAGGAAATTGTGGGTGTCGCCGAAGTGCGAGACGTATTTAATTCGCCAAAATTTGGTCAGATCGCAGGCAGTATGGTTATAGAGGGAACGGTGTATCGAAGTAAACTCATTCGTGTATTACGCGACGACGTGGTTATCTACGAAGGGGAACTGGAATCGCTGCGCCGGTTTAAGGATGATGCCAGTGAAGTTCGTAACGGCATGGAATGCGGTATCGGCGTGCGTAACTACAACGACGTAAAGGTCGGTGACAAGATCGAAGTTTATGAAACTACGGAAGTGGCGCGAAGTCTTTGAATATGACTCCATGCCAAGTGTGAATCATGTCAGTAATGTCCGCCAGAGCACAACGGGTAGCCGATCAGATTCAGCGAGAAATCGCTGTGTTGATCCAGACGGAGGTGAATGATCCTCGCATAGGCATGGTCTCGGTGACAGCAGTCGAAGTCAGCAGGGATCTATCTTATGCCAAGATTTATGTCACGGTGCTGAATTCTCTGTCCGATGGTGGCGCAGTAAATAGCTCGACGCTTTCTGCTCCGGGACAGTTGGACAAGTTGGAGATTGATGAGAATCTCAAGGCCTTAAATAACGCCACCGGTTTTCTGAGATCCTTGCTCGCGAAGAGATTAATTCTGCGTTCAGTACCGAAACTTAGATTTTACTATGACGGCAGTGTAGAAAGAGGGCGTCATCTTTCTGAATTGATAGACAAAGCCATAGCGGCCGATCGGGATTTGCATTCTTGACCGATCTGTTTTTGAATACTTGATCAAGGGATCCCCAGAGTAAATCGAGGCTATTTTTGAGTAGAGTTCGTCGCAGAAAGGGCCGAAATATTAGTGGGATTGTGGTGTTGGACAAAGCCAAGGGGCTTAGTTCCAATGCAGCACTACAGGAAGTAAAAAGAATTTATGGAGCCAGTAAGGCTGGCCATACAGGATCTCTGGATCCACTGGCGACCGGCGTGCTACCCATATGTCTGGGCGAGGCGACGAAGGTTTCTCAGTTTTTGCTGGAGTCTGACAAGAAGTACCGGGCACGGCTTAAGTTGGGAATCCGGACGGATAGTGCCGACAGCGAAGGAATCGTAATCGAGCGCTGCGAAGACTTCGTGGTCAAACTTAAGGATGTGGAAAAAGCACTGCAGCGCTTCAGAGGGGAAATCGAACAGATACCCCCGATGTACTCGGCCCTCAAGGTCGATGGAGTGCCTCTGTATAAGCTGGCACGCAAGGGACAGACGGTTGCGAGAGAACCTCGCAAGATAACCGTCTACAGTATCGAATTGACGGACTTTACTGCAGACGAAATTGAACTGGAGATAGCCTGTAGCAAAGGCACTTATATTCGCACCATCGCAGATGATCTGGGTCAGGCATTGGCTTGCGGTGCGCACGTTATCGCCCTCCACAGGACACAGGCCGGCGCATTCACAGAAGAAGACTGTGTCAGCACAGAATTTCTGATGCAGGAAAAAGAAGCCCTCGGGATGCAAGGCATCGATGAGATCCTGGTGCCGATGGACAGGGCAATCAGTGATTTGCCCGAAGTCATACTACCCAGCCTTACGGCGAGTTGCCTGCGGCAGGGGCAGGCAGTACTGGTAAGACACTTACCAGAGGAAGGCTTGGTAAGATTGTATGAAGAAGGGCAATTTATTGGCATCGGCAGTATCGATGAGGATGGCAAAGTTGCTCCGAGGCGGTTGATTGTCAATTAGCCGATGGTGGCGGGAGAGAGTTTCCCTGAGCGCTACTGGATGATCAAATACAGCTCAGAAAATTATGTTAATGGAAAGGTTCAGGTAACTATCAATATGCGTGGTTATTCTGATTTTAAAAGGATTTAGTGTCGTTCGACTTGAACACCTGGTTTAAATAAGACCAGGGGGAAATAGCCGGCAACGACTTCATCTAAGTGCATATTATGGAGAAATGAAATGGCTTTATCAGCCCAACAGAAAGAAACAATCATTAAGGAATACGCGACCGGTGATGGCGATACTGGATCCCCCGAGGTACAGGTGGCCTTATTAACAGCCAACATTAATGAATTGCAGGTTCACTTCAAAGAGCATATTCACGACCACCATTCACGACGCGGTCTTATTCGCATGGTGAATAGCAGAAGAAAATTACTCGACTATCTGAAGCGCAAAAGCGTTGAACGCTATGCCGCTTTAATCAAGGCGCTTGGTCTGCGTCGATAAAAACCAATCAAAGGATACATTGCGCGGTGCCTGATGAGTTGGCGCCGCGTAACACAAATTATTAGGAATAAATTATGTTTAACACCGTAACTAAGACGTTTCAATTTGGTGACCAGACGGTCACGCTCGAAACTGGAAAGATGGCACGACAAGCGACTGGCGCAGTGGTAGTAACAATGGGCGCCACCAAGGTATTGGCAACCGTTGTCGGCAGAAAACAAGCGAATCCAAATGCTGCTTTTTTCCCGTTGACTGTTAACTACCAGGAAAAAACTTACGCCGTAGGCAAGATCCCCGGCGGCTTCTTCAAGCGTGAAGGACGACCCACAGAGAAAGAAACCCTCACTTCCCGATTGATAGACAGGCCTATTCGACCCCTTTTCCCCAAGGGCTTCATGAACGAGATACAGGTAATTTGTACTGTCGTCTCTGCAGACAAAGATGAAGACGCGGATATTGCCGGCTTGCTGGGTGCATCTGCGGCTCTCGCCATCTCCGGCATTCCCTTCGCGGGGCCCATCGCTGCGGCGCGAGTTGGATATGATGCGGAGCAGGGCTACATATTGAATCCAAGCAACACCACCCTGGAATCGTCATTACTGGACATGGTCGTCGCCGGCACCAAGTCAGCCGTATTAATGGTCGAGTCTGAAGCCAAGCAGCTCAGCGAAGACCAGATGCTGGGCGCGGTTCTTTTCGCCCACCAGGAAATGCAGGTCGCGATTAGCGCGATTGAAGAGCTGAAGGCCGAAGCTGGCAAACCAGCCTGGGATTGGGAGCCTGTCGCCGAAAACGCCGAGTTAAGTTCGGCGGTCGCTGAAAAATTTGCAGCGCCGGTTACCGAAGCCTATCAGATCTCGGAAAAGATGAAGCGTTACGACGCGATCGGTGAACTTCAGGTGCAGGCGGTTGAGCAGTTGGTCGACGAAGAAGCCGGTGTCAGTGAAGGTGATGTGAAAGATGTGTTTGCCAAGCTGGAGAAAACCACCGTGCGTAATCGCATTCTCGATGGAGCGCCTCGAATAGACGGCCGTGATACCAAGACGGTTCGTGCGATCGAAGTAGAAGTCGGGGTGCTGCCGAAGGCACACGGCTCGGCATTGTTCACTCGCGGCGAGACTCAGGCCCTGGTCGTCACTACATTGGGAGCGCTGCGTGATTCTCAAATTATCGAAGATCTCAAAGGATCCAGGAAAGATCCTTTCATGTTGCATTACAATTTCCCACCCTACTCGGTTGGTGAAACTGGTTTCATGAGCGGACCGAAGCGTCGAGAAATTGGTCATGGCCGATTGGCTCGTCGCGGTGTGGCTGCTGTCATGCCCGCAGTAGATGATTTTCCCTATGCCATTCGAGTGGTGTCAGAAATCACCGAATCCAACGGTTCCAGCTCCATGGCCAGTGTCTGCGGCAGTAGCCTGTCGATGATGGATGCCGGAGTGCCGGTGAAATCACCGGTTGCTGGCATCGCCATGGGCCTGATCAAGGAAGGGGACCGCTTCGCGATTCTGACCGACATCCTGGGTGACGAAGACCACCTCGGTGATATGGATTTCAAGGTGGCTGGGACATCGGAAGGTATCACCGCCCTGCAAATGGACATCAAGATTCAGGGCATTACCGAGGAGATTATGGAGCTTGCCCTGGAGCAGGCCCACACCGCCAGACTGCACATTCTCGATGAGATGAATAAAGTCATCGCGGTGGCCAGGGAATCGGTGTCTGATAATGCGCCGGCAATGGCCATGCTGAAAATCGATCCGGACAAGATTCGCGATGTTATCGGCAAAGGCGGTTCCGTGATTCGCGGCATCACCGAAAAGACGGGTGCATCGGTAGATATCGACGACGACGGCAGTATTCGCATCTATGGCGAAGACGCCGAGTCCAGGGATGCGGCGGTAGCGATGGTTAATGAGATTACGGCGGAAGCCGAGATCGGCAAGCTCTACATGGGCAAGATTGCTCGTATTGTGGACTTCGGTGCCTTCGTCACCATCATTCCCGGCAAGGATGGTTTGGTTCACATCTCACAGATTGCTCAAGAGAGAGTAGAGAACGTGACGGATTTTCTGAAAGAGGGTGAGGACGTGCTGGTAAAAGTCACCGATCTGGATGCCAGGGGTCGTATTAAGCTGAGTATCAAGGAAATTACCGAGGAGGAAAAGGCCGCCTTCGCAGAGTAACACCATCGATCTGGTCGCAGTGCAGAAAACCCGAGTGATTTGCTCGGGTTTTTTGATCTCGACTGCAGACCAAAGGCGGTGGCCAGTGCCCCTATGCGTCACCGTCGAAGTCTGGCGCCGGTACGCTGATAAAACGGATTTTTATAATAATATCAATACGATAGACTAATTCATAGCAAGCTAATGGGGTTGCGGCTGAATATCAGTTAGAATGAGCTGCAGATTCGCGGCATAAGCAGATACTCCGTACATCCGCTGCCACGAATTGAATACGAAATAGACAGCACACGGCAATAATACATGCATCATTCGATGTGATCGCGGCCTCATTGAGGAGAGTTTATTCATGTTAAAAGTTAACGATTCCACCGTATCTGCTACCCTGAAATTCGCAGCTTTGTGCTTCTCTCTGGCGCTGCCGGTGATCGCGTCCGCACAATCCAGTGAAATCACTTTTCATAAGGACATCGAGCCAATTTTGCAGCGTAGCTGCCAGAACTGCCACCGAGAGGGCGGCGTGGCGCCGATGCCATTGGTGACCTATGACCAGGTTGCGCCATTTGCGGGTCTCATCGAGTACAAGACGGCCTTGAGAGATCGTGCCGGTGCCATGCCACCGTGGTACATGGAAAAAGACATCGGCATCCAGGACTACAAATTCGATCCTTCTCTGAGCGACGAAGAACTTGCAGCCATATCCCTCTGGGCGCGTAGCGGTACACCGAAGGGTGAACTCAGTGATGCGCCCGAGGCACTGGTTTTCGATGACAGCATCAAGTGGACCGCGGGTCTGCCCGATTTGATCGTGTCAACCAACCCCATTACCAAACTTGCCGGTACTCCAGACTGGTGGGGCGAAATCGATCGGGTGCCAGTCGGGCTCACGGAAGATCGCTATGTTAAATCTGTCGAGGTTGTAGAAGTCAACGATGTGGATTTTCAGGCCGGAACCGGCAGGGAGACCGTTGGCGGCCGCTACATATTTCATCACATGATTTGGGGAACTGCAGAACTCGATGAGAACGGCGAGCGAATCCCGGACACCAATACCGGTTGGCCGGTGCATGAGGTAGGGCGTAACCCGGATATCTTCGATCCCGATGCCGGTCGTCTGCTGCGAGCGAACTCCTATGTCGTTTCCAACTCCGTGCACATACATTCCAATGGTAAAGATACGACGGGCCATCTGGAAATTGGCTTTCGATTTCATCCCGTGGGCTACGAGCCAAAATACGAGCGCACTAGGATTGGGTTGGGCAACGGGGTCGATATCAGCATCGCAGGCAATTCCAGGGATCAGGAGTTGCATGCCTATAGCGTGCTGAAGGAACACACCAAGATTGTTACCTTCGAGCCCCACCTGCATGCGCCGGGTGAGCGTATGTGCTTGGAAGCGATCTGGGGCTATACGGTGGAAACCCTGTCCTGTGTTGGCTATGACCATAACTGGGTGAGGGGCTACGCCTATGCCGATCATGCCGCACCACTGTTGCCGAAGGGCACTATTCTACACATCGTAGGCTACATGAATAACACCGAGACCAACCCCAATGTTCCCGACCCAAGAAACTGGCAGGGTTCTGGCAATCGCTCGGTTACCAATATGTTTATCGATCTGGGTATGCGAGTGAAACTAACAGACGATCAGTTCATGGCGGAAATGGCGCAGCGGCGCCGCGATCTGAATCTGGGGCCCAACGATCATGTCATCGGATGCCCGCTGTGTTTGGCGCCGCTTGTGGCACCTGATCTGAACTATGAGGAAGACTCTGTAGAAGAGTAGAGTAAATTAGTTGCATTACGGGAGACAAATTTTTATGCACAGTTTAGTAAATGCAGGAACAACAGCGGCGATTAAGATCATTGCACTCGCTGCGGCAACGGCAATTTTTTCACAGGCTGTTTTTGCCGATACCTATAGTAAAGGCCGCCATGTAGAGCCCGCGTTCGAGGGCTGGCGACCAAACGACGATGGCAGCTTCAACCTGATGTTCGGCTATATGAATGAAAACTGGGAAGAGGAGCCAGACATGGCCATCGGTGATAAGAATTTTTTCAGCCCCGGTGACGCCGATCGCGGCCAACCCACCCATTTCCTGCCCCGACGCAATCGATTCACCTTCGAAGTGACGGTGCCATCGGACTGGGGTGAGCGTGAACTGGTGTGGACGCTGAATGTAAACGGCGTAGAGCGGAAAGCCTACGCGACCTTAAACCCGGACTACCTGGTTGATAACATGGTCATCGCCTCCGAGACCGGTTCCCTGGGGGCGGGTACCAGCAGCCCGGAATCACGCTCCAATGTACCACCGGTAGTCACCGTGCAGGGCGATCAGATTCGCACCGTTCGCGTCGGCGAGCCTCTTACTCTGGAAACACACGTCGCCGATGATGGCCTGCCTGAACCAACCGACCGCGTCGCCCAAGCCCGGCGCTTTGCAGAGTTCGTTGGCGGTCCACTGGCTGCTGCATTTGTTACCGAAGATTCCATTCGATCTCGTCTGTTGCTGACGCCACCGACCCGGGTAACAGTAGGCAAGGTCAATGGTTTGTTCCTGTCCTGGAATGTGTATCGTGGTGCCGGCAGTGTCAGCTTCGACCCGCCACAGGCCAAGCCATGGGAAGATACCCGCACCTCTGCTAATTCCCCATGGGGAGCGCTGTGGGCGCCTCCGCCAGTACCCGAAGACGGCAACTACACCGTCACTGTTACCTTCGACACGCCCGGCACTTACGTGCTGTGGGCGCGGGCAGACGACGGGGGTCTGTTTCACGATGGTTACATTACGGTAAATGTAAGCGAGTAGCGGGTGTCTCCAACGTGGATCATCGAAAGGGCGGATTATCCGCACTGCTCAATATCTAGCTGATGTTGGCTCAGTGACAGACATGAATCCGGTACTCACTTCCGTGACACGCCGTGAATACATCCCTGTAGGCTCGGCGCCCGCTCCCTGCGGGCGACGGTCACTACACTGAGCACCCAATTCACGTCCTGATAATTGGTGGGACAGCAGTGGGATCATCCGCCCTTTTACTTATGCAGACGGGTTTACATATTGCGGCGATACTGCCCGCCGACCTCAAAAAACGTGTCGGTGATCTGACCCAGTGAGCAATAAC
>JADFIJ010000164.1 GCA_022566775.1 Pseudomonadota bacterium | reverse complement strand
GGCAAAGGTAGTCCCGGTCGGTAACTCCCAGCGCAGGTCGGCTTCCGCACCGGGGCCGAGCACCCTGGCGGTACAACCTGTGCTGGAGGTGACGTAGAGAATTCCGGCCTCAGGATCTGCCGCCGCAGGACCGGTGATATTGGCCCCGCCGCCGCCGCCAGGACACCACAGCGCCGCCGTCTTACCTAACTCATTATCGTAATGCAGCGGTGGATTGAACAAGGGTCCAAGCTGAAATTCCGCCACGGCTTCGATTGCGAGCCGACGTAATTCAGGGGTGAAGTCCACCAGGTCATCGATGGACAAACCCTGTAAATCGAATGGCTCAGGTCGGGTGGGGAACGGCTGTGTCGTCGCCAGCTTTTCACCGGGCACCCGCGAAACTGGCACCGGTCTTTCCACGATAGGCCATAAGGGCTCACCGGTCTCCCGATTGAAGGCATAGACAAAACCCTGCTTGGTGGCTTGCATAATCGCCGGCACATCACGGCCGTCGATATTCACATCCAGCAGTATGGGTGCAGTGGGGGTGTCGTAGTTCCAGATATCGTGATGCACCATCTGGAAATGCCAGGCCCGGCGTCCGCTGTCTGCATCCAGCGCAATCAGGCTCGCCGCGAACAGGTTATCACCGGGGCGGAAGCCACCGTAGAAATCGATGGTGGCGCTGTTGGTTGGAATGTACACCAGGTTCAAATCCTGATCCGCCGACAGGGGTGCCCAGGAAGAAACGTCGCCGGTCCATTGCCAGGCATCGTTTTCCCAGGTTTCGTGACCGTATTCACCAGGTCGTGGAATCACATTGAACTTCCATTTGAAGGCACCGGTGGCGGCGTCATAGGCGAGAATGTCGCCGGGAATATTCTCGATACGGGACTGGTTATACCCTTGCTCCGCCGAGTTGCCGACGATGATGGTGCCGTTCACCACGATCGGCGGTGAAGAGGAAGTAATGTAGCCGGTTTCCAGCGGAATGCCTTCATCTGGATCGTAGGGATAACCGAGATCGGCCAGCAGGTCCACCACCCCGGTCTGGGGGAAACCCTCGATGGGTACTGGATTGCCAAAGCCTTCCAGAGGAATCCCGGTCTCCAGGTCCAGGGCTGTCAGAAAGAACGCCGGTGAAGTGATGTAGACCACGTTGCGGCCATTCACCTCGGCGATAGTGACGCCCTTGCCGTAGTCTTTGCGCATGGAATACTCCCAGCGCCCAGTCTTGGGCTCACCGTAGGACCAGATGGTTTCGCCGGTCTTGGCATCGAGGGCGACGACGTAGCGCCGGGGACCGACGACGGTAATGATCTTGCCATCGACATAACTGGGGGTAGAACGACCGCTGGCTGCATTGAAGCTGGCGCCATCCCAGACCCAGGCTTCCTCCAGTTCATGAAAATTATCAGGCGTAATTTCATCGACGGGCAGATAACGGGTGTGCGCGTGGTCGCTGCCCAGGGTCAGCCATTCGACGGAATCCTGTGCCAAAGAAAATGAACCGACACAGGCGAATAGCAAGGCGGTAACTCCCCCGAATAGCCGCCTGGTTAATGCAATTTTTCTTAAGTGAGTCATTACCTTGCTTCCTCATGGTTTTATCAGTATTGGAGTCTGAGCAAATTTTAGCTGGCAAAAATCGTGGACGATGTCGATGCCAGCTACGGCGGCTGAAAACCAACCATTATCAGCCCTACGTTAATGGATAGCGGCAGCCGCTGCAAGGCTTAGCAAGATGAGTTCGAAGGCGCCTCTCAATATTTCCTGCGGCAATAGGGGATGCTCTCCTGGAGTTCAATTCTCAGGTAAAATAGACTCCTCCTATTCTGCTGATCCTGGCAACTGTAGTAAGCATAGACCGAACATGAGCGACACAAATCAAACCGATCCACCTGACCTCGACGAAGCAACCGTTATGCTTGCCAATCGGCTGCGGAAGAATCGGCGCAGCATTGGCAAATGGGCCAGGCAACAGAATCTACAATGCTACAGGCTGTATGACGCCGACTTACCAGAGTATGCCTTCGCCATCGACTGCTACGACCGCTTCGTTCACATGCAGGAATATCAGCCGCCTGCCTTCATTGACGAAGCCAAGGTCTCTCTGCGCCGGGCGCAGGCGAGGGCGGCGGTGCAGCAGGCCTTGGACATTTCTCCCGACCGTATTGTCATGAAAACCCGGCAGCGACAGCGCGGGAAACAGCAGTACCAGGCCTTGAGTGCATACCGGGACAAACACCGTCAGGACTTTGTGGTGCGCGAGGGCGAGGCCAGATTCCTGGTTAACCTGCACGACTATCTCGATACCGGCCTGTTTCTGGATCACCGGCCGATGCGAAGATATATCTATGAGAACGCACGCAACAAGCGTTTCCTCAATCTGTTTTGTTACACCGCTACGGCCAGTGTGCACGCCGCCCTGGGTGGAGCGGCCTCAAGTCTCAGCATCGATCTTTCCAATACTTACCTGGATTGGGCGCGGAAAAATTACAGCCTTAACGGCATCGGTGGAAAACAGCACCGGCTCAAGCGAGGGGATTGTATCGCCTACCTGGAGACGGGTCGTGAGGTTTTCGATCTAATTTTCCTGGACCCACCCACGTTTTCCAATTCGAAGAGTACCGACAATATCTTGGACATCCAGAGAGATCATGTCGCACTCATTAACAATGCGATGAAGAAACTCGATAAAAATGGTGTGCTGATTTTTTCTGCAAACAAACGCAATTTCAGATTGGATGATGTGGTGTCTGCCTCGTATGAGGTAAGAGATTACACCAGGGCGAGCCTAGACAAAGATTTTCAACGTGGTCGAAAAATTCATCAGACCTGGCTACTACGCCACGGATAAGTTCCTGTTTAATTTGAATTCCCTCGCTCGATAGCATGCACGAGAATCGAATGGGAAATTCTTCAACCGGGCTCGAAAGACCTCTGCACAGAAAGACTAGATGTATCGACTAAGATTACGGTTGGCCCGGCCCAATCTCTCGGCCAGCACACGAATGATGTAGGTATGCAGGGCCGCGGTAGAAGCAGGAAATTTACCTGACATTTCTTCCAGCTTTTCTTTATCCAACCTGAACAGCTGTGCATCGTCTTCTATTCTCACACTCGCGGTTCGATTGTCGCCTGTGTAGATCGCCATTTCACCCAGAATCGCTCCCGACTTGTACTTCCGCAAGATGCGCTCTTTCTGATTGGGGACTTTCAACACCACCACCACGGTCCCGGAGCCAACGAAGTAGAGACTCTCGCCTTTGTCGCCTTCATTGAAGAGATATTCACCCGCCTTGCGATTCTCAATCACAAAAAAGTCTGAGAGTAATTTAACGTCACTTTCTTCGTGGGCGATACGGCCCAATACATCTGCCAGGGTCAGCTTATGATCGCCGGCATTAATATTCAAATCTGCCAGAATACGCCGCTCGCACCAATCCACGGCAGTATCCAACTGCTCCTTGTAAATTCTTTCCCACTCCTGATCTCCAAATGTAAAGAACCCATGCTTCACCAGTTGTTTGAGCGAACTATCGTCGGCGCCGCTGATTACAATGTTAAATCCTTCCCGGTCACTGAGCTGCGCCAATTTGGAAAAGGTAATGATCGCAGAAGTGTCCAACTGACTTACATGGTGAAAATCCAGCACTAGGAAATCAACCTTGTGCGCCTCCGGGTCCTTGATACGATTACGAATTGAGGTAATTAATTTATCCGCCGTACCGAAAAAGATGAACCCCTGAAGAATAAGAATCAGAACACGATTGCCCTCCTTGTTTAATAGCTCCCGCGTTTCCAGGTCACGATCAACATTACTGGCATGATCGCTGCCATTGGTTTCAATCTTGATTACACTGAGCTTGGAATAATTCACCACGAAAAGAATAATCGCGACAAAGAATCCAAAAGTTACCCCTTGCAAGATATCCGAGAAGATAATTACGATTAAAATAAGGATGACGACGACGTAGTCTGACAGCGGCAATTCTTCACGCGCCTTCCACACCCAGTCGATCAGAAATTCCAGACCCACATAAATTAGCAGCCCGCCCAGAAGAAAAGTGGGCACTATCTTCATGAATTCCGCGCCGGCCAATATGGCAGCCGCTACCAAGGCCGAATAAACAAAACCGGTGAGACGATCCTTGCCACCCAGCGTCTCTACCAGTGCCGTATCCGAGACATCGTGGACACCGGGGAAACCACCCAGGGCCCCGTTGACTACATTGGTGTAACCCATTACCTCGAGTTCGTGATCCGGATTCAGGTCTTTCCGTGCGATCAGTTCGATCCCGGAGACGTCCAGCAGCAGCATCACGGAACACAGCAATGCCACTACCACGATGCCGCCGGTCTGTTCCAGAATCGCCATCCACCTGATTTCCTGCACGTAGTCCCAATTAAAAACCGGAATCAATGCACCCGTAGATTCGATCGCCGGCAGCAGACCATTGGCCGCAGCTTCATCCAGGCTGATGCCATTCAGGAACAGCACGGCGTAAAAGATCAGCATGGCCGCGAACAGGATAGCCGGCACCGAGAGAGCGTTGTCTTTAAACATCTTGGCCATGATGAGACACAGGGCCAATGCCACCGCCGGTGTAACCAGCTGAATAAAATCCGAATTCAAAACCGCTTCGAGACTGGGCTGTTCACTGCCTGCAACAGTTAAACCACCCTGGATGAAGACATAGCCGATGCCGGCGAAAAATCCACCGGTAACGGGATAGGGAATGTAACGAACCAGATTTCCCAGCTTCAAGCGGCCCAGCAACAACAGGAACAAGCCGACCACCACCGTGGTAACCATGATTGCGGCGATGATGGTGGCTTCGGCAGCAATGGAATACTGGGAATCGAAACTGACGTAGATACTACTCACAATGACCGCAAAAACCGGCACCAATCCATTGCGGGGCGAGCAGATGACGGCTTTGTGATCACTAAACAGGGAACCGCCCAGGCCGGTGACCAAGGTGCCCATGAGTAAAATAGCGATACCCGGCACCATTAGTCGCGGATCGGTCTGGGCGAACAGCAAGGCGGCAACCGATACGGCAACCGATATGTTTACCAGCGCGAGCAGGGACCCGGAAATGATGTTGGCGAAACTGCTAGAGCGCATATTTTATTATTAGGGAGCCGAGATAATTCGGGTATGCGAAGCGCCGAGCATACTACCGGCAAGCCCCCGATGCCAGTGAAGCAGGCGCTTGCAGAACCCCGCGACAGCCCAATCGACTGTCATCGAAACCGACATTTGGGCGTTATTAACAATTGAGGGCATGAATTTCGCCTCGGGGTATCGGCTTCCCAGGATTCCCTGGCTTGAGACAAGCGTGTTACCCGGGCCAGGGGATTGATGAGTGCAGGGGAATAAATCAGCACCGTAGCCTGTCCTTATTCCCATTGCCGACCGTTAATGCTTGTTCCTATGCTTGATTACGGCTCTACTCTATACTGTTGTGACTGACCCAACGAGGACATTCATGTTTTACCGATCAAATTCAGGACCCGTCTGGAATGTACTGAAATCCAATAGCGGAAATACGTGCCTTCGAGCTATTGCTTCTAAGCGGCTGCACCATCTTTTAGCCGTCTCGTTGGTTTCCGCCTGCCTGTCCGTTGTTGCCGGGAGTGCCGGCGCAACGACTATTCTAGGCATGGATATCGATAAACTTACTGCAGACGCTGAATTTATTTTTGAGGGTGAAGTAGTTCTTACTGAGACGCGACAAGACAGCAACAGTCGCATCATTAGCACCTACGTAACATTTAACGTTATCGATGTTATGAAAGGTGACTACGATGCTGCATCCATTGAACTCAAGTTCATGGGTGGCGTGTTCGATGGCCGCATCATGCAGGTCAGCGGATTAAAAATCCCACAACTTGGAGAGCAGGGAATTTATTTCGTCGAGTCAACCAGCCGCGATTTGATAAATCCCTTACTGGGCTGGTCACAGGGTCACTTCATCATCATCGTCGACGATGGCGAGCGTCGGATTAGCACAGCAGACAACAAACCGGTCACCGAAGTACAGAGTGTATCTGGGATTCCCCTGGCAATAAAAAAACCTCAAGCGCTTATTCAAGGTGGCGGTGATGCCGCCGCGGGAGTGACCACAGAATCCAGCCTCATACTGATAAGGCGGGCGCTCTCCGTCGATGAATTCAAGGCAAGAATTCGGGATCTCATGGAGAACTAAAGAGCCCTTGATTAAGTATGCAACAGGCGCCCTGCTGTTTCTGCTCTGGGCGCCCACCCATCACGCCTTCGAACTCAGCGGCAATTTCTGGGAATTTGCCCAGGCCACCTTTCATGTAGGCATCAGCGGCACCTCACCCAGCGGCACCACCTGGAATGAAGCCTTCATTCGGTCCATGGATGCATGGACCCATGCAACTGATTTCGAGTTTTTATTGGTGAACGAATTTTTAGATCCCTGTATCGACCAAGGTGGCCCCAACGATTTTGGTGACAACATGGCCGGCGTGGATTTTAGGGATACGGTCTGTGGTATGGAGTTTGGCGACAATGCGTTAGCAGTCACGCTCACCGCCGGCGTCTGCCTGAACCAGGAATGTACCGGCGGCTTCAAGATTACCGATGCAGATATTGTCTTCAATAACAATGAGCCCTGGGATGTTTATGCTGGGCCACTACGCTTCGATAACACCGCCGATTTTCAGCGAGTTGCCCTGCATGAACTCGGCCATGTCCTCGGTATGACCCATGTCAGTGAGGACATCGAAGCCATCATGCAGCCCTTCGCCAGCGAGATCGATTCCCTGCAGGCGGATGATATTGCCGGTGCAAATTTCCTTTATGGAGCGGGTGCGACACTGGGCACTATTTATGGAATCGATATCAGTCTGCCTACCAATTCTGAGCTAAGTGGCCCCGATGACACGGTCAATTTTAGCGGCAGCCTCGCTAACACGGATGCAGATCTGGACGGCCGCTTGCTCGACATTTACCAGTTTACCTTTACCAACGATTCCTCCGTCGATATCCAACTTAACTCCAGCACTTTCGATCCTTTCCTGTACCTGGTCCGTGTGAGTTCGACCCAGGACACCATAGACGCCTTTACGTTTGTCGATAACGATTCCGGCCCCGGCCGCAATTCCCGCATCAGTGCAAACATACAGGCCGGCACTTATTGGCTGGGTGCCAGCAGTGCAGGCGTCGGTGAGGTGGGAGATTACGATGTCTCGATGGTGACCTCTACCAGCAGTACCACACCGTCTTTTGAGACATTTGAATCCATCTATGGCGCCGAGGTTCAGGTCAACCCGAACCCGAAAATCAAGGGTAGTCTCAGCAGTACCGATTTTCTGTTTGCGGAAAGCTTTCTGGATCTATATCAATTCGACGTGGTGAACACCACCAATCTACGGTTCGACCTGAGCTCATCCCAACTCGACACCTACCTACGGGTGGTCGAGATATTGCCGGATCAATCTGTGGGGAGCCTGGTGCTGGAGAATGACAATCGGTCCGAATCCACTACCGATTCCCGCATTCAGCAATCACTGCCCCCCGGCACCTACTGGATAGGTGTTAGCAGTTCCTCTGCCGACGAGACCGGAGACTACAGCCTCGACATCACGGTGATTATTCCCTGACCGTCGGGGCGATGGCGATGACCCGAGTGACAAGCAGTTTTGGTTCCTAAGGCATCACTGCATTGCTCAGAGCTGCCTTAATCCACCGCCATCAACACAGTAGCAACTCGCTTGGGCACCTGGCCCACCGGAATCACCGCCACTGTTTCCATCTTCTCCACATCCACCGCATAGGTCACATGGTCGCCCGCCGCGCCAATATAGGCGGTCTTGCCATCGGGAGTGAAGGTAATCCACTCCGGATGCTGGCCCACGAAGACGCTGCCAAGTGGTTCCAAGTCCGGCAGGGAGTATATATAGGCATGGCTATAGACCTTGCTGGTCGCCCACACTGACTTGCCATTGGGGGGAACACCGAGGCCATGTGCCGGCGCGCCCTGTAGTCCATCATAGTGGGCTTCCTGACCCGGTATCGCTGGAAGTTCTATGCGGGCGACCTCTTCCCGCTTGTCAAAATCCACCACCGCAAAACCATGGAAGCCTGAGAGCTGCACGAAAATACTTCGGGTGGAACCGTCAGGATTAGTGCTGAAAGTCATGGGTCTGATGCCGGCGTCCATTTCCAGCTCCCACACCACTTCATCGGTGGCGGTATCGATTACGTTGATAGTTCTGGTCTGAATAGAACCAGCCACCGCGTACCTGCTATCCGGCGTCACATAAACATTGTGTATCGCCCCGTTAACAGCCACGGTTTTCACTTTTTTCATGGAAGCCACATCGATGATATCCACGGCGCCGGGCATCTGCATGATGGCGACATATACCTTGCTGCCATCGCTGGTT
>JADFIJ010000163.1 GCA_022566775.1 Pseudomonadota bacterium | reverse complement strand
CGAGCGCCGCAACGTCGCACCCCCAGCTCACTGACATCGGCCTCATTGACCACCCTCTGCTGGCCGGATTCCCGGATTCTGAAATAAGCAATGTCGAATACAGCGAAGATGTGAATTACCGATTCGTTCTGGGTAGCTTGCAGCGAACGCGAGGGCAGGTCGTGCCAGAGGACTCTGAGAGGATACGGGGCAATGTAACCAAGATTACCTACGAGATTTCGCAGGAATTCACCGGCGCCGATGTCTATCAGTACTACCTGGATCAGATCGATGAAAACAACTACACCCAACTCTTCACCTGCGTAGGCCGCGCCTGTGGCAGCAGCAATTATTGGGCGAATGACATTTTCAGGAATCGCATCCTGTATGGTCCGGAGCGCAATCAATATTATCTTGCCATCCGCACCGGAGCGGGACTGGCAACGGACGCGAGTATCGCGCTTTATATCATCACCCGGGGCAACCGCCGGCTCTATGCTTATCTCGAGATAATCGAAGTTGACCGGGGGCCATCGTCCGATGCCGGCAGTGACATCGATCGATTGACGCAGAGCCTGCAACAGCGAGGCAGTGTGACCCTGTCCGGGGTTAGCTTCGGTAGCGATGACTCGCTGGCTTCAGAAGGCGAGCTAGAGCTGGTGGTTGAGCTCATGAACCAGGACCCTTCCCTGCAAATCTACCTGGTCGCCCACCTGCGTGCAGAGGGCTCCGTAGCAGAGCTCTTGACCCGATCGCTGGCACGGGCAAACCTGTTCAGGCAGGCGATGATTGACCGCGGCATCGATGCCAGTAGGATCAGCGCGCAGGGAGTCGGGCCGCTGGCACCGGTCTGTGTCGGCAGCGCCTGCGATCAGCGAATCGAATTGGTATTGCAATAGAATCGAAACGCCCTGTTATTTCAGCAGCGACAGGAATTCGTTGCGCGTGCTGTGACTGCTTCTAAACGCCCCCAGCATGCAGGATGTGGTCATCACGGAATTCTGTTTTTCCACACCACGCATCATTATGCACATGTGCTGAGCCTCGATGATAACGGCGACACCGGCGGCCGCGGTTTTCTCCAGTATACAATTGGCAATTTCATTGGTCAGATTTTCCTGAATCTGCAATCTTCGCGCGAAGGCGTCGACGATGCGCGCCAGCTTTGATAGACCGATGATCTTGCCTTTGGGTAAGTATGCGACATGGCACTTACCTATAAAAGGCATCAGGTGATGTTCGCACATCGAATAGAGTTCAATATTTTTAACAATCACCATTTCGTCAGAGTCGGATGGAAACAGGGCGTCATTAATCACCGCATCGATATCCAGGTCATAGCCCTGCATGAGGAAACGCATCGCGCTCGCCGCTCGCCGTGGTGTGTCGACGAGACCCGCTCTTTTGGGGTCTTCTCCGATCGCTTCTATTATGCTCAGGTATGCTTGTTCCATTGTCTTCCTAAGGAGCCTCGAAATAATAAATGATGGCTACCCTACGATAAGGATCAATGTGGGTAAAGTGTTTTTCACGACCAATAGTCAGATCCCGATTATTCACAGCTGCCTTAAGTGCACGGTGGATCCCGAGGAATAGAAAACGTGCCAACAGTTACAGTCCAGTCCTATATAGACAAACTGGCCCTCCGCTTCAGGCAGTCGAACTTGTGTTATGGCCACGGCACTGACAATGCATACGACGAGGCCGTGTACCTGGTATATGGCACCCTGGCGCTGAGCTTCGATGATGATGCAAATTCGCCGGGTCGCCTGCTGGCTGGCAGCGAGCTGTGTCGGCTAGATGACTTGGTCGAGGCCAGATTGGAGCGGCGGATTCCAGTCGGCTATCTGGTTGGCAAGGCGTGGTTTTGTGGTCACCAGTTTCTTTGTGACCCCAGGGCGTTGATACCCAGGTCGCCCATAGCGGAATTGATCAACCAAAAACTTCGACCACTGCTTGAACGGGCTCCACGCCGAGTGCTGGATCTGTGTGCCGGAGGTGGCTGTATCGGCATTAGCTGTGCACTTCGTTTCCCTGCCTGTCAGGTAGATCTGGCCGAGCTTTGCGCGGATGCCTGTGAGCTGGCGTCCGCAAATGTAGAGTTGCATGAATTGTCACACCGGGTCTCGGTGCTGCGATCGGATTTATTCTCAGCCCTGGCAAAACCTTACGATCTGATAATTTCCAATCCCCCCTATGTGTCAAGACAGGAAATCGCAGACTTGCCCGAGGAATACGGCCACGAACCGGTGCTGGGGCTGCATAGCGCAGATGACGGACTGGCATTACCGCTTAAGATATTGCGTGAGGCGGCCGATTTCCTATGTGCGGACGGTGTGCTGGTCATGGAAGTTGGCTACGCTCGCCAGCAATTAAGCACGCGTTTGGAGTCAGTGCCGCTGCGGTGGCTGAAATTTGCCCACGGTGGCGAGGGCGTGCTGGCCCTCACCAGGAACCAGCTACGGCAGTACGAAGGTTTATTCAATTAGTGTACAATGCTCTGCTTTTCGCAGGCCCGCCTTTAACTTCCGCGCTGCTAGTTTCAAGTATTGAGTTTCATATGTCAGGGAATACCTTCGGTAAGCTTTTTACAGTTACCAGCTTTGGCGAAAGCCACGGTCCGGCACTCGGCTGCGTTGTCGACGGCTGCCCACCCGGCATGCCCCTGTCGCCTGAGGATATGCAGGTGGATCTGGACCGAAGAAAACCGGGACAGTCACGCTTTACCACCCAGCGCAGGGAAGCAGACGCCATTCAAATTCTCTCCGGGGTGTTCGAGGGCAAGACCACGGGCACGCCGATTGGCCTGTTGATTGAGAATACCGACCAGCGTCCCCGGGATTACAGCAAGACCAAGGATCAATTTCGGCCGGCCCATGGAGATTACACGTACTGGAAGAAGTACGGCATCCGCGACTACCGTGGCGGTGGGCGGGCTTCGGCACGTGAGACCGCGATGCGGGTGGCCGCCGGCGCAATTGCCAAGAAATACCTGAAGCAGGAGTGCGGGACGCAAATCCGGGGATATCTTAGCCAGTTGGGTCCCATCACTATCGATTCTGTCGATTTTGATGAGATTGCCCGCAACCCGTTCTTCTGTCCCGATGCCTCGAAAGTGGCAGCGATGGAAGAGTTTATGACTGCGCTAAGCAAAGAGGGCAATTCCATCGGGGCGCGTATCACCGTCTGTGCCAGCGGTGTGCCGGCAGGGCTCGGCGAACCAATATTTGATAGACTGGATGCGGACTTGGCCAAGGCCCTGATGAGCATCAACGCGGTGAAGGGTGTTGAAATTGGTGCCGGCTTCGCTGCTGTCAACCAGAAGGGAACTGAACACCGCGACGAAATTACGCCGAGTGGTTTCCTCAGCAACAATGCTGGCGGTGTCCTCGGGGGTATTTCCAGCGGTCAGGATATCATCGCCAGCATCGCTCTGAAGCCGACTTCGAGTATTCGAATTCCCGGGAAAACGATTAATATTCACGGCGAGGCAGAAACAGTGGTCACCACCGGGCGCCACGATCCTTGCGTCGGCATCCGCGCCACGCCCATCGCAGAAGCGATGATTGCGCTGGTGTTAATGGATCATTTTTTGCGAGATCGAGGTCAGATCGGCGTGCAGCGCAAGGCATCGGTACGGCCTATCTAGCATCGCTACGCTGCCATCTGGACTCAATATTGATCTATACTATTTCATTAATTACAAATAGTTAAATAATTAGTTTTATGTAAAAAATTACAATTGGTAAGTACTATGACTGGTCATACCCTGTACGACAAAATCTGGGATGCGCACCTGGTAAAACAGCGCGAGGACGGCACCGCGCTGATTTATATCGACCGCCATCTGATTCACGAGGTTACCTCGCCCCAGGCCTTCGAGGGCTTGCGTGTTGCGGGCCGCAAGCCCTGGCGCGCCGACGCCAATTACGCGACACCGGATCATAATGTGCCAACCACGACCGCAGAGCGCAGCCAGGGACTGGAGGGCATCAAAGACCCGGTTTCCAAGATTCAGGTAGCCGCACTAGATGATAATTGCCGTGAATTCGGCATCTTCGAGCTGACTATGGATGATCAGCGTCAGGGAATTCTTCACGTGGTGGGTCCGGAACAGGGCGCTACCCTACCGGGTATGACCATAGTCTGTGGTGATTCCCACACCTCAACACACGGCGCCCTCGGCGCTCTGGCCCAGGGTATAGGCACGTCGGAGGTGGAGCATGTATTGGCGACCCAATGCCTGATGCAGCGGAAGGCGATGAACATGCTGGTGCGGGTCGACGGCTCGCTGCAGGCGGGAGTCACCGCAAAAGATGTGGTCCTGGCCATCATCGGTAAAATTGGCACGGCGGGAGGAACTGGCTATACCATTGAATTTGTCGGTGATGTCATCCGTTCGCTGTCCATGGAAGGCCGCATGACGGTCTGCAACATGGCCATCGAGGCTGGCGCACGGGCGGGCCTGATAGCCGTAGATGAAACCACACTGGAATACATCAAGGGTCGGCCGCTGGCCCCGACCGGAGCGCTGTGGCTGCAAGCGGCGGCGGCCTGGCGCCAGTTACGCAGCGATGAGGATGCGCATTTCGATCTGGTTGTGGAGTTATCCGGCGACACGATCGAGCCACAGGTAACCTGGGGCACATCGCCGGAGATGGTGGCGCCCATCAGTGGACAGATTCCCGATCCCGCCGTCGAAGCCGATGCGGGCAAGCGCAGCAACATCGAGCAGGCCCTTGAATATATGGGCCTCAAGGCCGGTACCCGGATCGAGGATATCAAGCTGGATTGCGTATTTATTGGTTCCTGCACCAACGCTCGAATCGAAGATCTGCGGGAAGCGGCGAGGATTGTGGAAGGCAAACGCGTCGCTGAGAACGTCGAGTTGGCGCTGGTGGTGCCCGGGTCCGGGCTGGTGAAAAAGCAGGCGGAAGAAGAAGGACTGGATCAGATTTTTATTGCTGCAGGCCTGCAGTGGCGGGAGCCGGGCTGTTCTATGTGCCTGGCCATGAATGCGGATCAGCTTGGAGAGGGCAAGCACTGCGCATCCACCTCCAATCGTAACTTCGAAGGCAGACAGGGTTTCGGCGGTAGGACGCACCTCGTGAGTCCGGCGATGGCGGCCGCTGCGGCCATTGCCGGGCACTTTGTAGACGTTCGCAAACTCTTATAATTAAATAAATATACATACATATCATACTATTAAGAAATAAATATGAGAAAATACATCACAATCGAAGGGCTGGTGCTGCCACTGGACCGAAATAACGTCGATACCGACTTCATCATCCCCAAACAATTCCTCAAATCCATTAAGCGCTCGGGTTTTGGCGTCAACCTGTTTGATGAACACCGCTACCTGGATCGGGGGGAGCCGGACGCAGACAACAGCCGGCGACCCGTTAACCCGGATTTCATACTGAATCAGGCCCGTTATCGGGGCGTCAGCGTGTTATTGGGCCGGGATAATTTCGGCTGTGGCTCTAGCCGAGAGCACGCGCCCTGGGCATTGGAAGACTATGGCTTCCGAGTCATCCTGGCGTCCAGTTTCGCCGACATCTTCTTCAATAATTGCTTCAAGAACGGCCTGCTGCCGGTGGTATTGGAGCGGGAGACCATTGCCGGCCTGTTTCGAGAGGTGCTGGCGACGCCAGGATATGCGCTGACGGTGGATCTGGTGTCACAGCTAATCACGAAGCCAGATGGCACCACCCTAAGCTTTGAGGTGGATCCCTTTCGCAAGCACTGTCTGCTGGAGGGACTCGATGATATCGATCTTACCCTCGAGGACACCGAAGCCATACGCGAATTTGAGCAGCGCTGGCGACAATCGTCTCCCTGGTATTTCGACTCCAGGCCGACTGCCAAAGCCGACAAAACATCCCTATAACCCGCAAACAGCCTGTAACAGAGAGAGATGAAATGAGTAGCTACAATGTTGCCGTAGTAGGCGCTACGGGTGCCGTAGGAGAGGCATTAATCGAAATCCTCGAACAGCGAGAATTTCCCGTCGACCAGCTGTTCCCACTGGCTAGCGAGCGCTCCGCCGGCAGCACCGTGATGTTTAGGAAAAAGCGCCATATCGTCGGCAATCTGGCGGATTTTGATTTTAGCCAGGTACAGATCGGTCTGTTCTCTGCCGGTGGCAGCGTGTCGGAAGAATACGCCCCGAAAGCCGCCGATGCCGGCTGCGTGGTCATCGACAACACCTCTCATTTTCGCTATGAAGACGATATCCCCCTGGTGATACCGGAAGTCAATGCTGCCAGCATAGCCGACTATCGAGGCCGTAATATCATCGCCAATCCCAATTGTTCGACGATCCAGATGTTGGTCGCACTGAAGCCAATATACGACGCCGCCGGCATCAAGCGTATCAGTGTGGCGACATACCAGGCGGTATCGGGGACCGGTAAATCCGCGATCAAGGAGTTAGCCGGACAGACCGCCGAGTTGCTCAATGGCCGGGACGCGAAATGGGAGGTATATCCGCAGCAGATCGCCTTCAACGCCCTGCCGCAAATCGACGTATTCATGGACAATGGCTATACCAAGGAAGAGATGAAGATGGTCTGGGAGACCCGCAAGATTTTCGCTGACGATACTATAGAGATCAGCGCCACCTGTGTGCGGGTGCCCGTATTCTATGGTCACTCCGAGGCGATACAGGTGGAAACCCGGGAGCCGCTGAGCGCCGAAGCTGCCCGGAAATTGTTGGTGGCAGCGCCTGGAATCACCGTCATCGATAAACCCAGTGATGGCAAGTATCCCACCGCGGTGCACGATTCTGCGGGCCAGGACGCAGTTTTCGTGGGACGAATCCGGCAGGATATCTCCTTTCCCAACGGGTTAAATCTGTGGGTGGTGGCCGATAACGTGCGAAAAGGCGCGGCTCTTAACTCAATTCAGATCGCTGAAGAGTTGATAAAAAGCTATTTATAATGAATACTTGCACGATGTAGTGAAGAGACTTTCTTGATAATTTTCAAATCGATACAGTAGTATTCACTAACCAAAGAAACTGGATTCCGGGGTCAGCCTGAGGTAGCTACCGTCAGGCGGTGAAACCTGTTTCAGGGAAAATGGACTATGTTACGTAAGACCGCCGTCATCCTGACCCTGTTGCTGGCTAGCATGGCGACACAGGTTTATGCCCTGGGACTGGGGACCATTTCGGTGGATTCCGCCTTGAATCAGCCTCTGCGCGTACGCATCGAAATCCTGCAACTCGGCAATACCAGGCTCGATGAACTCGTGATTCAGATGGCCACACCTGACGATTTTCAAGGCTTCGACATAGAGCGCGTCGGCTTTCTCTCAAATATCACATTCAGTCTTGAATCCAGCGCAGCCGGCAATTACGTCTTGCTGACCTCGCGTCAGATTGTGCGTGAGCCCTATCTTAGCTTCGTCCTGGACACCCGGTGGCCCAACGGTCGACTGCTCAGTCAACACACGGTGTTGCTGGATTTACCCGTATTCGATGATCAACAACTATCGGCTTCGGTTCGACAACCCATCAGTCCCGTATTGCAAGCGCCCTCGAGCACTCCTAGTCAGCCTTTCGTACAGCCCGAGCCAGACGAAATTACCCCGCCCATAGCAACCCCGGTCTCGCCAGCGCCCGAGCAGGCACAGAGCCAGGAACCGGTGGAGGACACCGATGAACAGATAGCCAGCGCAGAGCCAGCGCCGGAACTTGCAACTGAAGATGTGCCGGCAGCAGAAGTCGAGGAGATCGACGCGGAAGTTGTCGATGCGTCCGTGACACCCGAGCCAGAAGCCGAGGTAGTGGAAACGATCGAAATCTCGGTAGCAGATACACTTTCTGATATCGCCTTGCAGGTTCGCCCCGACGATTCTGTCACCCTGCAGCAGACCATGTTGGCTCTCCAGCAGGCAAACCCACAGGCATTCGGCGCCGATAACATCAATAATCTTCGTCGCGGTGAGGTATTACGCGTGCCTACACTGGCGGAAATTCAAGCGTTTGATCCCCGTGAAGCGGTTACCGAAGTCAATAGACAAAATCAGGAATTTGCTCAAGTCGATGTAGAACCTCTGGTTGCCCCGGATCAGACTACACCGGATCAGCTTGCTGTTCAGCAGGGACAACTGAGTGTGGTCAGCGCCGATGACGACGTCACCGCTATCGGCGCCGAGCCATCGGAATTCATCCAGGAAGAAAATGCGGAACTGGATCAGCGTATTGCCGAGCTGCAAAATCAGTTGGCGGTGCAACAGGAAGAGGCAGATCGGGCCGTACTCGAGAGAGAAGAATTGGACTCAAGACTGACGGAGGTAGAGGCCCAGATTGTGGCTGCTGAAGAAATTATCCGCTTGCAGGACCTGCAATTGGCCCAGTTACAGGAGAGTCTGGCGCAGGCGGCTGAGATCGCTGCCTCGGAGGCAGCCCGGCGAGAAGAAATCGCGAAACCGGTGGCTCCATC
>JADFIJ010000162.1 GCA_022566775.1 Pseudomonadota bacterium | reverse complement strand
TGTTGCTTCCAGGCCGCAGCGGTGCACTGATGGCAGTAAGAATTTTCTCGGCCAGGAACGCGGCATCGAGTCCCTGTTGCAGGTTTTCAGCAATGACCGCGAACTCGTCTCCGCCAAACCGCGCCACGGTGTCGCGCCTTCGAATCGAAGCCTGCAATCGCTCGGCAGTGGCGACCAGGGCCTGATCTCCTGCATCGTGTCCCAGAGAGTCGTTGATCACCTTGAATTGGTCGAGATCGCAGAACAACACAGCGCACTTGCGCCGGGAGCGTACAGAACTGGCAATGGCCAACTGCAATCGATCACGGAACAAATTCCTGTTGGGCAAACCAGTCAACTCGTCATGGAATGCCTGGTGCGCCAGATCCTCTTTGGTCTTCGCATTCTTCGCAGCGATCCTGTCATTTTCAATGGTCAGGTAGCGGTGATAGAGCAGGGCCATGGCCACGAGTACCGCCGTAAGCTCGAGGACCAGAACGTCTCGTATCAATCTGAACTCCGGCTCGGGCATCCCAAAACGATAAAGTACAACATGCAGCAGCAGCGGCGCACTGGCGTAAACGACGAGCGGTCCCATTCTAAACTTTTCCTTGACAGGGGTGACCTTGGCTTCAGTAATTGGTTGTGAATCTGTCGCCCGTGTTGCCACCACGACGGCGGCGAAAGATAAGGGCCAAATGAGGTCGAAAACAGTGCCCCACTCGGGATCGGTCAGGATTTGCTCGAACATAAGTAAGAGCATAAGGTCACCGAATCCCCAAATCGTAGCGCCGATCAACAGCCACGTGTAAATCCATTTCCATTCGTAACTCGCAGCCGTCTCTCTCAGGTGCGAGACCCGCAGGATGATGTAGGCGTCAATCGCCACGAACAGTGCGAGGGAGGACGCCCAGAACCCTGAGCTACTATCCCTCATAAAGCTCGGTGCCGCCAGAAAGTAAGCCAGGAGTCCGAGCAACAGGATGAAGGAACCGGCCCAGTTGAGGATTTGCAGAGGGCGGGTGGTGGGGTCGTCGCGTCCGTGGGAGTGAAGTTCGAGCGCGGCCGCGAGGGCAGCGTAAAACAGCAAATAGGGCCCGTTCTTTACTGATAGCCTGAGCGCTTCCGAGTCGGCGAGCAGATTATCAGCGATGACCCCGCTCATCAGTGTGAGCAACCAGAAAGTGAAGCCCAAAGTCAGTAGATTCCAGTACCGCCGCTCGCTGGGGTCTTCCACACTGCGCATACGATAACGGATACTGACAAGCAAGGCCACGAGAAAGGGAGGCTCGAGCAGACGTCGACCGTAAGTCGATAGCCACTCGTCGCTGAGAATGGGGAAAAGAAGCGGTAGCGAGGCGAGGACCAGCGCGATGCAGATCCCACGAACGATCCAGTCTTGTGCCAGAGAGCCAAGCGATTCGCGGTATGACAGAAATGATTCCTCCTCTGCGGGAGACTGGTCGGTTTTCGAGGCTGATTTCACGAGATATTGGTGCCCTCGGTCGGTGGTCCCGCGTGCCCTCTCGGCCCAGTTTCATGGGTCGACTTTAAATGACATACTTCTAATGCAAGAGACAAGCGTTAGGATGTTAGCAGACTGTTGTCTCTTGACAAATGCATTTTTTGATATCTGTGCACTGCGTCACCCCACGCAACTCGCGGCCCAGTCGGTATTTTGCTTACACTTTGCACTCCGGCTGATCAGGGCTTCCTTAGTTAGAAAAAAGAAAAGCGGGGGATAGATACTGAAATATTTCCACAAATGGTGCGGTTAATGTCAGCTTACTTGCCTAAGAAAATGATTGCATAGGTGACAGTCATCGCGACATTATGCCCATTCAGAGCTACCCCGATTGAAAACTGTCTTATGTCTGGAAAAACCATCGTGTTCCTGTACCTGCTGATCATGCCCCAACTGGTTTTGGCGCAGGATGAGTGTGTTGTGTTGCTGCATGGCCTGGCGCGCATGTCCAATGCGATGGGTGAATTGGAAAACAAGTTGCAGCACGCCGGATACAAGGTTGCCAATGTGAACTACCCGTCGCGGCGATTCGGCATTTCAGCACTGGCGGCAGATGCAGTGGGTCGTGGACTGACCCAGTGTAAGGCAATGTCCACAGATACGGTTCATTTCGTCACCCATTCCCTGGGTGGCATTTTGCTACGGGTCTATCTCAAGGAGCAGAATCTCGATGAGCTTGGTCATGTGGTCATGCTGGGGCCGCCAAATCAGGGCAGTGAATTGGTTGACGGGCTCGGCTCCGTACCCGGATTCTCCTGGTTTTTTGGGCCTGTCAGTCGAGAGTTAGGCACGGCGGCTGGCAGCATAGTTCCTGAACTGGGCCCTGCAAACTTTGACCTGGGTGTTATTGCCGGTAACAGTAATATTTTTCCGCTATTCAACTTGCTTCGACCCGGCCCCAGCGACGGCATAATTACCGTAGAAAGCACGAAGGTGGATGGCATGAAACAACACCTGGTGTTACCGGTCACCCACACCTTCATGATGCGAAACGATACGGTTATCGATCATACCATTCATTATTTAAAAACAGGTTCATTTATACCGACCAGCTGGTAACAGCAGCTTACTTGCAGAGCGCGTCATTTCCCCCGAGTGACTGGTTCAGATGGGGATCGCGCTTAGCGCGGCAAACGCCAGTCGAATCGAAACAATACGTCTTCAACCTGCACCGGCACATCGGCGACTATTCTTGGATCAAACCGCAGTCTGGCGGCAGCAGCAATCGCTTCGTTGTCAAATATTCCCGGCGGCTCGCTTTCATCGATTACGATATCCTGAACCACCCCTCTATCGGTGACTGTAAATCGTACGATGACATAGCCTTCGATACCCTGCCGCTCTACTCCGGGCGGGTAATCGGGAGTAATCAGGCGCAGTGGAAGCAGTTCTCTGAACTGAATATCCACCGATGGGGGTTCAACTCGAAACTGGTTGGATTCTTCCAGTTCATAGCGAAAGACGTACCTCACATCTTCCACCGTTTCGCCCCTGGTATTTTCGAATCTAAGCCGTCGCGCGGCGGTGATCGAAGCGGTTCTAAAATACCCGGCTGGCTGTTCTTCGATGGTTTGAATCGTATTGTTAATCACCGCGCCGTTTTCATCGACCGAAAAACGCAACATTACCCAACCTTCAATTCCCAGATTTTTTGCACGCAGTGGATAGAGTGGCTCGACAGTTCTTCTTGCCAGTAGCCCGCGGGTAAAATTGGGGGGAGGCTCCACTTCAAATGCCGAATCGGATCTCGCGGTGGGGTTGTTAAGCTCTGAAGTCTCGCAGGCCACTAAGGACAGCAGCACAACTGCCAACAGGCCCAGAGTTAGTGGACGCTTGAATGCATCGCAATTCTGTATCGTGAATATACTCATAGAGAAGATTCTGTCACCCTGAGCGTAAAATTTACCATGACATCCGATCTACTGGCACGAACTTTAATCGTCGCTGCCGCTTTTTTGCGGGCGCTAACTTTCATCTTTCTGTACTGGCTATAAATTGCTGACCTTGCGGTGGCCGGCGCTCAAAATGTGGCTCTGGCTTTCAATACCAGTTTTATGCCGTTACTCGAGCAGTAATCTTCTATTTCTTCTACTACGCCTGCCGCAGTCGCTCCCTCGAAGCGAGTCCTTGTTCGGCAGAATTCACTGTCACGAATATTTTGGGCATCGAATCGGAAGGTAATGTTGCCAAAGGCCTTTTTTTCGATAAAGGCAGACAGACTCGGCTGATTCTTCCGCTGCTCGATATCAATTATGTCAATTTCTCGTCTACCGCTACCTTCATTGGAGCTATTTGAATAGAAAAAACCATAACTCAGAGCGAGATTTGTGACATCGTGCCTGAAACTCATGCGTGCAGACCAGCGACTATTGTTCCTCATTCTGCGCTTCACGCCCAGAAAAGGGTCAATGACCTCTGAGTCCCGAACGCTGAGGCCGGTGGTTAGCAAGGCATTCGGTAGTCCCAGCATACCGAGTCGGGCGCTGATATCCAGATTAAGACCATAACGCTTGCCATCACCAATATTACCCCTAGCCGACTGCAAATCATCCGGACTGGGAGAAACATCGATACGATCGATCACGTCTTTAATATCCCGGTAATAGAATCGAGAATTGACGACGCCGATGTCATTGGGCAAGCGCAATTCGAGATTTACTTCGTAGCGCCAGGATTGCTCCTGTGCAATATCGGGATTGCCCGCCTGGGTGTCCTGGTCTTCATCCGAGGCGTCAATGGAAGCACTGAAGTCCGAAAAGCTAAGTTGCGAAATGTCCTTTTCAATCCCCGCACGTAACTGCAGGCTCGGTGTGATATCGAAGCGATAATCCAGCTTAGGCCTGACAAAACTAAAATCCCGCTTGTTACTGACATCGCCAGATTGCTCTATGGTAGAGGTCTCAAAAATCAGTGAGCTCTCGAGGGACATTCTTGGATTGAGCTGCCAGTTGTGTGCGGCGAAAGTTTCATAGCGCTGCTCTTCCACGGTGGATGTGCTATTAGATATGGATACGGGTACAAGATTTCCATAGTCAGGGGATGGTTCACCAGGGATATCCAGCCCCAAACGCAAATTTGAATCTCGTATGGTTTGAGCTGCTTCCACGCCAAGCTCAAGGCCTTGGGAATCACTAAGATTCCAGGTATAGGAAGTCCGTGCTATGCGTTCCCGATCTCGACCCAGATTGGCCAAAAACAGATTTTTACTCTCAGAATCACTTAGTACATCGTAGCGCTGACGGGTAAATTCAAATTCTCGATCGTTTACGATGAAGAGGAATCGGTATTTGCCGCCGTTGGCAAATGCATACTCGTAATCGCCACCTATTTCCCAGTTACTGCGGTCAACTTTATTGTCTTCCCGCTGCTGTGTAGTCGTGTTGCTTTCAAGGTCATGAATCGTTCGATCCAACATTGACGGTGGGTTGCTGCTGCCATACAGCGCGTTAAATTGAATCACGCTGCTTTCGAAAGTGTAGGCAAGGTTCATGCTGGTCTGATAGTCAGTCTGATCCCGACTGCTTTCCTCTTGCCGGGTTTCATGTAGATTGTAATCTGGATCGTAGCTGAATTCCTTGCTCAGGCGGTTGCTAGAACGTGATTCAGCTTCGACATGGAAAAGATAATTGAAAGCACCGGTCTGACCACCGAAGCTCAGTTGCCCCCCTGGATCCACAGTGCCATCTGGCAAGTGAATTGCGTTGACTTCAATTGTGGTGCTGGAGCGGGACGGGGTATCCAGCAGCACCACGTTGATCACCTGACCTGCACCCCGTATGTCCAGTTCCTCCGATGTACCGCGTATGATTTCGATGTAATCGACCTGATCCGCTGAAATTCGACTCAGCAGACTCTGGCCGGTATTGCCCTTGCCGGTAATGCGCTGGCCATTTATCAGTATCTCGCCTTCACCTGAGCCCAGTCCACGACCGCCGCCACCACGGCCCCGACGCATTGCCAGGCCGATACCGGGTATACGACTTAACATGTCACTCGCAGAAACCGGTAAGAATTCCGCGAAATAATCCGCACGATAGGTCACCGTGGAATCATTGGTGGGGTTTTCCAGGCGATCCAGTTGTCCCCAGGCCAGGGGCGCGACCAGTGCCGCAATCAGGAGGGCGGCTGGTTTAATCAGGATTTTGATAGCTGTTCTCTTCAAGGTGTTCTAAGGGGCGGCATTGTATACACAAGCGCTTTAGGAGTCTGTGACAAATTGTCTATCTTATCCTGGCTTGTCAGCAAATCTTCGGGTGAGGATCAGGCATGCCAAGATGGCGGCGCAGGGCCATCGTCACATCTTTGTGATAGATAAGAGCGCCGTTGTCTTCACCTATCTCCAAGGTAGCGGCGCTTATCTTGCTGCCATTTTGCAACTAGTAGGTGCGGCTCACCACGCAATTGGTCCAGGACACGCCCTTTTTTATCCCAAGCAAAAAAGACACAGGATTTCTGAGTTCCTGAGGTCTTTTTTTACTAAAACTTTATTTTACGGATTGGTTAGATAGGACGAAAACTTCGCCGCCATGTCCGCTTCCATATCATCATCGATATAGCTTGCCAGGTTTTCCCTGCCATCGAGATGCACTTTCAGGAAAGCCAGGGAAGCCATGCCCAGCGTTTGCAGGTCGGGCCCGCCATTGGCTGGTAAGTTGTGACTGCCGGTGGCAAATTCCATATACACTTTTGTAGTCGATGCGGGGATGGCATCGTAGAGCATGCGCGCGTGATCTGCCGGTGGCGCCACAGTGTCCTCGGCGCTGGCAATTATTAGCGTGGGCACCGTAAGAGCGCTGAGATCGCCGGCATAAGGCTGTCCAGGTTCGCAGCAATAAGGTGTCAGCGGAATAACGGCCTTGATCGTGTCGCCCAGTTCCACCGCGGCTTCGAGCGCACCGCCGGCACCCATGGAATGGCCCATGATGGCGATCTTGTTGCTGTCGATTTTGTTATTCAGCGGGCTGTCGCTGTTGTTATTTTCGTTCTTTAAAAACTCCACAGCGGCGATCAATGCCTGTTTGCGATCGTCCAAAGAAGAATCAGGCGCGTTGGTGTCCATAATCATCACCACGTAACCCAGAGAAGCGAGTGCCGGTCCCCACCATTCGTAGTTGTCCTTGCTGGCGCGATAGCCTGGCGCGAAGGCGATGGCGCCATTGGGGGCATCGAAGCTAAGGGTCAGAGGATAGAAAATTGTTGCCGACGCGAACTCGGCAACGTTGACTACCGGGTCATAGGTGCGAACTTCAAAAAGTCGCTCATCAAATTCTCTGGCAGCGGCAAAGCCTATTTGCCTGCCTTCCGGGCGATATCTGCCGGCGCTATTGTCCTGGGCAAAGCTGCTTTGGGTCAGCGTTGTTGCGAGTAAAAATGTGAGGGAAATCAGGGCGCCGCCCAGAGTCCGGCTGGTTCTTGAAATCATTCGTGTGACCTCGCTGTGGTGAATCTTTTTATTAATACTTGGGTTGATAACAGCCAATGAGTAGTCCGAATATAGCAGAGTGTCTGACGCTTAGAAAACTCATTGTACACTTCATCGGGGCAAGTCATCGACGCAAGCCAATAGACCTCCGGTGCAATACCGATTATCCTCGTCGTTCACAAAAAACTGAAAATCCTTCGAAAGCTATGATATCCCTTATGAAAATACCCCGGAAGGGCCAACCTTTTACGAAATTCCGAACCTATATGCCGCTGCTACTGCTGGTGGCTGGATTGCAGCAGGGCCTGGCACAGGAAGTTGGCGATCACCAATATACCACCGAGGCGATCGAGGCGGGTTCCCGCGTCTATACCCAGCAATGCGCTCTATGCCACGGGCCCCAGGGTGCCCTGATTGATGGGGTTGATCTGCGCCTGGGCCAATTTCCCACCGTGCAATCCGATAATGACCTGCGGAATTTGATCAGCTCCGGTGCCGGCGAAGGCCGCATGCCGGCGTTCGACTTGCGACGCGATGAGATGAACGGCGTGATTGCCTACATCCGCGCCGGATTCGATCCCGATGGCATTGCCGTCAAGATAGGTGATCCGGGCAGGGGGCAGGTCTTGTTTCGGGGCAAGGGAGAATGTGCATCATGTCATCGCGTCAACGGGGTCGGTCCTCGCACCGCGCCCGATCTCAGTTCCATCGGCGCGCTTCGCACACCGGCCTCCCTGCAGCGTAATCTACTGGATCCCGCTACGGCGCTGCTGCCTATTAATAAGTCTGTGCGACTCGTTACCCGCAACGAAGAGACCATTGTGGGCAGGCGTCTCAATGAGGATACCTACACGGTTCAGGTGATCGATTCGCAGGAGAGGCTGAGATCTCTGAAAAAATCTGACCTGGTCAGCTACGAGATCAGCGATGCACCATCCAAGCAACCCACTACGCTCTCCAGCGATGAGGTGGCCGATGTCATCGGCTACCTGTTGACTTTGCGGGGTCTGCAATGAAAACCACTAATCCAGTCTGGCTTACGATCTGCACCGCCGCTACGCTGATTGCGGCCCTGAATGTCTCCGCGCAGGTCTCTTACGATCGCATTCTGAATGCCGCCGACGAGCCCGAGAACTGGTTGACCTACAACGGTGGATACTCCAGTCAACGCTACAGTCGACTGGATCAGCTTACGCCGGAGAACGTAGACCAATTGCAATTAAAGTGGACTCTGCAGAACCAGGTGTTCGGTGCCTGGCAATCAAATCCCATTATCGTCGACGGTATTATGTACGTCACCGAGCGACCGAACAGCGTGATGGCGCTCGATGCCATCACCGGCCGCGTATTCTGGAAATATCGCCACGTGCCCGCCGATAATGCGGTGGTCTGCTGCGGTGCCAACAATCGCGGTGTGGCCGTGCTCGGTGACAAGGTCTTCATGGGGACCCTGGACGCCCGCCTGATAGCACTGGACCGCATCAACGGTCAGCCACTTTGGAATGTTGAA
>JADFIJ010000161.1 GCA_022566775.1 Pseudomonadota bacterium | reverse complement strand
GGGCGCCCGGAGGTCCGGCTTCGATCATCCAGACCACCACCTCGCCATCCTCGCCGGTGACAGCGAGGTGCAGCCAGGCGTGGGGATTGATCCATTCCATTTTTACGACTAAGCCGCGCAACTTGACCGGTTTAGTGGAATCAAATTCGCCGGAAAAGGCATGGTGGGCCAGGGTCGATGCCGTGGTAAACAGCAGCACTGCCGCAGCTGAGAATACACTCACTAATAGTAGCCACTTTCGCATAGGATTCACCTCTTAAGATCAAGTATAGTTTTAATGATCGATCTGCCAGCCAATATCTACTGATTGTTCTCGGCGGCTTCAGCTTCCCTTCTATCGATAGCACGAGCGCCGCTTAAGCTATTTGTCATACCGTAATTCCCTTCGTGGCAGGCATATTCCACCAACTCGTACTGACTATCGTCTCTGACGAAGGTGAACATACCGGTCCAGGGTTCGGTCCAAACTGCTGGATCGTCGATAGTAAATTGATATTCCAGCGTATTCGGACCGGTGCGGGTAAAGCGTTGCGTTAGCTTCATGTCTGCACTGCTACCGAGGTAAGAAGTGCGGCCGTTTAAATTCCTCACCTCCACCACCAGGGTGTCGCCTTCCCAGTGACCGTGGGAGTCTCCCAGCCACTGGGGAATGTTCTTGCCCAGCCCAACTCGAGGCTCGGTCGAAATGACTCGAGTCTCATGAATCATCTCCTTCTGCATCGCAACATAGCCAGGGCTCTGCACGATCTGCAGGCCGTTGTTATAGATCGAGGGCATCATCAAGCCCACCGGTCCCCGGGTGATGCAACGTACGGAAGTCCCCAGATCCTCTGGCCTTGCAGCCCGGTCGGGTGGAACCCGAGGAGGAGCTGCCGCCACTAATCGTTTGAAATCAGCCGTAGTCTCGGGAAGCCGCCCATCCGGGGGGTCGATTACCATGGCCACCTGGGTGGAGGGCGCCGACTTAACATAGCCCAGGGTAGTATCACGCCATTCACGCTCGTAGCCCCAGATGCTGTTCAGGGTGCCTCGCTCGCGACGAGCCGCAGCTTCATCGGCTGTCAATGTCTCGGTTTCGGCAATATCCCGGGGGCGCTGCAAGGGAATTCCATGGGCCGCATCGCCAGTCCAGATGCCTTGCAGATCGGGTTCACCCCAAGGAGTCTTAGGTGGCACATAAAGCTCTAGATCTAAATCAGACTCTGCAGCCACTATGACTTGCTCGGCGATCCCTGCCCAGCCGGTCTCAACGATCGCGATCCTGACCCCGTCTGGCCCCAGAATAAAGGCGCGTTTTGCGGATGAACGCGCATTTTCAGGAACTACGGGTTGCTGCTGGAACTCCACCTGCAGTTGGGTCATCCTTGCTGCTAGCTGATCAAGATCGGCGACCTCGAAGCCAATATGGTCGATCGTGCGCCCCTGAGTCATTCCAGGGCGGCCATCTGTGTAGGCCGATGCCAGCAGCCAGATATTATCGAATAGGAGTCCGTCAAGCATCCCCTTAAGACTTGCCGGGGTACCACCGAACACCTCTTGATACCACTGCAGGGTCGCCGCTGGATCCACAGAATTCAGATGGATATGGTGGAAGCCGAGGGTTTCGGCATCCTGGACCAGCTCGATCCTGGTGCCCCAGGGATCGAAGATGAAGGCAATCTTGAACAGACCGGGAATGTCTCGAACCAGCGAACCATCATCGAATCGCTGCAGTCTTATGCCAGAACCACGTACGCCCACCTTCTCGAACTCGTTCATCTTGGCCTCTAGATCAACGACGGAGAAACCAATGTGGTCGACACCGCTGCCCGCACTACCACCCTGTACCGTGCCCAAGACGAAGTCAATTTCTGCGGTGCCGCAATCGACAGCATTGCCGCGCCCCTCGATGGCCTCACAGCCCATATACTGTTCATACCACTTCACTGCTTCGCTGGCATGGGACAGGGCGATATGGATGTGGTGCGGGGTTGCCGCTAGCACCAACCTGGGCAATGTCAAGAGGACGAAAACGGAGAAAATACCGAAGACGGCAACGCCCGTCTTCCAGTGGGTTTGGGGACTTGTGGGTCGAAGTTTCATGATGCAAACCTCCAATTCATGGGGACTTGAGCGGGTAGGGACTGTGGTTATTCACTATCCTTCTTGTATAAATGGCCGTAGAGCATCTCCTCTGAGAACTCCACACATTTGTATTCTATAACCTGTGCATTTGCTTCCAGACGCCGATACAGCGGCATGCTTATCTGCCAGGGACGGGTAAAAACTGTCGGATCTTCCAGGGTCGCTTCGTACATCATGGCATTAGGCCCAATAGGCGTATAGCGCTCGGTGACCTTCAAAGAACTGCTGGCAAAATTACCGGCTCGATCGAACCACGCCTCGCCATTAAATCCCTGGGCATCCACCACCAGGGTATCACCGTCCCAATAGCCATGGGATCGACCCATCCAGGTATCCAGCGGCGCCGATTCTGGATTTTCCTTGTCCATATGGATGGTACGATTCGCCGCGGCATAACCGTACACGATCATGATCTTGTTGGTGCCTTGCAGTATTTGGAAGGGGTAAGGCAAGTAGGTGGCCCGAGGCACTCCGGGTAGGTAACACTTGGCTTCCGGGTCCGTACTCTGACGGTTGTTCCAGTTCTCCTGCCTCTTCTCTAGCGCCCAGGCCTGGTAAGGAATCTCATCGCCTACGACGATGCCCTGACCGGGAGGAGTAGCGCCCAGCGCTCCGAGCTCAGGCAGTCCTGCGCTGGCGGCATGGTCCTGAATATTCCAGTGTGCGGTGCCTATCGCCTGCCAGATACCATTGATATCGGGATTGCCATCCCAGGCCCGTGGAGCCGAGTAGCTGCTGGATGTCTGCGCCATCGCAGAGCTGGCTGCGAACAGGGTGGTGACGACGCTCAATATTGAAGTGATCGCCGCTGCTTGTAATCTCGATACCATGAACGGGCTCCCTCGTTGTTCTTCAGTGTAGATTGGTATTCACACCGCCCGGGAATTCTCGCAGTTCGAATTTGAACGGTCAAGTTGTAATGGTATCGGATGTAATGGTATCGAAATGTCTTTTCTGAAGATGCTTAGGCACCTCAAAGAGAAGTCGATTTCCAGTAACACTACCCAGCTTCCACCGGAGAGCTCACTAACCGGTAACTTTTGCCTCGAAAAACGTAAGTCTCACGCCAAATCGAGGGGTCAACTATCCTAGATTGAATCAAGGGGTCAGAGTTCTTGACAATCAAGGGGTCAGAGTTCTTGATTAATGAATAGATTGATCTAACCTTGAATGGGAATCAAGTAACCTGATTCCTTGATTCCCCTTGATTCTTTCCCCTTAATTGACGATCGTCATTTCTTCAAGGAGATTGGTCGCACCATCCATGTATTGCATCACCCACAGCATGTAGCGGGAGTCCACCGAAATTGCCCGGTTCTTCTGCTCATCGAAATCCCAGTCACCGATGATGCTTTCATAGACCCCGTCGAACAGCAGACCAACCAGTTGCGCCTTGCTGTTCATGGTGGCTGTTCCTGAGTTACCGCCGGTTATATCCAAAGTGCTAAGGAAATTTACCGGCACCGTACCCAGCGAGGGCAAGGCATAGTCGCCATACTGTTTTGCCCGTATCAGATCGAGCTGCTTCGACGGTGCATTGAAAGGATCTACTCCCGTATCTTTACCCAAGATTCCCTCGAGACTGGTGAACGGTCGATTGACTAAACCATCTTTGGGTCGATTACCTCGAACCTGGCCAATGGTCACCCGCAGAGAGCCGTTGGCATCGGCGTAGATGGGCCGATCCCGGCTGCGGTTATAGTCGATAACCGCTCCCATATACAGCGGGCGCCAGCGCTGAAATTGGCCTCGAAGCTCTTTGTCTGCCAGTTCCAGTGCCATGCGTTCGTCATGGGAGGTGACGGCATATTGAATCAGCGGATCATCACTACTCTGAAAATCTTCCACCGATTTGTCCAACCAGGCCAGCCGCTCGGTCTCATCATGCAGTGAGGATTGTGCATAGGAGTCCTGGATAATCTGGTCGACCCGGCCCTGATCGATCTGTGTTCCTATCTGGTAAAACGAGTCTAGCGCTCGCGAACGGTACTGCTCCGGTAGTTCTGCATAGCGCCGCAACAAGTAGCTAAGTATAGCTTTGTCTACGGTCTCATCGTAACGCCGACTGATAGCCTGCATGGATTGACGAAACCGGGTGAGATCGCGCTGCTGATAGCCGGGTTCGCGTTCGGCGTCCGGTTTTTGTTTTTCAACAGCCAAGCGGTAGAGTCGCTGCGCGGTACTCGGCAGTGTGGCATAGCTCATGTAACTGTGTACCAGGTTCCTCTCTCGGGCGGCCTGCTGCGTTTCGATCAGTGACTGCAGTCGCCTCACCGCCGGTGCATATTGCGCACGGCGGGTAGTATCGCTATCTATCCATTCCGCCAGGCCAGACTCAGTCTGACGCCGTCGATCGATGAAGTCGCTATGCTCATAACTCTCCACCATAGACTGGTAGTTTTTGGCGTAGTTGTTCAAGCTGGCCAGGGTACTCTGATAGGCTATTCGAGCCTGGCTGCCAGCCGCGGAATTTTCATCGATAATGCTTATCAGGTCCTCTCGAAATTGACGTGCCTCGGGATAAAACCAGGTGAATTGATTCTCTACTTCTGCAGCAGTTCGATACCGGTTGGTGCTTCCGGGGTAGCCAACACCCATGACAAAGTCACCCTCTTCCACACCTTTAGCACTAACTTCGAGGAAACTGTTAGAGCGGTAGGGAATATTGTCTTCACTGAATTCCGCCGGCCGACCATCGGTTCCAACATAGGCGCGATAAAAACCGAAGTCTCCCGTGTGCCGGGGCCATTGCCAGTTATCGATGTCACCGCCGTATTTGCCGATGCTGGTGGCAGGCGCGTACACCAGCCTTATGTCACGAATTTCCAGGCGCTTGATCAGGAAATATTCCAGCCCCTGATGAAAGGACGACACACTACAGCGATGGTTGCCCGACGCTTCACATTCGGCAATCAATGCCTTGCGGTTAGCTTCGATCAGCTTGTATCGATCTATCCCTGAAGTGGATTCGGTTACTCCGGCGAGAGTCTTATCTGTGACATCTGTCATCTCTTCTGTCACATAAACCCGGGTCCCAGGAGCCGCCGGGATCTCTTCATTGATTTGTTTAGCTAAAAATCCATCCACCAACAGATTGTTTTCTGGTGAGCTGTTGTACTGGATGGAGCCGTATACACAGTGATGGTTGGTAAGCACCAAGCCCTGTCGTGAAACAAACGAGGCGCTGCAGCCGCCCAGGCTCACAATGGCGTTCATCGGAAATTTATCCAGGCTACGGAGATTTTCCGGATCGATCTCCAGGCCAAGCAGTTCAAGCCGGGAGCTCAAAGCGGGTAACTGATGTGGCTGCCACATACCCTCGTCAGCCAACGAACTGGTAGCGAGTACCAGGGCAAGGAAAAATAGTTTACGCATTGCAGGTAACCTCGGTTTAAAACTGTATAAAGACAGCAAATAATGAACGATGGCTGGTGCCAGGCCTGAACCGAGGTAGAGTGCCATAGTTCCCGTCGCCGACAAATTATTTTCTGAAGACCCCTACCCCGCAGCAGTCGATAGACGCGCATTGCCTCGTCGTCAAACATGGCAGCACCCCTGGGAGCTTGTCCACAGGAAGAATAGTAAAGGAATGGGGTCAGGTCTTGCGTGTTAGCATTTCCCTGTTTCAAATGCTAACACGCAAGACCTGACCCCGTAACGTTACTATAGAAGATAGTAGCGATAATATCTTTGCCGATATTGGTCTGCCGAAGCCGGAGGCATATTAGGCATTAAGCAACCACATGTATCCGCGCTTATGCGCAATCGCACCGGCAATTTTTCCATAGGCCGCTTGATGCACTTCCTCACCGCCCTTGGTCAGGATGTAGAAATTAGTGTTAAACCAGCTCCCAAGCGTAGGGGACATGGCGAATTGCTGGTTTATGTACAGTGAGATAGACACGCATATTTGAACTGCACATTAGACTCTCTGTCGCGTTGATTTGAGTCTTAGCAAGCAATCATTCCCCCAACGAAATAGGAGCTGAACCCTGCGGCGAAACTAGCTGAGGGCAAGCAGAGATTCATCGTGGCAGCGACTATTGCGTTTGAATAATCTGCCATAACTGCGCCGGCCTCACTGGCATATCGACGTGGCGTACACCAAATTCAGCCAGCGCATTCACTACCGCATTGACTATGGCCGGTGGTGCGCCTATTGCCCCCGCCTCGCCTGCGCCCTTGATGCCCAGTGGATTGGTGGTGCAGGGCACCTCGTTACGTTTGAATCGAATCGACGGTAGATCGTCGGCCCTGGGCATGGTGTAGTCCATGAAGGTGGCTGACAGCAGTTGCCCCGACTCCGGTTCGTACAGGCAGCACTCCAGCAGCGCCTGTCCCAGACCCTGGGCAATACCCCCGTGTACCTGACCCTTCAACAAGAGTGGGTTTATGGCCTTGCCGAAATCATCCACCACGCTGTAATCAACCACCTCCACAGTACCGGTGTCCATATCGATCTCTAGCTCGCAGACGTGGGTGCCGTTTGGATAGGTGGAGGTAGTGGGAGCAAAGGTCTCGCTCTCATCGAAACTTGCGCCACCATCGGCAGGGGCTGCAGCCTGTGCTACAGATTGAAAGCTCTGGGTGCGATCGGTGCCGACGATGCGAAACTCACCCGCTTCGAACTCGATATCGGCCACCGCACTCTCCATCAATTCTGCCGCCTTCTCTTTTGCCTTCTCTATTAGCTTGAACGCCGCGGCATTTATCGCCGCACCACCAACCGGCACCGAGCGTGAACCCATGGTGCCACCGCCACTGGCGATACGATCAGAATCCCCCGTTACTATTGTTATCTCCTCGAATGCCAGCCCCAGTCGCTCCGAAATAATCTGACGAAACGCGGTTTCATGCCCCTGGCCGTTCGACTGCGTGCCGATATAGAGCGTCACCTGACCATCACCCCCTACTTCGAGACGCGCCTGTTCCGGCGCCCCACCGGCGCACTGCTCGATGTAACTGGCAAGTCCGATGCCCCGTAGTTTGCCACGCGCCCTGGCCGCCTCGCGCCGCGCCTCGAAGTCATGCCAGCGTGACATCTCCAGAGCATCATCGAGATTTTTCTGAAACTCTCCGCTGTCGTAGGTCGCTCCCAGCGAGGTTTCATAGGGCATCGCCTGGGCCGGAATAAAATTGCGTGTGCGAATTTCTATCGGTGACAATCCGAGGTCGTAGGCCGCGGCATCTAATAGCCGTTCTATGGCATAGATCGCCTCCGGCCGACCCGCACCACGGTAGGCATCCACCGGCGTGGTGTTGGTAAATACACCGCTCACCTGGACATGAGCACAGGGAATTTTATAACAGCCAACCAGCATCCCCACGCCGGCGGCGGTTGCCACGAACGGGGCGAAGTTGGAAAGATAGGCACCGAGATTGGCGGTAGTTGTTACCTTCAAGCCGAGAATGCCGGCGTCCTGGTCCAGTGCGAGCCGCATGCGCGTAACATGATCGCGGCCGTGACTGTCGCTGACAAAGGCTTCATTGCGCTCAGAAATCCACTTTATGGGTCGCTGCAGTTTGCGCGCCGCGTACAGCAGGCTCACATACTCGGGAAATACAAAAATCTTCATGCCGAAACCACCGCCCACATCATCGCAGAGCACATGAATATCTTCTTCTGCCACATCGAAGATCGCGGTGGCCAGTATTCGGCGCATGATATGCACACCCTGGCAGGAAACGTGTAGTACCAGGCGTCCGGTCTCTGGCTCCACTGCGGCGATGGCTCCCCGCGTCTCCAATGAAGAAGGCACCACGCGGTTGTTGATCAATTCCAGCTCCACTATGTGCGCGGCTTCATTCATTGCCGCGGTGGTCGCCGCGGCATCCCCAGTTTCCCAGCTAAAACAGCGGTTATCCGGTGCCTGCTCCCATACCTGTGCGACACCGGCACTCATCGCCTTGTCAGTTTCAACCACGGCCGGCAGCGCTTCATACTCGACCCAAACCGCTTCGGCGGCGTCTTGGGCCTGCATGGTGGTTTCGGCCACTATCATTGCCACCGCATCACCCACATGGCGAACTCGCCCTGCAGCCAGCGCCGGTCTTGGCGGCATGACACAGGGCGACTCATCCTGATTCTTTACCGGCGCCAGGCAAGGTACATCGCCGATGCCATCCGCCTTTAGATCCGCTACCGTATAGATACCGAGCACGCCGGGCAGGGACAGCGCTGCCTCGGTGTCGATGGCCGCAATTTTTGCGTGGGCGTGGGGTGAACGCAAAAACACCGCCCGCGCCTGGCCTTCCAGATTAATATCGTCGATGTAACGGCCCTGTCCTGTGGTCAGGCGCTCATCTTCGACCCGTGTCGCCGGTTGACCTATTCCAAACTTCTGCATTACTGGTCCTCGATCTGTCTTGTTTTTTTGAAGTCACACTAACTCGGGCTCCCGCTTCAG
>JADFIJ010000160.1 GCA_022566775.1 Pseudomonadota bacterium | reverse complement strand
AATCAGCTCCCATACTCTTGACACGGCGTGGCACCAGAACTTTGGCCGTAAATATCGGCTCATTCCCGCCCTGCGGTATTACAGCCAGTCGGCGGCGGATTTTTTCACTAATATTGACGACTTGACCCAGCCCTTGACTGCACCGCAGTCCAGCGATTATCGCCTGTCCGCTTTCGGTGCGATCAGTGGTAGCATTAGCCTGGTTGCGGATTTTGGGAAATGGACTGCCACGCTCACTGCCGAACGCTATATTGCCAAAGAAAAATACTCCGCCTATGAAGTATCACAACCGAGTACGGCGCTGGTTGCCTATAAGCGTGTATCTTTCGGTATCGATTATTCCTTTTAATCTATGGCAACCTTGATCAATAAGCCAATTCAGAAAGACAAAAAATGGATCCCACACTAAAACGCTTTTCTTTCAAAGCCATGGGTAGTTATTGTGAGATTCAAATTTACGATGACTCCCGAGTAAATGCGAAACGGATAGTCCGTCAAATCACTGCCGAAGTCATGCGACTGGAAAGAAAATATTCACGCTATAGAAATGACAATGTTGTTGCCGACATAAATCATTCCGCCGGCCAGCACTTGGGAGTAAGGATCGATTCGGAAACTGTCGCCCTGTTCAGACATGCACTCAGTTGCTACGAGCAGAGCGACGGTTTATTCGATGTCACCGCCGGTGTGCTGAATCGAATCTGGGACTTCAAAAGCGCCAGGGTTCCCAGCCAGCAGGAGATTGATGAGTTATTGCCACTGGTTGGCTTTAGTAAATTGTCCTGGCGCAAATCGCGCCTGTTATTGCCCGCCCACATGGAAATAGATTTTGGCGGCATCGTCAAAGAATATACCGCCGATACCGCCGCGAAATTAGGCAGATCGCTGGGAGTCGCTCACGGCCTGATTAACCTGGGTGGCGACTTCGCCGTTATCGGCCCGCAACCAGATGGACAGGCCTGGACCATCGGTGTCGCCAATCCCAAGCAGGAACGGTCCCTCATGGCGAAAATTGATCTGCTCGATGGCGGCCTGGCTTCCAGTGGGGACTATGAGAGATTCTTTATGCATGAAGGTAAACGCTATAGTCATATTCTCAACCCGAAGACCGGCTGGCCCAGCAGCGGTCTGAGAGCCGTGAGCGTGGCCGCGAACCTGTGCACGGTTGCCGGTTCCGTGGCTACCATCGCCATGCTGAAGGAAGAGCATGAGGCGATTTCCTGGTTGCAGGAATCGGGTCTGTCCCATGTTTATATGGACGGCGAGGAGGCGGTTTCGGGCGTAGGCCTGAAATAAGGGCGCCACACAGCAAAGGGGGCTACAGACAAGCGCCCTGATCCATGGTCACCGTGCTGGCCTCCACGATTGGAAACCTGCGCTAAGGTCCCCGGATCAAACCAGTTGCAAAGGTGGTTCGTCCAGGATGGCGCGCTGCTCTCTCAATTCGAGGATATGCTCCGCCCAATACCGCTCGGTGTTAAACCAGGGGAAGTTGAGGGGAAAAGCGGGATCCTCCCAGCGTCGCGCCAGCCATGCGCTGTAATGCATCTGTCTTAGACAGCGCATAGACTCTATCAGCAATAATTCACTGGCCCGAAATTCATGAAATTCATTATAGCCTTCCACAATCTCCAGCAGCTGTGCCTGTCTCTGATTGCGATCTCCCGACAGCATCATCCACAGGTCCTGAATCGCCGGTGCGGTCATGGTGTCATCGAAGTCCACAAAGTGTGGCGTGTCGTCTCGCCACAATACATTGCCGGGATGGCAATCGCCGTGTATGCGCAGAGTCTGTATCTCACCGTGCTCGGCAAATCTCGATTCAATGGTTTCTATCAGATCCGCCGACAACGCTTCGTAGACATTCACGAGATCTGCAGGCAGGAAATCATTCTCTAACAGAAAAGACCGGCTTTCGTTTGCCAGTCTATCCACAGTCAGGGTAACGCGATGCAAGAAGCGATTCATGGCGCCTACTGCATGAATCCTGCCTATGAATCTGCCCATTACCAATAAGTTGTCCAGCTGATCCAGTTCCGGTGCTCTACCGATGCATTGGGGAAAGATTGCAATCTGGAATGCTTCAAATTGCATCAATGTCTGCTGTTGGGCAAATTCGATCGGCGCTATCACAGGTATTTCCAGATCGGAAAGCTCCCGGGCAAAACTGTGTTCTTCAAGAATCTGATCCCGACTCCAGCGGGCAGGTCGATAGAATTTTGCGATGATATATGAGCCATCTCTCAGACCCACCTGATAGACACGATTCTCATAACTATTCAGAGCAAACACCCTGGCGTCGGCTTCATAGCCCAGGCTTTCCACGGCCTCGAGCACCTTTACCGGTGTCAGTTCGGAATAAGGATGGGGTGAGGTTTCCATTCAGAGGTGCAATGTTGCCGTTTGCGAAGATTCGAGCGGGTCTGAGAGACCGATCTGAAAATCAAGAATCTTTTTTATCTGCCTTACTACCGACGAGTGAAACCGGGAATGGGGTGATGTTGTCACCGCTGGAAATTTTGCTGGTACCACTCTTCTCCACTTCGTCTATGCGGATGACGGCCTGGATAGGGATAAAACTGCGTTTAACACCACTGAATTCCGCTTTTAGCTTCTCTTCGCTGGGGTCGACCACCACCTTCGAGCGCTCATCGAAGACGTAGTCTTCGATTTCAATAAATCCGTAGAGCTCGCTCTGATAAACCTGCTTCACAAAGACTTCGTAGACCTTGCCCTTGTTAAGAAAGGTTATCTTGTATATTTCTGAGGAATTTCGCATTAAAATCAATCTCTTATAACCATACACGTTTCAGTTGCGTCAGCATCGAGCCCGGTTTTCAGCCTGGGGCCTGATCACAACGGCAAGAGTAAACGTAATATCAGGCTAATACGATGTTTTTCAAGCCCCCTAACCACAAATCTAGTACTCGCGGTATCGCCGTTGCTGTTATAATTCGCGCCCCTCTTAGCCCGGCTAGCCCTCTTAGCCCGGCCGCTCAATTGCGGCTATTGCCAGGGCGCAACGGACAATAGCAGTGAATGCCAAGCAAAATGTGACCCAGCAATCGGGCGAAGTGAAGAAAGTCTTCATCAAGACCCATGGTTGCCAGATGAACGAGTACGATTCGGCTCGTATTCTTGATTTGTTGAAGGCAAGCCATGGTGCAAAACTGGTGACAGATCCCGCCGAAGCCGATCTGTTGCTACTGAACACCTGCTCCATCCGGGAAAAAGCGCAGGAAAAAGTCTTCCACCAGTTGGGTCGCTGGCGTAAATTAAAGTTGCGCAATCCGAATCTGAAAATCGCCGTCGGCGGCTGTGTGGCAAGCCAGGAAGGTGCTGCTATCGGTAAGCGCGCACCGTATGTGGATGTGATCTTCGGACCACAAACGCTTCACAGACTGCCAGAAATGCTCGCTAGCGCAATCCCGGGAAAGCCACTTGTGGATATCAGTTTTCCCGAGATCGAAAAATTTGACCACCTGCCACAACCAGATGCCAGTTCCTGCCAGGCCTATCTGACGATCATGGAAGGCTGCAGTAAATATTGCAGCTTTTGTGTTGTGCCTTATACCCGCGGTGAAGAAGTCAGCCGAGACTTGGATGATGTGTTGGCGGAAGCGGTGCATTTGGCGGCTCAGGGAGTTCGGGAAATTAATTTGCTGGGTCAAACGGTGAACGCCTACAGAGGTTTGAATCACGAGGGAGCCGTCATCGATCTTGCCATGCTGATAAATTACGTGGCCTGTGTCGATGGCATCGAACGGATTCGATTTACCACTTCACATCCCATTGAATTCTCGCAAAATCTGATCGATGTTTACGCCCAGGTCCCAGAACTTGTCAATCATCTGCATTTACCGGTCCAGAGTGGATCTGATCGTATCCTGGCGGCCATGAAGCGAGGCTACACCGTGCTGGAGTACAAATCGATCATCCGCAAGATACGCGCGAATCGGCCAAATATCAGCCTGTCCTCAGATTTCATCGTCGGTTTTCCGGGTGAAACCAACACCGATTTCGAGGACACCATGAAGCTGATCCGGGAGATCGGCTTCGATACGTCCTTCAGCTTTGTCTATAGCGCCAGACCCGGCACCCCCGCCGCCGAACTGGCTGATGCGACCCCGGAAATTGAGAAAAAGCACCGTCTGGCCACCCTACAGTCTGAACTCACCCGTCAAGCCGCCAGGATTAGCGAGTCCATGATAGGCACCCGGCAGCGAATTTTGATTACCGGCCAATCCAAAAAAAGTGCATCTGACTTGCAGGGCCGTACCGAAAATAATCGGGTGGTGAATTTCCGCAGCGACGATCAGGCACTGATTGGAAAATTTGCCATGGTCGAAATAACCGATGCACTGCCCAATTCATTACTGGGGACACTCTAGCAGCGTGTTAGGGAGCGATGGCACAAATTTCCCATAGCTTGCTATACTGACGGGCATCCCAGACCAGAGAGCATATTATTCCACTGCATGGCAACTCATACTCTTAGCTTGACATTAATGCCCGACAGCACTGCACGTTTATCCAACATCTGCGGGCGTCTCGATGAACACATCCATCAAATCGAAGTCTTTCTGGGCTTAAGAATTCAGCAAAGGGGAAATATTTTTCAGCTATCCGGGACCGAGATAGCGGTGGTGGCGGCAAGTAAGCTGCTGGAATCCCTCTATGCAAGCACCGCCCAGGGCCATCTGTTGAGCCCGCACCAGGTTCATCTCGCCTTACAGGAATTGCGACACAGCGAAGAAATGCTGGCGTCGAAAGGCGACGGCGATGGTCCCATCAAGACCCCGAAAACACTCATCAAACTCCGCAGCAGACATCAGCAGGAATATGTACACGGCATTCACCACCATGACATCAATTTCGGAGTCGGTCCCGCCGGCACCGGTAAAACTTATCTGGCAGTGGCTTGTGCCGTCGCGGCTCTGGTTTCGAATCAGGTCGATCGGATATTGCTGGTGCGACCGGCAGTGGAAGCCGGTGAAAAACTGGGATTCCTGCCCGGCGATCTGGCGCAGAAAGTAGATCCGTATTTACGCCCCCTCTATGATGCCCTTTACGAAATGCTGGGCTTCGAAAAAGTGGCGCGTTTGATCGAGAAGAATATCATCGAGGTGGCGCCCCTGGCCTATATGCGCGGAAGAACGCTCAATAACTCATATATTATTCTCGACGAGAGCCAGAATACCACCGTTACCCAGATGAAGATGTTTCTGACCCGTATAGGCTTTGGTTCCACCGCCGTGATTACCGGCGACATCACTCAGATCGACTTGCCGAAGGGGGAAAGATCCGGGCTCGTACATGTAATCAAGGTATTGGCTGGCATCGATGAAATCGGCTTTACGTATTTCAACGCCAGGGATGTTGTGCGACACCGCCTGGTACAAAAAATTGTCGAGGCCTATGACAAATTCGATCGAAATTCTGTGTCACAACTAAGCGCTCAAGAAGCCTCACAGCTCAATGAACGCGAAAGTTGAACTCAGCGGCGACACTGATGCGCATTGGCTGCCGGATCAGACCCTTTGTGAAACCTGGATCAACGCTGCCTTGGCATGCGCCGACAAACACGGTCACTGCGTGGTCAGCGTCCGCTTCGTCGATGAGTCGGAATCCATCGCCATTAATAATCAATATCGTGGTAAAGACTCTGCGAGCAACGTGTTGTCATTCCCGGCAAAGATCCCACCCGACATGAACTCCCTGCTCGAATTCGAACTACTGGGAGACATCGTTCTGTGCCCGGAAATAGTTGCCGAAGAAGCCGATTCGCAGGGTAAATCACTCGCTTCCCACTGGGCACATCTGCTCATACACGGACTCCTGCATCTGCTGGCTTACGATCATCAATCCCCGGGCGACACCGAGGTCATGGAAGCACTGGAAATAAAAGCACTTGAAAGACTTGGTATCCCAGACCCATATTTGCTAGTGTAAACTAAGGACCCGGCAGAGAGCCCAGAGCATGACTGACGATCAATCCCGCATCGATCCAAGACCCAGGTCCTGGATCGATAAAATCACACAACTCTTTTCTGATGAACCCACCGACACTAAAAGCCTGCTAGAGCTGCTGCGTAATGCGGAGCAGGACAGGGTTCTCGATGCCGATGCATTGAGCATTATTGAGGGTGCCCTGCAAGTCTCAAGTATGCAGGTACGCGACATCATGATCCCTCGATCCCAGGTTGTGACCGTTGCCGCCAAACTGCCGGCCAAAGACATTATCAGACTGGTCATAGAAGCTTCCCATTCGAGATTTCCTGTGGTCGGTGACAACGTGGACAATGTGATGGGAATCCTGCTGGCCAAGGATTTGCTGCCGTTGAGCCTGGGTGACAGCAAAGAAAAATTTGATATCAAAGATGTGGTTCGACCGGCCACTTTCGTGCCGGAGAGCAAGCGCCTGAATGTATTGCTTAAGGAATTTCGCGAAACCAGGCATCACATGGCCATCGTCATCGATGAGTACGGCAGCGTCAGTGGCGCCGTCACCATCGAAGATGTACTGGAACAGATCGTCGGTGAAATAGAGGACGAATACGACGTGGATGATGAAAGCTACATCAAAAAATTTGATGAAGAAAATTACATCGTCAAGGCGATAACACCCGTCGATGACTTTAACGAATATTTTAAAACCGATTTTAGTGATCAGGAGTTTACGACGGTGGGCGGCCTGGTCTTACAACAGTTTGGGCGTATCCCGGAACGGGACGAAACCGTGAACATCGGTCCGTTCCTGGTCACAATACTCAATGCAGATAGCCGCCAGATCAAGCTGATTAAAGTCACTTCCACAACACTTGACCCAGGCAGTAAAAAATCCAGCTAGCGGAATTCTTTTGGTCCCAGCGCCGCTTTACACCTGCTTTCGTGTTGCCTGATACCATTCCAAACCTGCGCTCAAACCACGACCCGAGATGGCTTCAAATTCAGTGTTTCGGGCTAAGAAACCTCTGTCAGCAATCAGTCTCTTTGCCCGGAATTAATTCTGAAATTCGTTCAGAACAAAGTTGGCGATATCTGTGGCACAAGTCGATGAAGCGGTATCTTTGCAAGCACTTGGATTGTCCTGCGGCATGGTCGAATCAATTTTCTGCCGCAAGGCCGTAAAAGTATTAAAATTGCTGGTTCTTAAATTGGGTCCGATAATCCCCAGTCCTGTAACCCCGTGGCAGACTGTGCAAAGCGATTGGAAATTTATTCGCCCGCGATCAATACTCAGTTGCAACTCCGATGGTTCTGGCTCGGGATCGGGCAGCGGGACTAGATTGCTGACACTGAGTACCACCGGATTCCCAAAAACAACGGGATCGTCACTTAACAGGCTCAGATTAAATTCAAATAGCTCGTCGCCCACCACCAGTCTGGGCGTGTAAAGAATACCGCCTGCCTGTAGCTGTGCCGGGGTATTGCCGGCGAGTATCCCGGCAGTATATATGTAAAAATCATCGCGCAGGGCAAACTCTGTTTCATCCACATTAGCGGCCAGGCTGACATCGAAACTCACCCTGGCCAATCCGGTGCCCGGCACATCCACCACCGGTAGCACCACAACCGAGGCAGCAGCATCGAAGCTGGCGTTGGTTTCGACTGACACCGTCGCCGAAAGGCCGGCGAAATTTGTCGGCCCGGGACTGATAGCTACGCCGTTGCCATCGATAGCCTGCACCCCATTCTTGGGAAATTGATTGGCCGCATATTCGATGGTAGCGGTGCCATTGGCAAAATTTATGGATCCTCCTTCGGTAAAGAGAAAACCATCCGGTACCAGCAGATCCGGACTCAAGCCGGTTAATTCGGCGAATGACTCGGTGGCAATCAACAGATTCCGGTTGCTGGTATCTCCGCTCAGATCGGTCACCAGGGTCGCAATATTTTGCTGTTGACCGCCAGCATCCATCGCAGTGATGACCAATCCGGCCACATCACCCTGATTCGTGGCCGTGCTTTCCAGTTCAACATATTGAATAGTCGCATCGGCATTGGTGAATATCTCACTAATTCGCCATTGATCGAAATCTGCTGCAACTGGACCGGCGAAACCGGCAGCACCCGCCGCTACTGCCATCGAAAGTCTTATTTTGTTGATGTTCATTGACCCTGCTCCCTTTTCCAATCTCGATTAATCTGCCACTGCAACTCCAGTTTAGTCTCGATCCATCGATCGTGGCAGTGATTTATTAGACCCCGGGTTGCGAGCAAAGCTTACCAGTGGATTTTTACTGTCAGCCACTACCTGTAAGGCCTGGTCTGGGTTATGCTTGCGGGCTTTTGCAACACACTGCTTAAAATACGTTTTGCCGCCGCGATGCCGAAGACTGAACCCAACTATTCACCCCAGCAAGTCGAAGCCAGTGTCCAGAGCTACTGGCGCGAGCATGACAGTTTCATTGTGACCGAAGATCCTTCCCGGGAGAAGTTCTATTGCCTGTCGATGTTTCCCTACCCGAGCGGAAATCTGCACATGGGTCACGTCCGCAATTATTCTATCGGCGATGCTATAGCCCGTTACC
>JADFIJ010000159.1 GCA_022566775.1 Pseudomonadota bacterium | reverse complement strand
TCCGCAGCCAACGCCGAGTTGGCAACCGCTGCGCCCATGCCTGCCAGGCCCAGCCCCAATAGATGGCGCCGATTAATCAAACCGTTGCCAGCCGCTGTTTCCAGTTCTTGATCTGTCATAATTAGTAACCCAGGTGTTTTTTTGCTTCCTGCACGGCCGGATGACTGTCGTCATGCCAGATTGCCAGGAGCGATTCATACATGAGATCCGCCTCACTGCTGCGGTCCAGATTTTCGTAGCTGCGGGCTGCACCTAATAAAGACAGGGGTCGGTTCGGCATTCGCAACAGGGATTCTTCAAACAACTGCGCGGCTGCTTCGAATTCGCCAATCTCCAGCAATTGCTCACCGGCTAACTCATGCACAGGCTTGAGGGGATTGGCGGCACCGTTGGGTGGCCGCTGGGTTTTTGTCAGCTCCACTGCCTCTGTTAAAAGGGCCATTGCCTGTTGGCGTTTTTCCACATCCACCATCGGCTTGGCACTGGCTTCTTTTAACAGGGTCAATGCCGATACTTCCAGGCTGGCTATTTTCAGGGCACCATTGTTGGGGCTGTCGGCTGACAGTGCATTAAGTCGGGTTGCTACCTGGTTTGCCAAATCCAGTTCGCCCAGATTGGCAGCACTAAGGCCCAGCGCCAGCAATTCATTGGCATTTAAATCATCAGAAAATGCCTGGGTCTGCCATTGCTGGCTTTCGATAATGTGGCGGGCCTGCATAATGCGAACCGTAGCGTCGGAACGACTGTCACCAGGGTTGTTTTTCAACACCTCCTGGGCGCGGACGATCCAGTTTTTCGAACGCTCCAGATCACCTCGCTGCAAGTCCCCGTATTGGCCCCAGTCGGAGGAGTGGTTAAGATCACCCACGGTATCGCCCGGCTGCCATAGCGCGACACCGGCGTTGAACGCAGAGTCGTTCCATTGCGACACTTGATCCCACATGCCGTGTTGAATAAAAATGTGAGTGGGCATGTGACGCGCATGGGAAACCGCCGGCGCTATACTGGCGTATTTGGTTGCCGCCTCCAGTGCGATCGGTGCGTGTAGAGGATCATCGAAGGCGTGGATTACATAGTGGGGCGCGCCGGGATGATTGGCATTCTTCCTGAACAGTTGCAGCGCCATGGCGCCAGCGTGCATATTGAGTCGGTTTCTATCGGTTCCTGCCGCCGTGGCCCCGGCCAACATGGATACGGTATAGAAGGCCTTGACCTCATCATCATCGGGATAGTTTCTATACAGTTCTGCCATGGCATTCATCCAGGCGGTGCGACGTTCAGCCATACCGCCTTCAGTCAGGGCGTAGGCCTCCGCTGCCCGCAGAAATCCCTTCTCTCTCTGGGTCGGCGCCTTGGCTAGCCGCGCCTCGTGGCTGGTTCCCAGTCGCATAAGCGCCTGCCCGGGACGGTCATCCTTGGGGCCGAAGAAAGGGTGTTGGTAGGTGAAGGTCTCTCCCCAATAGGCCATGGCGAAATCCGGATCCAGCTCCTGGGCCTTCTGAAATTCTGCCCGGGCCTGGGTCCGGCCAAAACTGTGCAGGTAGCCGACACCCAGCAGGAAGTGCTCCTGGGCTGCAGCCGAGCCGGAGGTGGGGAAATCGAAGTTGCCTATTTGCTCAAAATCCGCCCCGAAGCTGGTGTTGAAGAGGCTGGTTGTGAATACCAGCGCGAAGATTAATGGTAATTTCCTGATCATGACTTTTCCCCTGCAAGGTGACTTATTCTGCCGCTAAGAGTGCCAACTCCGCTGTAGCATTGCAATCAATTGTGGCACCGAAAGTGGTGGTTTAGGGATGAAAACCGGTGTTTTGGGCTCAATTCGGCCGAATTTTGAGAATGTGGAAAAACCAGGTAAACCTGAAGTCAGCCAATAGTCACCTGTTCGTAGGCACCCTCAATGCGCAGACAAATGATCGCCAATCACCCGGATAAACGCCGGACCGTATTTCTCCAGCTTTCTCTCGCCGACACCGCTCACCAGGCTGAATTCATTGAGATCCCGTGGCAGGTTCACGCACATCTCCTGCAAGGCGCTGTCGTGAAAAATGACGTAGGGGGGCACACCCTGTTCCTCGGCGAATTCTCGACGGCAATCTCGTAGCGCCTCCCACAGCGCCACGTCCACATCCAGGGCCAGCGCTGTCTTGGTTTGCCGCTTCGCAGCTTTAGCCTTGATGTCGAGGCGCAGTTCGATGCGCTCTTCGCCCCGTAACAAGGGTCTGCAAGCTGTTTCCAGACGCAGTCCGCCGAAGCGTTCCAGGTCGACACTCAGATAGCCGCGGGCCACCAGTTGCCGGAATACCGAGCGCCACTGATTGTTATCCAGATCTGTGCCGATGCCATAGGAAGCCAGATGATGGTGATTGAACTGGAAGATTTTGTCGGTGTCGGCGCCGCGTAATACATCGACCAAATGGTTCACACCGAAGCGCTGCCCGGTACGATAGGCCGCGCTGAGTGCCATTCTCGCTGCTTCGGTACCATCCCAGGTCTGTGCCGGCTCCAGGCAGGTATCACAATTTCCGCAGGGCTGGTCCAGGATTTCGCCGAAGTAGGCAAGCAGAGTCTGACGACGACAGGTGGTGATTTCACAAAGACCGAGCATGGCATTGAGCCGATGTTGTTCCGCGCGTTTGAATTCTTCGCTGCCCCCTGAGCCGGCCATCATCTGTCGCAATTTGATCACATCTTGCAGACCATAGATCATCCAGGCATCGGCGGCTTCGCCGTCGCGTCCGGCTCTACCGGTTTCCTGGTAATAGGATTCGATGGTTTTGGGCATATCGAGATGGACCACGAAGCGCACATCGGGTTTGTCGATGCCCATTCCGAAGGCGATAGTGGCAACGATGATGACGCCGTCTTCCCGCAGAAATTTATCCTGGTGCCGGGCTCGGGTTTCCCCGTTCAGGCCGGCATGATAGGGCAGGGCATCGAAGCCCTGATCCTGCAGCCAATACGCAATATCTTCGGTCTTCTTGCGGGAAAGGCAATAGATGATACCGGCATCATCGGCATGTTCCAGCCGCAAAAATCTTAGAAGCTGTTGCTTGGGATTGTGTTTAAGGGCGATGCGATAACGAATGTTGGGGCGGTCGAAACCCGCAATAAAATGTCGCGCAGCGGTGAGTTCGAGACGCTGAATAATTTCCTCTCGCGTGCGATCATCGGCGGTGGCGGTGAGGGCGATGCGGGGTACATCCGGGAACAATTCGTGCAACAGACTCAATTGTAAATAGTCGACGCGGAAGTCATGGCCCCACTGGGAAACGCAGTGGGCTTCATCGATGGCAAACAGTGCGATGGACGCCTGCCGCAGCAGGCTGAGAGTTCTTGCCTGATTCAAGCGCTCGGGCGCGATATACAGCAGGTCCAATTTACCGTCGAGCAGGCTCTGCTCAATTTCCTCGGCAGTGCTTCTATCCAGTGTGGAGTTCAGAAATGCGGCACGGACGCCGAACAAGCGCAACGCGCTCACCTGATCCTGCATCAATGCAATCAGTGGCGAGATGACCACGCCGCAGCCTTGCCTGACGATGGCAGGGATCTGATAGCAGAGAGATTTTCCACCACCGGTTGGCATCAGCACCAGGGCATCGCCGCCGTCGATTAGGGTCTGAATAATTTGCTGCTGGGGTGGTCGAAAGGATGGAAAACCAAAAACAGACTGCAGGATGTCTTGTGCACTACTCATTGTCACTCAGTATACCGTATAGTTAAGGAGCCTCTGATTGAATAATTAATCAGAGGCTTCTGAAGCGATTCTACTCTGGCAATTCATGATAGTCGTAATTGAGAAATCCTATGAACAAAGCCAGTAAATTAAGTTCGAGCCCTGTGTTCACCGTGTTCTTGTCGCTGAATAATTCGCTTTATTCGCAGGCAGCCAGAGCTGCTCGAGGTTGGAGAATGGGATGTGAGCAACAATGCCAAGCTGGCAGGCAGCAACAGCATTCGAAAAATGGAAGCCGGTTTCAAGCCAGGCCTGAAATTGACGTAAAATTCAAAAAACGCACTTTTGGCCCCTTTTTGAGCCATTTTATTGGAAAAACGGCCTATTCCAGGCCATTTTTTAGTTTAGGTGACAGGCTATGAACAGCCATAGAACTGCCAATACCAATCCACGCTTGCCAATTCCATTCTGGGTTCTTGTCATATTAATGGGCGCTATCGGTTAGGTTCAGGCCCAGGATTCAGCTGCTATTTCACAACTGGAAACAGATCAGGCGCTGCACATGAACGAGCCTGCAAGCGATAGGAAAGCAGATCTACCTGTATCGATACAGAGCTATAGCCAAATCCGGATTAATACGAGAGCCGGGTGCGTGCACGAAATTCCGCGCTCACCACCAGCAGAGCGCCGATGCGGTCGGGCTTCGCAGAGGCTATTGAAATTAATGAGGCAAAACCAAATGTCACCGTAGAGGAAATTGCTGTCGCTACCCCGCTATCACCAGAGTACGGGGAAACTGGCCATAGTTCTCCCAGCGACTGATCTTCTCCGGCATTTGCTCCTCTGTGAGCTGCACCTTGCCATTGGCATCGGTCACCCGCGACACGATCGTATGCTCGCCAGGGCTGGCATTATTCCACTGGTACTGGAACAGCTTCCAGGAGTATTGGGTCGCGCCGGAATCGAGCTGGGCTTGCATCCAGGGGCCATTGTCAATCTTGACTTCCACGCTGCGCACACCCACACCATCGGTTAGCACGAAACCGGAAATCTTATGGGTATTGCCCATGCGAGTAACCCGGGTAATGGCAGATTTCAAATGAATTCTGGTCACCGAGTTTTCTACCCAACGTTCCTGTCCCCCAATCATCTCCTTCTTCAAGGTGACGTAATCACGCCCCATGAAACGGCTCATGAAGCGCCGGTCCTGCACATGGATCTGGGTCAGCCACTTCACGTTAGCCACCCCGTAAAAACCTGGAATCAGCAGGCGTAATGGCCTGCCGTGGAATAGCGGCAGGGCTTCGCCATTCATTTGCAAGGCCAGCATGTTTTCCGGGCGCATCGCGTCTTCCTGTGACAGGCTCCTGGCGAAGTTCTGTTCCACATCCGTGTCTCGAATATTTTCGGTACCGGAGTCTGCGCCGAAGAACACGACCTCTTTGCCTTCCGGCTTAATACCGCATTCGGCCAATATATCCCGCAGTCTTACTCCGCCCCATTTCGCATTGCCGATCAAGCCGTTGTACAGGCGGGGGCCGTTGCCACCACATTCGAAACCAGCATCTAGCTGAAACTGGCTTCTCTGCTGCAGATCGCTCAGGGTATATTCCCGCTCAGTTTCAACCAGACCGGTGACTTTCAGGCGATAACTACCGATATCCACCTCCGGTTGCCCATAGTGCTGGACCACATAGAAATCGGCGTTGTCGGTATAGAATGAAGTAATTTGTCGTGTATCGAGAAAGTGAGTGCCCCCGGGCATCGCTGGCCCTCGACTGAAATCTGCCGGCATATCGGTGAACAGCACCAATTCTTCGCCTTGAGCGAGTGCGGGCATTGCCCACTGCGGTATTGTGGCTACAGCGCCCACTGCCATCGTGGTTTTCATGCTGCGTTTCAATAGGGTTCGTCGGTCAATTTTTTCATCGTGCATCAGGGGCCTCCAACTCGTTATTCTTTTACCGGAACGGCTTGAAGTGTGATGCATTGCGGTAGCAAGTACAAGTCCAAAAGTCTTCCATGCGTGCTAGCTTGGTATCAGAGCTGCCTAGCTTGTATCACAAACTCGGCACCTTTCTCAGCGATCATTACGGTCGGTGCATTGGTGTTGCCGGAGGTGATGCGGGGCATGATCGAGGCGTCGATGACTCGTAAATTATCCACGCCATGGACCTGCAGGCGATCGTTGACCACGGCCATGGCGTCGTTGCCCATCTTGCAGGTTCCAACCGGGTGAAAGATGGTAGTGCCGAGATCGCCCGCAGCCAGCAGCAGGTCTTCGTCGCTACGCAGATGCGGGCCTGGCTTCCACTCTAGCGGCTCATACTTTTCCAGCGCCTTTGCCGCCATTATCTTGCGGGTGAATCGCAGCCCTGTTATCGCCACCTGCCGATCCGCCTCTGTCGATAAGTAGTTCAGGGTGATGGCTGGATAGTCATAGGCGTCATTGCTGTTGATGCGCACATGGCCGCGGCTGCTTGGTTGCAGATTGCAGACCGAGGGAGTGATGGCATTGAATCTGTGCAGGGGGTCGCCAAATTTGTCCAGCGACAAGGGTTGCACATGCCACTCGATGTTGGCGGTGGGTTGATCCGGATCGCTCTTGGCGAAGGCGCCCAGCTGTGAGGGTGGCATGGTCAGAGGCCCAGACTTGAACAGGACGTACTCCAGGCCCATTTTTATCTTACCGAAGAGGGAATTGGCGCGTTGGTTCAAGGTCACGGTGTTGTGGACCTTGTAGACGCTGCGTATCTGTAAGTGATCCTGCAGGTTTTCACCGACACCTGGCAAATCATGCACCAGGGTTATTTCTTTTTCCTGCAGCAAGGAACCATTACCAATTCCAGACAGTTGCAAGAGCTGGGGTGAGCCGATGGCACCCGCCGCCAGGATGACCTCCCGTCTCGCGTCAATGATTATGGCGGTTTGCTTGCCAATGCGAACTTTCACTCCGGTCGCGCGCCGGCCGCCATTTGCCGTGTCTAACTCCAGTTTCTCGACGTGGGCGTGGGTGATAACCGTGAGGTTTTTTCTCGACATCACCGGTCGCAGAAAAGCCTTGGTGCCGCTCCAGCGCGAGCCATTGCGCTGATTCATCTGGAAGTAGGCATTGCCGAAATTATCGCCGCGATTGAATTCTTCGATCTTGGGAATGCCGCATTGTGCGGCGGCGTCGCGCCAGGCATCGAGGATTTCCCAGTTCACTCTTCGTTCCTCGACTCGCAATTCACCATCGGCGCCGTGAAACTCATCGGCGCCATGTTGGTAACTTTCGGATTTCTTGTACACCGGCAGTACCTCATCCCAACTCCAGCCCCTGTTGCCCAGGGATTCCCAGTAATCGAAATCGCTTCTTTGCCCGCGCATGTAAATCATGGCATTAATTGATGAGCACCCGCCTAACACCTTTCCTCTGGCATAACCGATGGAGCGACCATTCAAACCCTTTTCGGGTTCGGTCTTATAGCACCAGTCGGTGCGGGGATTGGCGATGGTATATAAATAACCGACGGGGATGTCGATCCAGAAATAGTTGTCTTTGCCGCCCGCCTCCAGCAACAGTACTTCGACCCCGGGGTCGGCGGAGAGTCGGTTAGCGAGCACACAGCCGGCGGTACCGGCTCCAATAATGATGTAATCGTACTGGGGCATAGTAAGTAATTGGATTTACTCGATGTTCTCCGCATAATACAGATTAAGCGCTCGGCAACAAAGCGGCACTGGCGGCTTCGACTCAATCTGGGCCGGGCAAAACAACGGGTAACAATGCGTGGAATCAGCACTGCAACAAGCGATTGGCGAGTTTTTCAGTATCGATCAGGAGGAAGCGCTGAGGATATTTCATGGCAGGGGGCATCTGTACCCTGGGCTTGAACATGTATGCATCGACTGGTTTAAGCCCCTGGTTTTGATCACCGCCTATGTTGAGATAGTGGCGGTGAAGGAACTCGCTGCGCAAATCATCGCCGCGGATAAGCTGAGTCAGGTCAAGTCTATCATCTTGCAAAAACGTTATGAGCGCGGGGCGCCGGCCGAGTTGCTGTTTGGCGATGAGTTGCCGGTGCTTATTGTGCAGGAAAATAAGCTGGTGTTCGAAGTACATCCGGGCACACAGCAGAACGTGGGTTTGTTCCTGGATACCCGCCCATTGCGAGAATGGCTGCAAGAGAATAGCCGCGGGAAAACTGTGCTTAATCTATTCGCTTACACTTGTTCGCTTTCCGTGGCTGCCCTGGCCGGTGGTGCTGTGAGGGTGACAAATGTAGATATCAGTAAGCCGAGTATCAAGTGGGGCGAAAAAAACCACCAGCTGAACAATCAGGAGTTGAATCGGGTCAAGTCTATCCCCTATAACCTGTTCCGATCCTGGGGTCGAATTCAGCAGTACGGCCGCTACGACCTGGTGGTGATCGATCCACCAACCCGGCAGAGTGGCAGCTTCGATGTGGAGAAAAATTATAAGGGCGTTCTCAGAAAATTATCCAAGATGTGCAATATCGGCGCCGATATTATTGCGACGGTGAACAGCCCGTTTCTCGATGCCAATTTTCTGCTGGATCAATTTGCTACCAGTCTGCCAAATGCAAGCTTCGTTGAAGTGATTCCTGCCGCGCCAGAATTCGCGGACAAGTATCCCGAAAGAGGATTGAAAATCTGCCATTTCAAGATGGCCTGACTAGGGAGCCTCTGATCAAGTATTCAATATCTCTGGCCTTCAGAGCGGCCATCGAATCGATCAGAGCCTGAGATATCCCCAAAAAATAATTAAAGAATCCAATGGATTAAACTAATATTCACTGGTTTTTTTGATTTTATTGCAGAACGATAGTGGGACTAGCAGCTGAAATTAACACTGAATTTGACAGGGGATTGGGAAGGGG
>JADFIJ010000298.1 GCA_022566775.1 Pseudomonadota bacterium | reverse complement strand
AGTTCCGTATCCACCGGAATGATGGACTGCATGGCGCTGCGAGTCTTTCTCAGGTCATTGTGATGATAGCTGTCGATAACCGGTTGGTCATTCATCGCCGAGTGCAGGGTGGTAATGACGCCTGCTTCAATCTGCAAGGCTTCATCGAGGACTTTTAGCACCGGAACGACGCAGTTAGTGGTGCATGATGCGTTGGAGATGATTTCTGCTGTCTCCGGCAAGCGTGTGTGATTGATGCCATACACCACGGTTGCATCAACATCGCCTTCAGCCGGTTGTGAGAAAAGCACCTTGCGCGCACCCTTATCCAGGTGCTGCTGAGCCCCTGCCCGATCTGTAAATGTACCACTACACTCCATCACCAGATCGATGTTCAAACCCGCCCACGGTATCTGCGCCAGGTCGTCGGTGTTGGAAACCAGGATGTGATCATCGTTGATCACCAGAGCATCATCGGTTTCTACCACCGATCCTGCAAAGCGCCCGTGGGTGCTGTCATAACGGGTCAGGTGGGCAAGCGTCTTGATATCTGCAACGTCGTTGATCGCGACGATACTCAAATCGGGATACTTGCTCGACTCGTAGAAGGCCCGCAACACGCAGCGCCCGATGCGGCCGTAACCATTAATTGCTATACGATAAGGCATAAACGTCTACCGAGTTGGGCTAGAGTAATGATTTGACCGTATCGACCACATTGCTGGCGGTGAATCCGAAGTGCTCCAGCAGCACCGGACCCGGTGCCGATTCGCCGAAAGACTCCATGCCAATGACCTTGCCATCCAGTCCTACCAGTTTGTACCAGCAATCTACCGCTCCCGCTTCGACGGCGAGTCGCTTGCGCACTGCCGGGGGCAGGACACTTTCCCGGTAGGCTGCATCCTGGCTCTCAAACACGTCGACGCTGGGTATGGAAACCAGCCGCGCCTTGATGCCTTCGGAGTGAAGCGTCGCAATGGCCTCGGCACAGATCCCCACTTCCGAGCCGGTCGCCATGATGATAATGTCCGGCTCGCCCTCGCAGTCTCTGAGAATATAGGCGCCCCGGGCGATGCCGGCCAATTGTTCCTCGTTGCGCCGCTGGTGCACCAGGGATTGTCTGGAAAACACCAGGGCGGTGGGCCCAGCGCGTCTCTGAAGCGCCGCTTTCCAGGCCACCGCAGTTTCCACATTATCGCAGGGGCGCCAGAGTGACATATTTGGCGTAATTCTGAGGCTCGCCAACTGTTCTACCGGTTGGTGGGTTGGTCCGTCTTGGCCCTGCCCTATGGAGTCATGGGTATAGACCAGGATGCTCCGTTGCTTCATCAATGCCGCCATACGCACGGCATTGCGGGCATATTCCATGAATATGAGGAAAGTGGCGGTATAGGGTACGAAGCCGCCGTGTAGTGCAATGCCGGTGGCAATGGCGGTCATGCCAAACTCCCGAACACCATAGTTGATATAGTTGCCATCGGCCCGTTCTGAAATGGGCGTACTACCGGACCAGGTGGTTAGATTTGAGCCGGTCAGATCGGCCGAGCCGCCAATCAACTCCGGCAGTAAACTGGCGAAGGCTTCGATACAGTTTTGTGAAGCCTTGCGCGAGGCGATATCCTCAGCAGATTGCTGACACTGGCTTATGTAGGCGTCAGCCCTGGCGCCGAAATGCCCGGGCAGCTCGCCCTTAATTCGACGCACGAGCTCCATCGCTAACTCCGGATACTCCTCTTCATAGCGAATCAGTTTCTCCTTCCACGCTGACTCTGCGCTGAAACCTTTCTCGGTTGCATCCCAGGCCTGCTTAATTTCGGTGGGGATCACAAATGCGGCATGGGGCCAATCCAGCGCTGCCCGAGTCGCAACTATTTCATCATCGCCCAGCGGCGCCCCATGGGTAGCTGCCGACCCCTGTTTATTGGGTGAGCCGAAGCCAATAATCGTCTTGCAGGAAATCAGGCTGGGCCTGGCGGTTTCGCTCCGAGCTTGCTCGATAGCACTACCGATTGCAGCCGGGTCATGACCGTCCACCGACAGTACTTGCCAGCCATAGGCGGCAAAGCGTTTGCCGGTGTCGTCGGTAAACCATTGATCGACCTCGCCATCGATTGAAATGCCATTGTCATCATAGAAAACAATTAACTTACCGAGCTTCAATGTGCCTGCGAGGGAGCACACCT
>JADFIJ010000297.1 GCA_022566775.1 Pseudomonadota bacterium | reverse complement strand
ACTGGATGTGGGTTGACGCCTGCTAAATAAAACCGGGCGAACTTCTGACTGCTGCTACCGTTCCCACCGCGAGTATCTGCGTGCAAATCTCTAGTCGTAGGTCTGCACGAAGGTCGATTGTAATTTCACCTCGGTGGTGGCATTCACCCCTACCGCCCGCGCCGTGATGCGATGAAAGGTGCGCGGCAAGGTAATCTCGCCCCCACCGATGGCGATGGACTGTCCCGTGCCGACCACACGATATTCCTCAATGACATACACCGGTTGGGTGTTGACCGAGGCGACATTGGATAGGGCATCGCCGTTTGTGGTCCACCAGGCGGCGTCGATATCTACATGGTCCCACCAATAAGCACCGTCGTTAGCAGCTGGATCCATGGAGTTTTCTGCCCACACCGTGGTGCTGCCGTCGGTACTGGTGGTAGGCAGTGTGCCCTGTGCTACCAACCAGGCTTCGGCATTTTTCAGGGCCGATTCGGCGGCCTGAAAGGCCAGGGTGTAATCCCGCATATTTCCAGACATGCGCTCCTCTAAAATGGTGGATTCCATGCCGGAAACCCCCAGCATAGTCAGGATCGCGAGAAACACCAGGCAGAATATCAGCACCGCGCCCTTCTGCTTGCTGCGACTGCCCAGCTTTTGAGTCCGTCTCATCTCCTGCATAGTATTACTGTACCGAAAAGTGTGCTCAATTCCGTGATCCCCATCTAAATCTGGTGTCGGCGAGCGCATTAGACCCCCAATACCCTGTTTCTGAGACTGATGGTATTGGTGAAGACCCGCCTCACTCTGGTGTCCGTCGGCAGGGAGCCAGCGCCAGCCGGTCCGTAAGTCACGCCGTCGAAGGTGTACTCCTGAGCCGAAGGCACGATGTTATCCTCTATCGATTGCATCAGCAGGCTGATCCTGACGCTGATGACATCGTTCCAATCCGGCACCTGGTCGGCCGGCAGGTAGGCGTCGACGGTATTGCGAACATCCTGGTCGAGATTCACACCGTACAATATTTGCATCGTCTCCACGCCTTCGATTAATTCTTCCGCGGCACCGGCGGTTCCGGTCGCACTCAGCTGTCTCTGAAACAGGGCCGGTGAATTAGTCGCGGTGTCACCACGCTTGCCAACGTAGAACAGTGTCCCCTGTAATAACATGACTTCCGCAGGACTGGCGCCAGACGCGAACGAAGATATGGTCACGCCGGCTTGGTTACCCGGATTGCAGGTAGTGGACAGCGTAATGGTGCTGGTAGTGGCCCCTCCCCCGTCGGCGACCACAGCACAAGCTTGCACGAAATCTGCTTGTTCGCAGTCACTGATGATAAGAAAATCGTTAACCTGAATGCCCACAGCCGATTCTGCGGTGATGGTGGGCGGCGTGCCCTGGGTGATGGCAGTCACGCTGCCAGCACTGCCAGTGGCGCTCCAGATCCTGATAATATCGGAGTTTGGCACCGCGTTAACGACCGGGATGACGTTGACGCCGCCTGGGTCCGAGGTCCATTCCGATGTGTTGCTGGCAACCACCGCCACATCGGCCACACTATTGTTGACGGTGCCTGGATCGGTGCCGTCTGCCTCCCAGCCCTGCACACCGAATTCCGGTTGAAACGAGTTCGGTGGCGAATCCAGCGTATTATTGACGGTTAGTCCCCTCAGCGCCCCCAGACAACCAAGGTAGCCCCCCATTCGAATTTCCTGGGACAGAAAATTCAGGGCAAAGCGACCATTCTCCTGCAATCGCAGTCGCGCGTCCTGTGATCGCTCGGTAATCGTAGTGCTGACATAAACCTGTACCACACCGGCCGATAGCGTGAGGCCCAGCACCATAGCAATCAGCAGTTCGATCAGGCTCAGACCTAGGCTGTGCTGCATGTTAAAAGTTGATTTCATCGGTCTTCATATCGCAAGCATTTGCTTATAGCGGTTGGAACGTCGTCACATAGCGTTCGTTTGCGGTGCCATCCCGATTGTCATCCCACCAGATCTTGATGGCGTAGATGGCACCGGTATTATCACAGGCGAAAGCCGCGGCAGTGCCGTCATCTCCACCGGAATCGAGGCATACGACTGCAGTGCCTCCGGGTAGCAATGCAGTTACCTGTGCCAACCAGTCATTGATATCCTGGGCCGCCATCTGTGCGCTGGTACAACCGGCTGCGGTAAAACAC
>JADFIJ010000296.1 GCA_022566775.1 Pseudomonadota bacterium | reverse complement strand
ACGCCATTGGTCATGAGCTGAATCGCCGTGCCGATTTCCGCCATGCTGGCACCGAGCATCGCAGCCTGCGCTCGATCGACCTTGATTTCCCATTCGATGCCTGGAATGGGTGCGGTGTCGTCGATATCGATGAGACCGGTCATCTGATTTTCCATGAAGTCACGAATACGCGCTGCTTCCGAAAATAACAGATCGAGATCGTCGCCGGACAGTTCCACCTGGATTTCCTTGCCTACCGGTGGGCCCTGTTCCACAGAAACGATTTCGGCCCGAACGCCGGGGATTCCGGTAATGGCCTGGCGATACAGATTCTCAATCTCGAATCCATCTTCGTCCCGAGTCCGGCGATCGGTCATCTCCACGAATATTGTGCCGATTAAGTCCGGGGCGGATTGTCCGCTCCCCGACATCTGTTGACCGGCACCGGACTGGGTCACGATGCCCGAGAAAAGACCGACTTCCCGGATTCGTTCCTCGGCGTCCAGCATCACATCTCGTAACTCTGCCGGTGAGAAATTGCCTCGGGCAAAAATCTGAATCTGGGTCTGCATCGGCTCCGTCGACACGAAAAATTCGACGCCCGCGCCGAATCGACCGTAGGCGAAAACAATGGTAACGAGGGTGACGATACTCAGTGTCAGTACCGTAAGCGGAATCCTAACCGCAAATTTCAGCAGGCGCGCGTACAGACCCGTGATTCCGGTGACTTTGTCCGGGTCACCCTCTTCCAGGTTGCGCAAATAGGTTTTGTCGGCATCACTGGATTTTCCGATCAGGGCACCAATGGTCGGTACAAACAACAGCGCGTAAAACAGGGAGCCGGTTAATACTGCGAACACGGTTATGGGTAAATAACTCATGAACTGGCCAGCGACCCCGGGCCAGAACATGATAGGGAGGAATGCAGCCAGCGTGGTGGCAGTGGATGCCAGGATAGGCCAGAACATACGCTGCACAGATGCCCTGTAGGCTTCGTGGCTATTGAGGCCCTCCGCCATCTTGCGATCGGCGTATTCCACCATCACGATGGCGCCGTCGATCAACATACCCAGGCCCAACAGCAGACCGAAGATCACCATGAAGTTATAGGTAAAACCCAACAGCGTGATGACGATGAAGGCAAAGAAGAAAGAAAAAGGCACAGCCATGGTCACCAGCAATCCAGAGCGCACACCAACCGAGGCGATGACAACGATCAGAACCAGCACCATGGCAGTTGCCATGTTGCCCTGCAGGCCCATATTTTGCTCCAGCACCATGGGGGCCGTATTGTTGACATAAGACAGTGAGATTGCCGGTGGCAGGGAAGGCCGCATTGCTTCCACCAGGGCATCGATTTCTTCCATCGCCTCGATCAGATTGGCTCCCTTGCGTTTCATTACATTCAATGAAATCGATTGCGAACCGTTGGTATAGGCGAAGCGGGTTGCGTCTTTAAAGGTTCGTCGCACCTCGGCGATGTCCGCTAGCGTCAACACCCCCATGTCATTAGATGCGATGGGTAGAGTTAACAGATCATTAGCGGTTTCTATCAGACCCGGCACCTTAATTGAGAAACTACCCCGGCCGGTGTCTATCTGGCCGGCGGCAATCAAGCGATTATTACTGGTTACGGCTTGTACAATCGCACTATTGGGTATGCCGTAGGTTTCCAGCTTCGACGGATCGATCACGACCTCCAGCAGTTCCTGGCGATTGCCGACCATGATCGCCTCCAGCACCTGGGGCAAAATTTCAATTTCCCGTTGCAGGTCTTCTGCGATGCGCAGCAATACCCGTTCGGGTACTCCCTCACCGCCGATAGCAATCTGTACAATAGGCAAGTCAACCGCGGAGGCTTCCTGGATAATGGGTTCTTCGGTGGCTTGCGGGAATCGTACCTTGGCGCGGTTAATGGCTTCCCGGACTTCACTCAGGGCATTCTGGCTATCGAAATCGATGTCGAACTCGATCATGATCGTCGCCGCTCCCTCGCTGGAGAATGACGTGACCTCGACGATGCCGTCGACCAGTTTCAATTCGAGTTCTACAGGTTTGGCCAGCAGGCGTTCCGCATCTTCCGGTGAGATACCCTCGTGGATAATAGTGCTGACGATGAGAGGTACCTGAACATCCGGATACAGTTCCACCGGAATCGCAAGGAATGCAACAAAGCCCACCAGCATGGT
>JADFIJ010000158.1 GCA_022566775.1 Pseudomonadota bacterium | reverse complement strand
TTCCCGACGAGCAGGTCATCACCACCAACTGGATGGTTAAAAATAGCTCGGTCACCCGCGTAAAGTACGGCAATGGTAAACTATCGCTGGTCCTATTCAATAGCCTTGCTCACCTGGAGAAGGCAGACATGGCACACATGGTCACCTATCGTTGAGGAAGCTCTGATTAATTATTCAATGTCTCTGCGTGACCTGAAGCGTGCTTCTGCTAGGCGCAATCCGCAGTTAATGGCCCTAGTCCTTAGCAAGGGTTGGAACGACGCAGAAGCACGCTTCAGGCCGCGCCCGCAGGGGCCTTCAGAGCAGCCGTATCTCCGCGTTGGCTCCCTTTGCAAGGTAGCAAACATTACTGCAGGAAGCCGCCTTGATCTACGACTGCTCTGCAGGCCAGAGATATTGAATAATTAATCAGAGGTTCCCTAGCTCGAAAGCGGTCATTATACCCACTGTCATTGCGGCGGAGCACCCTAATTGTGGCCCTTCACCTGCTCCAGAATTCTTCTATAAATCACTTAAACCATTGATAAATAGAATAAATATTAAAAGGCACTCTCATCTTGGCATTGATCAGCCACACAGGACTGTGAAACAATAAGCCTTTGGCTTTGTCTGAGGTTGGGGAACAGTGATCGATTCCAGGGGCTTCCGCCCAAATGTTGCGATTGTGATTTGCAATAGTTTGGGACATTTGCTGTGGGCCAAACGGATTGGTCAGGGCGCGTGGCAGTTTCCACAGGGTGGAATCAAAGCCAGCGAATCTCCGGAAGATGCGTTATTCCGGGAACTCGATGAAGAGGTTGGATTGAGTGCAAGGGACGTGAATATCCTGCACCAGACTGATGACTGGTTACATTACCGTCTGCCAGAAAATTTTATTCGGCATAATACCGATCCCCTTTGCATCGGCCAGAAACAGAAATGGTTTCTGTTAAGCCTCGAAAGCGATGACGACAAAGTAGAGTTGGCTAAAACCACAAATCCTGAATTTGATGATTGGCGTTGGGTAAATTACTGGTACCCCATTCATCAGGTAATTGAATTTAAAAGAGATGTTTATCGAAAGGCGTTGCAGGAACTGTCGGGCCCTCTCAACAGCTACATCAAACAACAATAATAATTAACAACAACAGGGCAATCCCGAAGAGCAAGCGAAGATGTGCCGGTCAGGTGACTCTCAACAACTGAGAGTAATTGCCGGTGCGGTCTTCGATTCGATGGGAACAACCGGGAATAAGTATGCTGAACCAACTGCGCAGCATCGTTCAAAAAGTCAGTGCGGCAAAAGATCTGCAGTCGGCACTGGATATCATTGTGAGTCGGGTGCGCGAAGCATTGGACACACAGGTATGTTCGGTTTTTCTGTTTGATGCGGATATCAACAGTCATGTCTTGATGGCATCGCAGGGTCTAAATGCAAAGGCGGTGGGGCATGTCAGCCTCGCCGTCGGTGAAGGCCTGGTGGGCCTGGTTGCAAAGCATGCCGAACCCATTAATCTGGAAGACGCTCCGCTACATCCCAGCTACCACTATCTACAGGAAACCGGTGAAGAAGTATTCCACGCCTTCCTGGGGGTGCCCATCATCCATCACCGCGCAGTCCTCGGTGTGCTGATCGTTCAACACGAAGAGCGTCGCCGTTTCGACGAAGCCGAAGAAGCTTTTCTCATAACACTCTCGGCTCAGCTAGCCGGGGTCATTGCCCATGCCGAAGCCACCGGGGCGATAGAAGGCATCAGTCCCTCCGGCCACAAGACATCTGACACCGTGTTTCGGGGTGTCTCTGGTTCTTCAGGAGTAGCGATCGGCCAGGTGGTGGTGGTGTTTCCCCACGCCGATCTCAGCCAGATTCCAAATCGTAAGGCCAAGAATATCGATAAGGAAATCGAGTTTTTTAATAGCTGTTTAAACAACGTTAGAGAAGACATGCGGGTTCTGTATGACAAACTTGCCGGTCATGTGGCTGAGGAAGAGCGGCAGCTGTTCGATGTCTATTTACGCATGCTGGATGATAAAGCGCTGGGCAATGAAGTTGTCGAAAGAATCAAGATGGGTGTGTGGGCGCAGGGCGCACTCGCTTACGTAGCGAATGAACACGTCCGAAATTTTGAAGAAATGAACGATCCTTACCTGAGCGAACGTGCAATCGATATCAAGGACCTGTGCAGCCGCGTACTGTTCTATCTGCAGGACAAAGAGCAGGTCGAAACTGAATACCATGATAATACTATTCTGGTCAGTGAAGAGTTAACTCCTGCGATGTTGGTCGATGTACCGAAGGACAAATTGAAAGGCCTGATCTCGGTTAAAGGCTCAGGTAATTCACATGTTGCCATTCTCGCTCGGACCATGGGTATTCCCACCGTCATGGGAGCAGTCGATCTTCCCTATAACAAACTAGATGGCAGAGAAATAATCGTCGATGGCTATCAGGGCGAGGTAATCGCCAATCCGTCCGATGAACTACGAACTCGATTTCGGGAGACTATTAAGGAGCAAGATCAACTAACCGAAGGGCTGGAAGGGCTCAAGGGTCTGCCGTGTGAGACCACCGATGCGCATCGAGTTCACCTCTGGGTGAACACGGGGCTGATGGTGGACGTCATGCATTCTCTCGATCAGGGAGCGGAGGGGGTCGGCCTGTTTAGAACAGAAATACCCTTCCTGCTCAGTGAACGATTTCCCAGCGAATTGGAGCAATGCAAAATTTATCGTGACCAGCTGGAAGCCTTTGCGCCCATGCTTGTTACCATGAGAACCCTCGATATCGGAGGAGACAAGTCCCTGTCCTATTTCCCGATCGAAGAGGAAAACCCTTTCCTGGGTTGGCGTGGGATTCGTGTGACTCTCGATCATCCGGAGATTTTCACCGCCCAAATACGGGCGATGCTGCGGGCCAGTATCGGTCTGGAGAACTTGCAAATCATGTTGCCTATGGTGAGCAATGTCGGCGAGGTTACCTCCGCGCTACAATTGATAAAAAAATGCCACCGCGAATTACTGCAGGAAGGACTGGATGTCAAGTTTCCACCTATAGGCGTTATGATCGAGTTGCCGGCGGCAGTCTATCAAACCCGAGCCCTGGCAAGGCTGGTGGATTTTGTTTCCGTTGGCAGCAATGACCTGACCCAGTACATACTGGCTGTCGACCGCAACAATCCCAGGGTCGCCCATCTTTATACGGCGTTTCATCCGGCTGTCCTCAGCGCCCTGCAGCAGGTCGTTCTCGAGGCCAGTGCCGAAGGCGTACCGGTGAGCATTTGCGGAGAGATGGCAGGAGACCCCGGCGCCGCGGTGTTGCTGATGGCGATGGGTTACGATGTATTGTCGATGAACGCCGCCGCACTTTTGAAAGTAAAATCGGTAATTCGCAGCATCAGCCTGGAGGCGGCCCAGGATTTACTGGACCAGGTCATGCATCTCGATGATGCGCAAACGATTCGAAGCGCTGTCGACCTTGCGCTCTACAATGCCGGCGTAGATCGGTTGTTACGTTCGTCGAGAATTAACTAGGCATCCTTCGCCTCGGCTGTTGTAGAAAATATTCCAGTGATGTTTAGGGTAATTGCCGTGAAATTGGAAATGAGCCAGGGCCAATGGTTACAGCTTTAATCTCTAAATAATTGAGAAAGTGCGGCAGTGGTAGATTCGGGCTAGCGCGACTCGGCTACGCAGCGGCGCTTGATTCGATTCCGCATCAGCGATCGAAGAATTCGACTTCACCTGTCTCAAGAAAATACTCGGCACCCACGATCAGTAACTTATCGTGTTTGATTAAGGCTTCGAGAATTTCTGAGCCCTGTTGGAGCTTGTCCACTGACGCCTTTATGTTGCAGCGCACAGCCTGACCCAGGAGTGCCGGTGCAATCCCGCCTGTATTGTCTTCTGAATCGAGCTCGTTATTGAATTCCACCAGAGACTCCACGGCAGGGCGAATTCTGTCTACAATCGCATGCAAATTCGGTGAACGGTTGACCATATCTTGCTGAAGTTGTTCCAGCGTAGCCTCGACCGCGCCGCACATCGAGTGTCCGAGCACCACAACCAAGTGTGTGCCAAATTTTTCAGCGGCAAATTCAATACTGCCAATTTGGGATGGCGCAACGATATTTCCGGCCACCCGAATAACAAAAAGATCACCCAGGCCCTGGCCAAAAACCAGCTCCGCAGGGACTCTCGAATCAGAGCAGCCGAGAATGATGGCAAAAGGTGATTGTGCTTGAACTAACTGGTTTCGACTAATAGCGCCAACATCCACGTCCGCGTAATCATGTGACCGGAAACGGAGATTACCTTCTTTCAATCTTTGTAAGGCTTTTTCTGCACTTATCATGGGCTATTCATAGATAAGACACGTCGATCGCGCAGTGGGATCATCATCATAAGAGCTTGGCAGTAGCATCCAGGGGCGCCAACTTCATTTGTACCCAATGAATCTAGAGGACAAATTGTAAGCGATGCCTGATGTTTATACTACTTAATCAGGGCGTGCTGCCGGCCCTTTTCCCCTCAATAAACCGCTGGGAAGAAGAGTAAATATTGATCTGGGATAGAGGCGAGGAGGTTCAGGAATCCAGGTCTTTCATTGCGGCGGCAAGGCTGAGCTCCCCCAGGTTCTGCAGTTGGTCTGCAACATCGGTGCGTTCTTGCTGTTGCCGATTTTGACTGAGCTTATACTTACATTGAATCTGCTCGATCTCGATCTCCAGGCCGACGATGTCCTGTAATTGCCTGATATCGTAATTTGCTTGCCACGGAGAATCGAATCCGGACTCGTTGATGCGGGTCAATTCTTCGACGATCTGCCTCAGGCGTTCGCTATCATGAAGGCATTGGACATGCCCATAAACATGCACCGCCTGATAGTTCCATGTGGGCACACCGGGTTGGCTGTACCATGAGGGACTAACATAGGCGTGGGACCCTTGAAATACCACCAGAACCTGCTGATCTTCCAGCTGCGACCACTGCGGATTGGCCCTGGCCAGGTGTCCCAGTAACTTTTTGCCGTCATCGCTCAACAGCAATGGCAGATGGGACGCAAAAATCTGGCCATCGACATGGGATGTTAGTTGACCAAATGAATGCATGCGTATGAATTTTAGCTTTTCATTCTCATCGGTTACGGAGAAATGTTCAGGTATGTACATCGGCGTACCTTATGTTGATTTACTCGGTAACTCCCGACGCAGCACCGAGATTTCAGTGGGTGAGCTCAAACTGGTAGAAATGGGCAGCGGTTCGATGACCCGACTCGTCGTAGTTTTGTTCACTAAACCGACACATGTTCTGTTTCTGCTCATGGCTGCCCAGGATAATCGCGGTTGAACACCGGGTTCCATATTGCCGTTCCGGATTTTGGATAAAGGCGGAAGACAATCTGCGTTCCAGCTCTAAGGGAATCCCGGTGTCGGGAAGGTCTGCATCTTTAGCCTGGGTCCGATTGCCCATCATCGAGATCAATTGGTCAGTTGCCAGTGCCGCATCGCAATCCAGCAGCAGCTTCAATTGCTGGCGACCGTGCTCGATCTTTGGCCATGGCGAATTGAGCTGGCCATTTGAGAGCCCATAGATACCAGGTTCCAGTTGCCGCATTTCGGCTTCGAGGTTGCGTACGTAAAACATCTCATTGCCGTCGCTGATCAGCAGGTTATAGCCGGCGTACTGGTTGAAATGGCTACTCAGGGACTGACAATACGCTGCCGACGTCTCGGTGCCAGCAAGAAAATTGAGGGTAAGCTCGCCACGGGATTTTGGTTTTTGCTCTGTCTGTGATGGATCACGAATATTGGTTACAGCGGCAAAGCGACCGGAGGTAGTCAGGCCGAGCCAAGTGCCGCCGGCTAGCAAATCCTTGCCCGCAAGCATGGGATTATGGGCGCCATTATCCGTCCAGAAATCGGCATCCCGGGTGGGTCGGCTGAAGAATTCATCCCGGTTTGCAGCGACTACCAGCGAATAACGCGAGTCTGCCTGATGAGCAAATATGATAAGGCACATTAACCAAATGTTACCGTTTATTGGTGGCCGTTGAACAGCGCTGTCGAATAATTTCTTTAGTACGAGGGTAGCATCTTTAATGTCGGACTAACTGGCCGGTGCCGGCGCAATGGGAAGTTGCTGCGCATAGTTCCGCCACTCCCCTCGACTATGTTGCTATACTTCAGATCTACAAGATCGTGCTTTTAACTAGGCTTTTCCCGGCGAGAAACCACAAAGAGTCCTATGTTTACATTTCCTCAAATTGATCCAGTTGCCTTTGCCCTGGGACCTGTCAGCATTCACTGGTATGGCATCATGTACATCGTGGCTTTCGGTGGAGCCTGGGCGCTTGCCTCGTATCGGGCCAAAATAAATCCAGGCTCGTGGACCGCAGAACAAATATCTGACTTGGTATTCTACGGTGCCCTCGGTGCAGTATTGGGCGGCAGGATGGGGTCGGTATTCTTCTATAATTTCGATCGTTTCCTCGGCGATCCAGTCTGGCTGCTCAGGGTATGGGAAGGCGGCATGTCTTTTCATGGTGGCTTCCTCGGCGTGCTGCTGGCGCTTTACTTTTATTCGAAGAGCCTCAACAAAACCCTGTTCGAAATAATGGATTTTGTCGCACCGATCGTACCCTTCGGCCTGGGCGCAGGACGAATTGGTAATTTTATCGGTGGCGAGTTGTGGGGAAGACCCACCGAAGCCGCCTGGGGCATGGTGTTTCCCCATGTCGATCAACTGCCGAGGCATCCTTCCCAACTGTATGAATTTGCATTGGAGGGTGTGGCCTTGTTTTGCATCGTATGGTGGTTTTCCGCCAAGCCAAGACCACGATGCGCCGTGGCCGCGATGTTCGCAATCGCTTATGGCAGTTTCAGATTTTTCATCGAGTTTTTTCGTCAACCGGACCAGGATATCGGGTATATCGCATTGGATTGGCTGACCATGGGCCAGCTATTGTCTGCGCCCATGGTGATAGCCGGATTGCTACTGATGTATTTTGCCTACAACCGACGCAAAGCCGTGGCTGCGTGGTGATAATCAGAAGTGCCTTGGAATGCCTGGAATTGAAATGAGCGCAATCGACTGATGCAGCAATACCTGAGTTTATGCCAACGGATAGTCGATCACGGCGTGTGGGTTGAGAATGCACGCACCGGCAAAAAGTGCCTTACTACGATTAATGCCGATCTTACCTATGATGTTGGCCAGAACCAGTTTCCTATCATCACTACCCGGAAAAGTTTTTGGAAGGCGGCCATAGCCGAATTACTTGGTTATTTGCGCGGCTACGACAATGCGGCTGATTTCAGAGCGTTGGGTACCAGGTCCTGGGATGCCAATGCCAATGAGAATAAGGCCTGGCTGAACAACCCGGTGCGCAAGGGCAGGGACGATATGGGGCGGGTTTACGGCGTGCAGGGGCGCAGTTGGCGCAAGCCGGATGGCAGTTCTCTGGATCAGCTGGCGAAGATTGTCGATAACTTGTCCCGGGGTAGCGATGACCGAGGTGAGATCCTGACCTTCTACAACCCTGGAGAGTTCGAGCTGGGCTGTCTACGCCCCTGCATGCATACCCATACCTTCTCCCTGCTGGGAGACACGCTCTATCTCACCAGCTACCAGCGCTCCTGCGATGTACCCCTTGGCTTGAACTTCAACCAGATCCAGGTTTTCGTTCTTCTGGCACTGATAGCGCAGATCACGGGCAAGACTCCGGGGCTTGCCTACCACAAGATCGTCAATGCCCATATTTACGAGGATCAGCTCGAATTGATGCGAACCGTCCAGTTGAAGCGAACCCCCTTTGCCTCACCACAGTTACATATTAACCCTGACATCAAATCTCTCAAGGACATTGAAACCTGGGTGAGCATGGATGATTTCGAGGTCGAGGGTTACGAACATCATGAAGCGATTACCTATCCCTTTTCCGTTTAGAAGACTCATCCCATGAAACTATCCTTAATCTGTGCCATGGCTGAGAATCGTGTGATCGGTAGAAATAATAGTTTGCCCTGGCACCTTTCCGAAGATCTCCGGTATTTTAAACGCACTACCATGGGTAACTGCATTATCATGGGTCGCAAGACCTGGGAATCTATCGGCCGGCCTTTACCGGGGCGCACCAATATAGTGATCACTACCAACCCGAACTACGAGGCCGAGGAAGCACGAGTCGTCGGTTCACTGCCAGAAGCGATAAAGTTGGCCGAGTCCATCTCTTTAATTGATGGCTCCGAGGAAGCCTTCGTGATCGGAGGGGCGGGAATCTACCAGGCGGCCCTGCCGCTAGCAAACCGATTTCACCTCACCCGCGTTCACGCGCAGGTGGAAGGAGATACCCTGCTTGCCGACTTCGACGAAACCCAGTGGCAGGAAGTTGAGCGCCAGGATTTCCAACACAATGACTCAAACCCCTACGACTACAGCATCTGCATTTTGGAACGAATTAGCGGTCCTGACGGATCTCCATAAAATATCTAGCTGATTCAAAAAAATAGTTCAAAAAGAGTGGCTTTGGTACTACGTTAAGTGAAGTCAGTAATCGTGAATTTCCGGAACCTCATTGGCCAGCACTAAATTGTAGCGCCAAGCGTGCCTCGCTAATCGCAGGATACTTTTCCGGCGAAGCACCTCTACCCTACTTTCCTTGCGACCATTCGCGCTTCCATTTTTTCAGCGCTGCGGAAC
>JADFIJ010000157.1 GCA_022566775.1 Pseudomonadota bacterium | reverse complement strand
AACAGCAGGCGCAGGATAAGGCGGACGGCAAATTAAGAGTCGCCATGGTTTCGGAAACATAGGGGGCCTGTAACTTAGGGCACCTCTGAATAATGTCATATGGTCTCTGGCCTTCAGGCGGTTTCGCAATCAAGGCGACAATTTGAAGACATGCGTCCGCCTGTCGAAAATTGGCAACGCAGAGTGCGGAACCGCCTGAAGGCCCCGAAGGGCGCACTCTGAAGCGCACAGTTGCTGCGTTGCACTTCTTGCCAAGGACTGGGTCATTACCTGCGAAGTGCGTCTTGCACCTGTACGCTTCAGATCACGCAGAGACCGTATGCCATTATCCAGAGGTGCCCTAGGTGTTATTGGCGTGATATTCCAGTATCTCGAACATGAAAGCACTATTTATGGTTCAATATCGGCAACAATAATAGCGAGGCTATAGCAATGAGAAAAATCAACATCACCCTCTCCCTGTTGGTTCTACTACTGGGATCCATGCTGTCCAGCGCCTACGGGCAACAAGGCGACGACCAGGTTCGTATCTTCAATACCGTCAAGACCAAACTGGCCGAAGGCAGGCAGGTAGTCGGTGGCACGGTTTCGACGCCTGACCCTGATATCTACTGTGCTATGGCCAATTCCGGTTACGACTTTATCTGGATCGAGATGCAGCACAGCCACCTTGGCTATACCGACGTGGCGCGCATGATCTGGGCTTGCAAAGATGCTCCGGCGATCCCCTTCATCCGGGTTCCCGATGCCACCGAAGGCGCGATCCAGAAAGCCACCGACATCGGTGCCCTGGGCATCATCGTGCCCATGGTAGACACCGCCGAGAAAATGGAAAACGCGGTGAAATATGCGAAGTATCCACCCATGGGCAGACGCAGCCAGGGTGGCGGTCAATACGGCGCCCTCTGGGGCCGGGACTATCGGCAGACTGCCAACGCGAATGTCATGATCATCGCCATGATCGAGACGCCCGAAGGCGTCGCCGTCGCCGATGAGATTGCCGCTGTAGAAGGAGTCGACATCGTCTTTATTGCCAGCTCCGACCTCGGCAGCTTTAGCGGTCGTCGCCAGGGCGATCCGGTTTACGAAAGCCTGGTAACGAGGATTGTCGACGAAACTCAACGAGCCGGAAAATATATCGGCGGCCCATCTGCCTGGATGACATCGAGGGAAGGCTATCACTTCTTTCAGGGCCCCGGCACCTCGTCGCTGATTAGAACCGGCGTTCGGGTCACACTGGGAGCCGACGACCCCTGTCGCTTCGTGGCCTCCGGTACGGCGCCGGTGCAGGGGGAGGATCCTTGTCCCTAATTATCAGCGCCTAGCTTGTCGCTGCTAAAGCAGACAACAATACGTTTTAGGAAAAGGGGTCGAGTTAATCTTACAAATACATCCGACCCCTTTTTCTGTGCTCACTATTTTCCGACTACTAAAACCAGGAGTTGTTTATGAACCAGCCGCCTCGGTTCCTGACCTTGACCGCGACTTGCCTGCTGGCGAGTCTGGTCGCTACTGCGGTAACCGCGTTCCCCTCGGTGTATCCGACCGGTACGACTATTTACCAGCCCGATCAGACCTGGAATGGCTACACAATCTTCGATGCACCCGATGGTCAAGGCGCGGTGCTCATCGACATGAACGGCAATGTGCAGCGCCAATGGACAGAGATTGCCGCAGTACCGGGGCCATTCAGAATACTACCGGGTGGATACATCATGGGTGGGGATATTCCGCGCCGGCCGCATCAGGAAGCGATCGTGCTGCTACAGCTGGACTGGGATGGCAACGAGGTGTGGCGTTACGATCGGATGGAACAGGTGGTCACCGAAGAAACCGAGAATGACGCGGGTGAAACAGAAGGAGGAGAAACGGTCTGGTCCTCCAGGCAACATCATGACTGGCAGCGTGAAGGCAATCCCGTCGGTTACTATGCCCCCGATATGGAGCCGCAAACACGCAGTGGTCGCACCCTGGTCCTCGCCCACAAGAACGTGGTGGCGCCGACGGTTTCGGACAAGCGACTTGAGGATGAATACATTTACGAATTGTCATGGGATGGCGAAGTTCTCTGGGAATGGCTGGCCAGCGATCATGTCGATGAGTTCGGTTTCTCGGAAGATGCTCGCAACGCCATCTACCGTTCGGTTGACTGGAATGAAGCCAGAGGAAGTGCCGATTGGCTGCACATCAATTCTCTCAGCTATGTAGGACCCAACAAGTGGTATGACGACGGCGACCTGCGATTTAGCCCCGAGAATATTCTCTTCAGCTCTCGAGAGGCGAATGTCATCGGCATCATCGACCGTGAGGGCACCATCGTCTGGCGCATGGGTCCTGACTACAGGCAATCGAAGGCGCTGAAAGAACTGGGGCAGATCATCGGCCAGCACAGCCCGCACATCATTCCCAAGGGATTGCCTGGCGCAGGCAACCTGCTCGTGTTCGACAATGGTGGCTCGGCAGGCTATGGCTTTGCCAACCCAGCCGCCCCGGATGGGCAGGCCTCGGTGCGTCGGGATTATTCCCGCGTTCTGGAATTCAATCCCGTCACCTTCGAGAAGGTGTGGGAATATTCCATCGGTGGCACCGAGAAATATCAACTATTTAGCCATTACGTCAGCAACGCCCAGCGTCTGCCCAATGGCAATACCCTGGTTAATGAAGGCGCCGATGGTCGCATCTTCGAACTCACGCCCGATGAGGAAATCGTATGGGAATACATCAGCCCTTTCTTCGGCACCCGGGAGCCAATCTCCCATCGCATCTTTCGTGCTTATCGTGTGCCCTACGACTGGATACCCCAGCTGCAACAACCCACCGAAACCCCGGTAGTTCCCCCTGACCTCAGGACCTACCGGGTGCCATCTCAGGGCACGAATTAAAATCCTATGACAACCGTGATGATTAGATTGAATCCAGTTTTGGTTTAGACTAAGCAGGCTGTCAACATGTCGGTATACGGGAGGAAACCAGATGCGCATTTTATCCAGTATTGTACTGCTGCTGATTGTTGGCTGCGGCGACAATAGCTCTACTACCACTTCTTCGCTCGATCCTGCTATCCGAGCAGATGGTTCCACAACAGAAAATTCCGTCGAGGATGCTGGTTTCATTAGCTGGCTGGATGCGGAATTTGCAACAGAAATGGATTTCAGTCCGCTTGCCAAGTCACGCCAGGGTGACAAGAGTGCTCACGGCGAACTCGACGATGTGTCCGAGGCTGCCCAGGATCGCCGGCTCGAATGGCGTCGTGACAGCGTGTCCCGCATGCATGCTGGTTTCAGTCGAGACCAGCTGGATGCCGAAGGCCAGTTGTCCTGGGATCTATGGGAATACCAGCTGGAAACTGTCGAGCTGAATACGCCATTTCGGCGCCACCGGTTTATCTTTGGCCGTGGCGGACCGCAATCCAGCTTGCCCAACAATCTGATTAACTATCACCGCGTCGATACCCTGGAAGACATGCAGGCCTACATCTCGCGCCTGAATCAGTCCAGGCGCTATCTGCTGCAGTATCTGGAACGGGCGCAACTGGCGGTAGCAGACGGTGTGCGTGCACCCTTCTTCGACTACGACCAGGCCATCAGTGAAATTGGCCGGGTAACGAGTGGCGCACCGTTCACCGAAGCCGGTGATTCCGACCTCTGGACCGACATCATCGAGAAGATAAGCGCGCTGCAGGAGTCGGGGACAATTAGCGGGCAACAGGCCGAGGAATTAGAGCGGCAATCCAGGGGCGCCCTGCTCTCCAATTTCAAACCGGCCTACGATGAGATTCTGGCCTGGCTGGTTCTCGATCGGGCCAATGTATCGGCACAGGCGCAGGGTGCCTGGTCTCTTCCCAATGGCGAGGAGTACTATAACGTTCGTCTCAGAACCATGACAACCCTGCCGCTTACGGCAGATGAAATTCACCAGCTGGGTATTTCCGAGGTAGCCCGGATTCAGACCGAGATGGAACAGATTAAACGCCAGGTTGGCTTCGAAGGATCGCTGCAGGATTTTTTCAATTTCATGCGGGAGGACGATCAATTCTATTTCCCGAATACCGACCAGGGCCGCAGCGATTACCTGAAGCTTGCCGATGAATTGCTCGCCGCCATGTCGTTAAAACTGCCGGACTATTTTGGCATTTTGCCGAAGGCTGCATTGCAGGTCAGGCGCGTCGAGGCATTCCGAGAGACCCCGGGCGGTGCCGCTCACTATGCACGGGGTACCATAGACGGCTCCAGGCCGGGGACCTTCTATGTGCACCTCGCCGATATGCGAGCCACCGCGGTGAATCGACTGGAAAACCTGTCATACCACGAGGGCTTGCCCGGGCATCACATGCAAATCTCGATCCAGCAGGAACTGGAAAACCTGCCCCGGTTCAGAAGCTATCGAGGCTATACCGCATTCAGCGAGGGCTGGGGCCTGTATGCCGAGTATCTGGGCAAGGAGATGGGTGGTTACGCCGACCCCTACTCAGATTTCGGCCGACTCTCCGGAGAAATCTGGCGCGCGGTGCGGCTGGTGGTAGACACCGGCATCCACGCCCAGCGCTGGACCCAGGATCAGGCAGTCCAGTATGCCCTTCAAAACTCACCCAGACCCGAGCTGTCGGTGCAATCGGAAGTGCGGCGCTACTTCAACAACCCGGCCCAGGCTACCGCTTACAAGATCGGCATGTTGAAGATCATGGAATTACGCGCCAGGGCGGAAACCGAGTTGGGAGATGACTTCTCCATCAAGGCCTTCCACGATGCAATTCTGGGCTCGGGATCGTTGCCGATGCCGGCGCTGGAGGCGAAGATCGATGCCTGGATTGCAAGTGTGAGAAATAATTGATCTCCCACGCAGAGACTGGATTCAAGCAGGCATCGATCTATCCCCAGGATTCGTGCCTCGGCAAAAGGCGACCTGCCCCCTCTTTATTCCTTCTTACTATGGCACTTCAAATAATTGTATAGTAGCGAGCCGAAGTAAGGGAGCTCCATAAGATGACCATCATAGACGTTCATACTCACGCCTACACGCGACGGTGGTTGGAAATACTGAAGCAATCCGGTGGTCAGTACGAACTGAAGACACGCCCCGACGGTCATCAGGAGATATTTCGTGGTGACACCCCCGTCGCCTTCCCCCAGCCCGGTCATTTCGACTATGGGCTACGTATCGAGCAGATGGATACGACCGGCATTGATGTTTCCATCGTTTCCCTGACCTGCCCGAATGTTTATTTCGGTGGCGAAGAAACCAGCTGCCTGGCAGCAACAGAATCGAATGACAATATGGCGGAGGCGCAGGCCAAGTATCCCGATCGCATTCGCTGGTTTACCTCCCTGCCCTGGGAATATCCCCAGCACGCCGTAGAAGAACTGGTCCGCAGCTGTGATAACGGTGCCATCGGTGTGATGGTACTTGCCAACGTGTCCGGTCGCAGTCTCAACGACCCGTTCTTCGCCCCAATTTGGGAAGAAATCGACCGTCGCGCCTTGCCCGTACTGCTACATCCGACGGACCCACCGGGCGTAGACCTGATGGATATGGGTCAATTCGATTTGAGCTGGTCGGTGGGTTTCATGTTCGATACCACGCTGGCGATCACGCGCATGATCTTCGATGGATTTTTCGATCTCTATCCAAACCTGAAGTTAATCGCATCCCACGGCGGTGCCGCCCTGCCCTACCTGGTGGGACGCTTCGAAAAAGGCGACGAAGTCGAGTTGCCTCAGCGCCGTAAGATGGCGCGGAAGCCAACGGATTACCTGCGCCATATTTACTATGATTGCATTACCTACGATGCCAGGGCACTGCAGTATCTGATTTCTATCGTCGGCGCAGACCGGGTGATGTTTGGCACCGACTGGCCGCACCAGGTTTATGATACCGCAGGCGCTCTGGCCAATACCGGGTCGCTAAGCCCAGATCAATGCGCGGCGATCCGAGCCGACAATGCCCTGCGCGTCTTTAAAATATAGCGGCATCACCCCCTACACTAAAACCAGGCAAAGAAAAATAATAATGGCCACAACATCGATGCAAGAACAATTTTCCGGTAGATGGGGTTTCATTTTTGCTGCCGTCGGTAGCGCCGTCGGCCTCGGCAATATTTGGCGTTTCACATTCATGGCCGGCGAAAATGGGGGCGGCGCCTTCATCTTCCTGTATTTCATTTTTATCGTCTGCTTCGGGGTGCCGGGGGTCATCGCCATGATCGTGATCGGGCGGCGCGGTGGCCGCAGCCCGGTGGGGAGCACCGAAGCCCTCGCCCTCGCCGAAGGCAAGAGTGCGAACTGGAAGTACCTGGGCTGGCTCGCATTGTCCGTCGCCTTTCTCGCCCTCACCTTCTTCAGTGTCATCGCCGGCTTCGTGCTTGCCTATTTGATGAAGTCCTTATCCGGCGCCTTTGCGGGAATCACTGCCCAGGAGTCCGTGCAGCTGTTTACCGATGTGCAAGGTGGAGTGGTCGGCATGGTGGGATGGCATGGTGTATTCATGCTACTCACCATGTTCGTCGTTTCCCGTGGCATTCGGGAAGGAATCGAGAAGACCCTTAAATACATGATGCCGGCACTGTTCGTGATTCTGATAATTCTGGTGCTGTATGCCGCGGTCACGGCGGATTTTGCTGCGGCCCTGCGCTTCATGTTCGTGCCGGACTTTTCAAAAATTGACCAGAACGTGGTATTGCTTGCGCTCGGGCAGGCGTTCTTTTCCTTGAGTGTAGGTGGTGGCGGTATCATTGCCTACGGTGCTTATCTGAGGAAATCGGCATCGATTCCGCAGTCGGCACTAGTTATTGCTTCGGCGAATGTCTCCGTAGACATGCTCGCCGGACTCGCTATTTTTCCAATCGTATTCACCTATGGACTGGAGCCTGGCTCCGGACCCGGCCTCATGTTCGAAACCTTGCCGGTCGCCTTCGGACAGATGCCCGGTGGCAGGTTCTTCGGCACCATGTTTCTGTTACTGGTGCTGTTCGCTGCACTCAGCACTTCGATATCCATGCTGCAGTCGGTAGTTTCCCGCCTGGTGGAGCGGGAGGGAGCCAGTCGTTTGAGGATGACTTTACTCGCCGGCGGGCTCGCCTGGATCATCGGCCTGGCTTCTGTATTCTCTTTTAATATCTGGTCCGGCTTCACGCCACTGGGTTTTATCGATCTTTTACAAGATGCCACCATCTTCCGAATCATCGATTTCTTTGTGGTGAACAACCTCATCCTGGCCAGTGCATTTTTCATGGCGATCTTCGTGGGTTGGACCATGTCGAAACAGGCTACCTGCGATGAATTTGGAATGGGGGATGGGCGTGCCTATCGGCTCTGGCGTTTCATCATGCGCTACCTGGCCCCGGTCGCCATCGTGGTGATATCGTTGATGACTATCATTGGCTATTAACTTGTGTGAGGAAAAGTAAGAGGTGGAACCGATAATTGACAAATGAAAGTCCAAAACGCGGAGCAGACAGAGTGCGTTCAACGGGATTTGTCTGGCATGAAAAATACATGTGGCATGACACCGGTTCCGCTCTCGGTGTGCTGCCGGCGGACGGCCAGTTCCAGCCCTGGATTCATTTTGAAAACCCCGAAACCAAGCGACGTCTGAAAAACCTCCTCGACGCCTACCAATTTACGGACAAGCTGGTTCCGATTGCACCTAGCCAGGCCAGCGAAGCCCAGTTGCTGCGCGTGCACACCGCTGAGTATATCGATCGTATCAAGACCATGAGTGCGGACCAGGGCGGCAATGCGGGCGAACTGACCCCTTTTGGTCCTGGCAGCTATGAGATTGCGCTGCTGGCGGCCGGCGGCTGTATAGAGGCCTGTAATGCGGTGTTCGATGGCAAAGTAGATAACGCCTACGCCCTCATTCGCCCTTGTGGCCACCATGCAGAAGCCGACCGTGGTCGCGGTTTTTGTATTTTTTCCAATATCGCCATCGCCATTCGCGATCTGGTATCCACTCAGAAAGTCTCCCGCATCGCAGTCGTTGACTGGGATGTTCACCATGGCAATGGCACCGAGTCGGCGTTCTATGCAGAGGCCAATATCCTGACCATATCCCTGCATGAAGACTCACTCTACCCCTACAACAGTGGCTCCCTTCACGACTGCGGCGATGGCGCCGGCCATGGCTTCAATATCAATATTCCCCTGCCACCGGGCAGCGGCGGTGGCGCTTACAACAGCGCTATGGAGCGAGTGGTATTACCCGCCCTGGAGCTGTTTCAGCCAGAATTCATCCTGGTGGCATCGGGCCTCGACGGCAGCACCTGGGATCCGCTGGGTCACATGATGTTGCTGTCCACCCACTACAAGGCCATGACCAGGCAACTGCTTGATGTGGCTGATCGCTACAGCGAGGGTCGGCTCGTAGTTTGTCACGAAGGCGGCTATTCGGCTGGTTATGTGCCTTTCTGCGGGGTCGCGATTATCGAGGCATTGGCTGGTGAGGACAGCGGTATCATCGATCCATTCGCGAAGTATGAATCGAAGTGGCAGGCGCTGCAGGCAAATCAGGATGAGATGATCAAGGAAGTAGAAAGCGTCGCTCTCGGCGCACTAAAATTGGGGTCAGAGTAAAAATACAGTACTGTATTTTTACTCTGACCCCAATTTATGATCCTTTACTTCCTCAGTCCGGGCCGTTAACTTGTCGAGACCGTCTATTGTCATGTATAGAACCACAATATCCCCTTATGACTACCCCCTCA
>JADFIJ010000295.1 GCA_022566775.1 Pseudomonadota bacterium | reverse complement strand
TTCTAAACGAACGGCTTGCCAGGCATTACGGTATCGAGGGAATTTACGGTAGTCGCTTTCGCAAGACAGAATTTCCGGATACTTCCCAACGTGGTGGCCTGTTGGCACACGGTGCCCTGCTCACTATCACCTCCTATCCGGGGCGAACCTCACCGGTGTTACGGGGTAAATGGCTGCTGGATAATTTGCTCGGCACGCCATCACCGCCACCGCCACCGAACGTGCCGGTGCTGCCAGAAGCTGAACTGGGGGAAATCCCCACCTCTATTCGCGAGAGACTGGACCGTCATCGCGAGGATCCGGTCTGCGCCAGCTGCCATGCCATTATCGATCCTCTAGGCTTCGCCCTGGAAAATTTTGATGTGATTGGCGCCTGGCGCGAATTTGATGAAATAGGAAACCCGGTTGATACCGATGGCAGTTATCCGGGAGGTGTGCAGTTTTCAGGATTTGCCGACCTTCGCGACTGGATGACTGACCGGCCCGATCAATTCACCCATACTCTGGTGGAAAAGCTAATGACCTATGCGCTGGGTCGGCGCCTGGAATATTACGATCAGCCCACGATTCGCAACATCGTGCGCAAGGGCGCGGCCGACAATTACAGCTGGTCATCCCTGGTGTTGGGGATAGTCGAGAGTCCGGCGTTTACCAGCAGTGTTGCGGCGCAGCAATTGGCCGAAATACCTGGTGAGGAAGACGCGGAAAGTGCAGTGTCCAAGGCACTGGCGAGTTCCCGTGACTGAGGCCGGTAGCATTGAAATAAAGATTTTTGACCTGTTCCCATGTTATATTCGGGCTCTGGTCTATTCCGGTAATAATGACTCTCCAGGTGAGGTAGCGACGGTATGACAAAAAAAGCTAGATCACTAATATTTGGTACCGGCAAGGCGATATCTCGGCGCACCGTTCTGCGTGGCGCCGGCGCCGCCCTGGCGCTGCCATTGCTCGATGCCATGACACCTGCGTTTGCCGTTGGCTCGAGCGCACCCATTCATCGCTTTCAGACCGTCTATGTACCCAATGGCATGGCCATGGATTACTGGTTGCCCACCACGGTCGGGCGAGATTTTGAATTGACCCCGATTCTGCAACCCCTCGCTGCCCATAAAGAGAAGATGCTGGTGCTGAGCGGACTCAAGGCAAACTGGAATATCGCCCACGCCGGTGCCGGTGGCTCGTTCCTCACCGGGGTAACCCATGGCGGTCGCAATGAAGTTGAGATTCTGGCCGATGTGTCGGTGGACCAATTGCTGGCCAGGCATCTCGGCAAAGAGACGCAGCTGTCATCGCTGGAACTCTCCATGGATGCACCGGCTCTGGCGGGTGCCTGTACCGCCAATCTAAGTTGTGTCTATACCCATACACTGTCATGGCGCAGTCCCACCGAACCACTACCCACGGAGCACAATCCCAGGGCAGTATTTGAACGTTTATTTGGTGACAGTGGCAGCACCGCACGTGACGCGCGGGAAATCAGGTTAAGACAGCAGAGCAGCATCCTCGACGCGGTGATGGATAAGTTGTCGGGTCTGGAGTCCAGCCTCGGTCCCGAAGACCGTCACCTGATGGGTAGCTATACCGAATCCGTGCGCAATATTGAACGGCGCATACAGAAAGCTGAGGAGCAGATCGATCAGGATCTACCGGAAATTGATCAGCCCCCAGGGGTGCCAGTGGAGTTCGAGGATCACATGGAGATCATGCAGGATTTACAGGTGTTGGCCCTGCAGAGCGATCTGACCCGTGTCATTACCTTCATGATGAGTAAAGAGCAGAGCGCACGTCCGTACCCCCAGATTGAGGTTCCAGACGCGCACCATCCCCTGTCTCACCACAACAATAATCCACAGCTGGTGGAGAAGATGTCAAGGATCAACACCTACCACACCACGCTGTTTGCCAGGTATCTGGATAAGCTGGCGGCTATTCAGGAAGGTGACCGCACCCTGCTGGATAACATGACCATTCTCTATGGTGCCGGCATATCCAATAGTACGATCCACTCAGGTGATAATTTACCGGTGCTGTTAATCGGCGGCGGTGCAGGCTGGCTATATGGCGGCGAGCATATACAGTATCTGCATCAGCCGACGATGGCGGATCTTCACCTGACCCTGATGGATCGATTCAAGTTTCCTATCGACCGTATCGGCGGTAGCACCGAGCCTCTGCCTATTTTTTAAATGGGGTCGAGA
>JADFIJ010000156.1 GCA_022566775.1 Pseudomonadota bacterium | reverse complement strand
CAGGATAGTAAAACTCAGTTGCTGGTCGATAGGGAATCGGCTCAGACCCATGTCTTTTTCATGCGCAAGCTTCCCGGCCTGGTCTCTGTCGCCAGCTTAAACCTGGATGATGCCAGAATTCAGATCGACGGCGTGGACATCGGCCTCAGCCCGCTGATAGATGTTCCGGTGGAAGCGGGCGAGCATCAATTGACGATTTCCAAAGACAGATATCTGCAATATAGTGAAGCCATCACCATCGAAGGCAGGAATGTGGAGCAACGCTATCAAGCTTCCCTGCAGCCAGCATGGGCGGTGGTGGGTCTGGTCACAACCCCCAGTGGCGCGGATGTGCTGGTCGATGGCGAAATGGTGGGCACTACGCCTCTCAATGCAGAAATTCTCCAGGGCCAACGTGATATTACTCTCAAGCTTTCCGGGCACAAGGCCTGGCAGGAAGACTTCGATGTCCTCGCCGGAGAGGATTTTTCGGTGCCTCTGGTTGAGCTGGTGCCTGCCGATGGCCTGGTGTTCATTCGTTCCAATCCTTCCGCAGCCAGTGTCACTATCGGTGGTGAATTCAAGGGCCTGACCCCGCTGGAAGTTGCGTTGGCGCCAGAGCAGGATCACGAATTAATATTCTTCAAAAATGGCTATCACTCCCAGAAGACATCGGTTCGCACCCAGGCCAACCAGGAACGGGAGCTGAGCATCGTATTGGACCCGGTGCTGGCCAGCGTGATCATCATCGCCGAGCCAGTCGATGCAGAGCTATATGTTAACGGTGAATTCAAGGGCTTGGCCAACCAGACTATTGAGTTAATGGCGGCAAGTCAGCACATAGAAATTCGCAAGCAGGGCTATGTGCCCTACACCACGGAATTCACGTCCCGACCCGGGCTCGATCAGGCCATAAGAGTGACTCTCAAGTCTCTGGAGCAGGCTCGAATTGAGCAGATCAAGCCGGTAATAACAACGGTAGCGGGTCAGTCTTTGAAATTATTTTATGCCGGCGCCTTCACCATGGGAGCTTCTCGCCGTGAAGCTGGACGCCGACCCAATGAGAGTTTGAGAGACATTCAGCTTCAGCGGCCATTCTATATGGCTTACAACGAAGTAAGTAATTCGCAGTTTAGACTCTTCGATAGTGAGCATTCGTCGGGAACACTGCAGGGACTGACGCTGGATAACGAGGCGCAACCGGTTGTGCGTGTCTCCTGGACCCAGGCGGCACTATTTTGCAATTGGCTAAGTGACCAGGAATCGCTAGCCAATTTTTATGAAATACTCGATGGCGAGGTCGTAGGCTTCAATTCGCAATCGATCGGCTACCGGCTGCCATCTGAAGCCGAGTGGGCCTGGGTTGCACGCACGGACGGCAGTGGCAACCCACTGAAGTATCCCTGGGGCAGTCAGCTGCCGCCACCGGAGAATGCCGGTAACTTTGCAGATGCAACCAGCCAGGCTTATCTGGGCGAAGTCATGTTCGATTACAACGATGGTTTTTTTGGCACCGCACCGATTGGAAGTTTTAGTGCCAATCAATACGAAATATACGACATGGCAGGCAATGTCGCCGAGTGGGTGCATGACTATTACGGTGCAATGGGAGCCATAGGTGGAGTCGATGTAGATCCGCTGGGTCCGGAAAACGGCCAGTTTCACACCATCAGGGGATCGAGCTGGGCCCACGGCTCGGTCACTGAATTACGGCTATCGTTTCGAGATTTCGGGGAAGAGCCCAGAGACGATGTGGGTTTTCGAATTGCCAGATATCTTGAAGAGTAGCCAGGTAAGGTCTAAGAGGAAGGTGGTGGATTTAATTCAGAACAAGACGTTAGCCGCTAGTGATCTGGTGAAAATTTTGCTATTGATGCTGCTGTTACTCTCGCCGCCGTTTATGGCGGCAGAGAACGGTCCGCAGGCGCAAACTGACAATCCGGATGAAGTCAGCGAAGAACTCGAAGCCAGCGCTGCATCGGAGTCCGAAGAATCCGAGTTAACCCCGGGCAGTGATGCGGAGCTCGCGGTGGCAGATGAGAGTGACGACCTGGACCAGCCCGAAGACGCGGGCAGCTCCAGATTTATTCCAAGCGAGGAGATTTCTCAGGATTTAGGGGTTTCATTTCCCGTCGATATTTAGCACAGCTACAAAGCAGTGCCCGGTAGTCAAGTAAATCAATAGAGTTCTTCAACCAAGCAGGTTCTACATGAAAGAAGGTTTGCTGTCCGACGCTCTTTATCAGTTAGGCGCATTAATTATTGCGGTGATCGTGGTCCATGCGGCGTATGTTGCGGTGATCAGGCCGAATGCCGAGCTGATCCAGGAGCAACAGAATATTGCGCAACAAACCGACGAGAATTTCGTTCCCGAACGTTCTATCTATATCATCTTGCGGGACTTCGAGCAGGAAACATGCATTATTCTGATGCTGTGGGCGATGGCGATCATCGGCATTAAAACCAAGCAGACTCTGCGCGAGCGTCAACTATTGGACAGGACACTGGTGCAGGTATCCGCCGGTATGAGCATCTTGCCGGAAGACGCGCGTAACTACTCCCGGCCGGTGCAGGCACTGCCGGAGCAAGAGCGTGAACTGCTGTTGCCACGGGCCTTACTCGCCGGCTTACATCGATTCCAAACGACGCGCAATATTCAGGATGTGGCGACCACGGTAAAAGACACCTGCGAAACTGAAGCCGATCGCATGGAGACCCAAATGACCATTGTGCGTTACATCGCCTGGGCAATCCCGTCTATCGGCTTCCTCGGTACCGTGCGCGGTATCGGCGAGGCGCTGGGTCAGGCTTACCAGGCGGTGGAGGGAGATATCGTCGGGGTGACGGTGAGCCTGGGTGTGGCGTTCAATTCAACCTTCGTGGCCCTGGTGGTGAGTATTCTGCTGATGTTCCTGCTGAATCAGCTGGTGCTGTTACAGGACAACCTGGTACTGGATTGCCAGAAATATTGCGACGAAAAAATGATTCAGCATCTGCAAGTGCCAGATAGGGACAGCCACGTATGAGTTTGAAGGTAATCGAACTGAACGATAGTGCCATCACGGTTGGCGATGAAACTGGAATAATTATTCGAAGTCCTGGTTTCGCGCTGGCTACCGGTAATTCAATGGAGTTGGGGGAGGCGGCCGAGCAACAGGCGCGCCTGCAACCTACCAATAGCTACAACAAGTACTGGCATGAACTCAGCATGGAGCCCTTGTCTCATGGCAACGGCATCAGGCATTTCGCGGATATCGCCTATGCCCATCTGTTACATCTGGCCAAGATTGGCGAGATTGACGCAGATGTCATCTTCGCCGTGCCCGGAAATTTTACCCGTCAACAGTTGGCGATATTACTGGGCCTGTCGAAACAGAGTCCGTTCACGCCAGTGGGTGTGGTCGATTCGGCCCTGGTCGCCGCGATTGCGAAGGCGCGGTCGAGTTCGGTAATTTACGCAGACATCCAATTACACCAGGTATTGCTGACGAAACTGGTGATTCAAGATGGTCAACTGAAATCAGAATCGGTGATACAGGTTCCCGGGGTTGGCAATCAAAATTTCATGGACTCGATGATGCAGCTGGCAACCGGCTTGTTTATTCAGCAGTGTCGATTCAATCCCCAGCACGATGCGGAATCCGAACAACAGCTCTATAACGAATTACCGAACTGGCTAAAGCAGGATGATGGCAACCAGAATAGCCTGCTGCTGGAACTTAAAACCAGCAGCGCAGTGCACACTGCGAAGATGCCACGGGAGAGTTTGATTAACCATCTCGGTGGCTACTATCAGAAAATTCACAAGCAGATTGCCGCCCTTGCCACGGAGAAGGATACGGACCTGCTGGTGAGTTCGGCGATGGCCGCGTTGCCGGGATTGATTAACACCCTCGGTGATCTCGGCAGCGTGCAAATTTTGCACCCACAAACCATCAATACTGCCTGTCTCGATTACCGCGAGCATATTATCAGCGGCGCCGATGGCATCCATCTTGTGAGTGCGCTGCCGGTGACAGCGGGCCTGGAAAAGAGTACGGATGCAGCGAGTGAAACGTCGGCGTCGGCAACCACAGCGCCTCGGGAATCGGAAACCGAAGTTCCTGAAAACGCAGCAGCGGCCGGCTCGGCGACTTATGTAATGCCCACCCACGCCCTGTTTGCGGACCGGGCCATTTGCATTGCTGCCGCCGATTGCATCGAGATTAAGAACAAGCCGCAGTTGAACGGTGCTGCGGCCCCCCTCGATAGCATTGTCCTGTCCCTGTCGGATCTGCCCGGGGCCCTGGGCCGCATCACCCTGGTGGATGACGCGGTTTGGTTTGACAGCGGCAGCCTGGAATTTTTGTTAAATGAAACCCCGGTTCGTGGCAGGCAGAAACTGAGCCTGGGGGACCGCATAACATTTACCGAAAACTCGGAAGAAATTCGATTGATACAGCTTGTATAAATTGGACTGCTAATGATTTGGACTGCTAATGATTTGGACTGCTAATGATTTGGACTAATAGTGGATTAGGCCGCTAGACAATGTCGAGACTTAGAAACAAGAGACGAGATGCTAACCCCATGAGCCTGGCGTTCCTGGACGTCATGTTTTGTGGCTTTGGCGCGACGATTCTTTTATTTCTTATCATCGATCACGCCAGTACCGTCAATGCGATTCAAACCAATCCCGAACTCACCGCCGAGGTTAATCTCCTCGAGGAAGAAGTTCGCGACGGTGAACTGGGCCTGGTGCAATTGCGCAACATATTCTCTGACACGAGTTTTGAAATGGTCACGGCAGAGGGTCTCGCGCGCCAGATTCAGGAGCGGGTTCAGACCTTCTTGCAGGAATTGGCGGCATTGGAAAGCGCCAATCTCGCCACCATAGAAAGCCCGGAAAAACTGCGTTCCGATATTCAGGCGCTGGAAGAAGAACTGCTGCGGCTGCAAGCCAGCGCCTTCGAACAGGAAGGCAACAGCGCACGGCAATTTCTCGGCGATGGCAATCGGCAGTATCTGTCCGGCCTCTTCCTCGGCGGGCAGCGCATACTCATACTGGTGGATAGTTCTTCCAGCATGCTCGACAGCACCCTGGTAAATATCATCCGCACCAGAAATATGGGTGTGACACAGAAACGGCAGGCTCCAAAATGGCAACGTGTTGTCAAAACCATAGACTGGATCAGCAGTCAGTTGCCGATCACCAGTCGTTACCAGATCTGGAATTTCAGTACTGAAACAGCCCCGGTGCTCCCCGGTACCGAAGATATCTGGCTGGAAGTAGCGGACCGGGATCAGCTGAATGAGGCGATCAGGGCAGTTGAGCGCCTGGTACCCGATCATGGCACCAACATGGAACAGGTATTCCGCGCGGCGGCAAATATGTCACCACGGCCCGATAATATTTTTCTGATCACCGACGGCTTGCCGACGCTCAATGATCGGGGCACATCCAAGCGCCTGGTAACACCCCAGGAACGCATGGCGCTATACGAAGATGCGGTGGAAGAACTTCCCCAGGGCGTGCCGGTCAATATTATATTGATGCCACTGGAAGGTGACCCCAGTGCCGCTGCTGCTTTTTGGCAATTGGCACAATACTCCAAGGGCTCGTTTATCACACCCTCGAAGGACTGGCCATGAGACGCAGGGAGCGGGAAACAGATTCTTTCAGTGTCTCGTTTCTCGACGTCGCCGCCTGCGGTTTTGGCGCGATGATACTGCTGTTGATTATCACCAAGTCGTCGGCACCGGTGGTCATTGAGTTTAGCGATGTGGCGCCGCAGGGATCCATCAGCGAGTTGCAACAGCAGTTATTCGCCATTCGCGGCGAGACCACTATTCTCAATCGGGATCTGAATGCCAAACAGGAGCAGCTGTCGGCGATGAAACAGCGAATCGCCCGCCTGCGTCGCGATCTGAACGATGTGCAGGCCCAATATCAGACTTCCCGGCAGTTATCGGATGACACCACCGATGAGATCGGCAGGCTCGCCATCGCCAGGCAGAGCCTGACCGAGGAAATGGAGCGGCTGTTGGCCAACAGTTCGGCACCGATTAACAATGCCATAGGCGGGATACCGGTGGATAGCGAATACATCATTTTCGTCATCGATACCTCCGGCAGCATGTACAACAACCCCAGCTGGAACAAAATGCTGGGGATTATCGAGGACACCCTGAACGTTTATCCTAACGTCAAGGGCATCCAGGTCATGAATGACATGGGTGATTACATGTTTGATAGTTATCGCGGGCAATGGATTCCAGATACGCCCGGTCGACGTCGGCAGATAATATCCACACTGCGAACCTGGAATCCGTACAGCAACAGCAGCCCGGTAGAAGGCGTGACGCGGGCGATTAACACCTTTTACTCCGCGGACAAGAAGATCAGTATCTATGTTCTCGGTGATGATTTTCAACCTGGAGGGTCTATTGCGCAGGTACTGCGGACAATCGATCGGATAAATTTGGAAGATGAGAACGGCGATCGGCTGGTGAGGATACACGGCATCGGCTTTCCTACGATTTTTGCGGGTCCACAGCGGTTCCAACAGAGCGTTTATCGATATGCGACACTAATGCGGGAGATGACGCAACGAAATGGTGGTACATTTGTAGGTCTGAATGATTTTCGATAGCCCTGCGCAGGCTATCGCGACCGCCAAACCTGCCCCCTTGGGCCCGCGCAATCGTTGATTACTGCAACAGAAGCAGCAGAGAATGAGCATGAAAAACACAGGATTAAACCACAAGGTACTATTACTACTGTTCCTGTTCGGGCTAAGTAGCTGTGGCGTCAGCAATGTTGTCATAGAGGGCAGCTTTCCCACCCCGAACATCAACAAGATGCCCGTCGCTATCGCCGTGTATTATGACGATGCACTGAAAGATTTCGCCTATCTTGAATACTCAGAGACAGGCCGGGAAGAGTACAACATCGAAAGCGGCAAATCCCATGTGCAGCTATTTAACGTGGTATTGCCGGCGATGTTTGATCGAGTCGTCTTCGTCGACTCAATGGAAGAAGTACCCACACTGGGAGTAGACGCGATTTTCGCGCCGGCGATAGAAGAGTTTCAGCTGGCCTTGCCAGCGAAAACCAAGCTTGACGTGTTCGAAGTGTGGATTAAATACAATATGCGCTTGCTGACTCCCGACGGAGACTACATCGCGGATTGGGTGCTTACGTCTTATGGAAAGACCCCCACCCAGACGTTCCGTTCGATAGAAGCGGCCATAAATGACGCCGCCGTAGTCGCCTTGAGAGACCTGGCTTCGAGCCTTGCGCTCAGCTTTGACCAGGTTCCGGAAGTGCGGAATTGGCTAAATAGCCGTTAGAGAACAGCTGTGAACCGAGGATTACCATGAATCTGTACTCGCTAAGTAAATTATCAGGAATACGCCAGCTGCTGCTCGTTGCGCTCGCGTTGCTGGCCTCTTGTACCAGCACCACGATCGACGAATTTCGGCAGGGAGAGACCGGCATAGGTAGCGCTGAGACTGTGGTCGTACTTGGACGACGACAAGCCAGTGACTACGAAACCCGCGCCGAATTTGTCAGTTGTGTCGGTGAACGCATGGGTCGCGGTGAGAACGCACTGACAATTGTACCGGAACAGGAATTCGTCGATGCGATGTTTCCCTGGTTTGAGCCTCGAACTGCACCCCTGCGTACCCGAGATCTTGAGCGCTTGATGGCAGAAAATGTGGTCGCCGAGAAAATGCTGGATTTCGGCGTGCGCTATATCGTATGGCTGGATGGTCATACCGAAACCACAGATCGCTCAGGCGCTATTTCATGCACCATTGGGCCAGGAGGAGCAGGCTGTTTTGGTTTTGGTTCGTGGGAAGATGACGCCAACTTCGACGCCAGAATCTGGGATGTCGTGTCCATGACCTCGGTTGGCACCATCAGCACAGACGCAACCGGGCAATCCTATTTGCCCGCCCTTATTATTCCAATTCCGCTGATCGCAAGAGTTGAGGCCAATGCCTGCTCTCGACTTGCAGACCAGCTCAAGAGTTTTGTTAACGGCAGCTAAAGGCCGAAGACTTAAGCCTGACAAGCGGAAAAGACTTAAAGAAGGACAGGTGGCACTATGCTTAGATTAAATCTGCAAGTTTCGGGCTTTGGAAATCTGTTGTTGTCCAATACATCTGCTCCATTCCGGAATTGTGTAAAAGGGGTGGCACGCCTGTTGCTGCCGATGGTCCTCTGTGCTGCCGTGGTTTCTTGCGCAATAAATCCTGCGACCGGGAGTGCCAACCTGGTCTTGATGTCGGAGCGTAAGGAAAAGGAAATTGGTCTCGAAGAGCACGAGAAAGTCCTCAACAGTATGCCAATGTTCGAAGATGAGGAATTATTGGCCTATGTACGAGAGGTTGGTAATAAAGTCGCCAAGGTGAGCCACAGACCAGATCTCGACTATTACTTTCACATAATCGACAGCCCCGAGATAAACGCCTTCGCTCTACCGGGTGGCTATGTCTACGTGAATCGTGGCCTGCTGACGTTTATGAATTCCGAAGCGGAGTTGGCAGCGGTTTTGGCCCATGAGATAGGTCATATCACCGCAAGACATGCAGTGCAGCAGCAGGCTCGAGGCGCGCTGGCTAAAACCGTAGCGACGGTGGGCGGTTTCGTCACCGCCGTGGCGACAGGCAGTAGTTATGTTGGTTCCCAGATTAGTGAAGTGGCTTCAATCTGGGCGCAAACAGGCTTGAGCGGTTTTGGGCGCGAGCATGAGCTTGAAGCTGACAGTTTAGGTGCCCAGTATCTGGTCGCAGCCGGTTACGATCCGGCAGCCATGATTGCAGTGATTACCACCTGAAAGA
>JADFIJ010000294.1 GCA_022566775.1 Pseudomonadota bacterium | reverse complement strand
ACCAACCGATCCCGCGTAGTGCCTTCACCATCCATCAAGTCTAAGGGCCTCTAGCATAGAACTGTGGTGTTATCTTCAATTCGCAGCTCCTCCTGATACGCCGGAGTACCCTGCGCGCACCATCGGCGGCTGTAGTTTCCTGTGTCACAACTTTTACTCTTCAACAAACCCTTCGCCGTGCTCTCACAGTTTACCGGCGCCGATTCTCAACAGACCCTCGCAGAATTTATTGACAGAAAAGGATTTTATGCCGCCGGCAGGTTGGATAAAGACTCCGAAGGTCTGCTCATACTGACAAATGACGGCAGCTTGCAACAGCAGATTGCCGATCCGGAATTCAAGTTGGCGAAGGTGTACCTGGCCCAGGTAGAGGGTGCCATCGACGCAGCTGCAGTATTAAGACTAAGCCAGGGAGTCGAGCTGAAAGACGGTGTCACTCGCCCCGCCGGCGCCGTGCTCATCGACCCGCCAAACTTGTGGTTGCGGCAGCCACCGATTCGAGAGCGCAAACACATTCCCACCAGCTGGATTGAACTGACCCTGTGCGAAGGCCGCAATCGACAGATAAGAAGAATGACAGCGGCCGTGGGCTTCCCGACGTTGCGCCTGGTGAGAGTCCAGATTGGGAAATGGAAATTGGGGGGGTTGGCTCCGGGTCAGTGGCGCCTGCAGCAATATAGCCAATAAATCGGCTAGCCCGAATTTTTAAGTGGTTGGTGAAATATCTGGGCTAGGAGTCTTGCCAGCGCGCCAGGGCCTCCGCATCGGAGACTCTGGCATCGACCCAGTGGCTGTCCTTGCCGGAGCTTTGCTTCTTCCAGAATGGTGCTCGGCTTTTCAGGAAATCCATGATGTACTGGGCCGCATCGAATGCGTCCTGCCGATGTCCACTGGCTGTGCCAACGAACACGATCTGTTCTTGTGGTTTTAATTCTCCCACCCGGTGAATCACCCGCACAGCGAGAAGTGGCCATTTCTTCTGCGCCGCGCCGACGATATTCGCCAGGCTGGTTTCAGTCATGCCCGGATAGTGCTCCAGATAGAGGGTGTCGGTTTTCGCGGCGCCCCTTTTATCCCCGGTTCCGCCATACAACTCCCTGACGATTCCGGTGAAAGTGACGATCGCTCCCACATCCCCCGCCTCGGTTCGGAGCTTCTGGTACTCCTGCTCGAGACTAAAGTCTTCCCTCTGAATACTTATCATAAAGCTGGCCTAACCACCTGTCATCGGTGGAAAAAATGCGATCTCATCGCCCGGGTCCAGGGCCTGGGATTTATCGACGACGGTCTGGTTAACGGCAATCAGGATTTTTCTGTCATCCTGGAAAACGGTCTCGAAGTGGGGATGCAGCAGCAATAGATGCTCGATCAAGTCACCGATATTGGCGACATTCTCAGGCAATTCCAATTGTTCTTCACTGCGCTCCACGGCTTCCCGAACGCTGGCAAAATAGTGGATAGTTAACATCGCTTACTCTGTTGAATTATCGCTGCGTCGGTAGTGGCCACTGTTGCCACCTTGTTTTTCCTGCAGGCAGATCGCTGTGATGACCATGTCCTTGTCCACGGCTTTGCACATGTCATAGATGGTCAGGGCAGCGACGGCGACGGCGGTCAGGGCTTCCATTTCCACCCCGGTCTGGCCTGACAGCTTGCAACAGGCGTTTATTTTCACCGCCGGCAGTTGTTGATCCAGTTCGAAGTCCACATCGATACTGGTGAGCATCAAGGGATGGCACAGGGGTATCAGGTGGGCACATTGCTTGGCGGCCTGAATACCGGCAATGCGCGCAACTGCAAGGACATCGCCCTTCTTGTGCCCTCCCCCGGCGATCAAATCCAGCGTGCTGCTGGCCATACGAATCTGTCCGCTGGCGATAGCAACGCGCTGACTGACTTGCTTGTGGCCGACGTCTACCATGTGGGCGTTACCCCGTTCGTCGAGGTGGGTCAATTTACTCATGGGTCGCTCTCAGTTGATTAGTAGCCCATTATCCATGTTTAGTTAAGCGAGCAGAAGCACCTACCTTAGGTAATTATTCAGTTTGTACGCATAGCCTACTGATCCCATTATAAATTAACTATAGAACACTGTGCAGTTTATCCGCGAATTTGAGTCGCCTAGCCCCCTTGCGCACGCCCATATATCCTTCACTTTAGCCAGCGCTGCGGAACTCGATCTCTGATGTCGAATAGAAGCGTGCTTCTACCGCCTTCAGAGT
>JADFIJ010000155.1 GCA_022566775.1 Pseudomonadota bacterium | reverse complement strand
TCACTTCCGGATAGTTCAGCAGGGCGATCACCGATTCATCCCAGTTCTCATCGGGTGTCAGGGTGCTGTCGGATTCCAGTTGTTCCAGGAAGCGAGCGGCCAACACGATCTGCAGCGGATAAGTGGAAGCGGGCAGGATGATGGCTAGTAGGCTATCTGGATAGAGGGCTATCGGGCCTACGAATTCTTGCAGCTCAGCACTGGTAAACACCAGTAACTGGGTATCGATGGCGCCATCTCGAACCACTTCATTGTCCGCTAATACGATGGAGTTGCCATCGGCATCGACGGGAACCGGATCCTGGGCAACGACAGCCCCGGAGGCCGCGAGCAAGAGTGCCAATAAGGGGAAACTACCCAGCCCCAGTCTGATAATTCTTGCTTTATTATGCATTTGAGCCACCTGCTAACAGTTGGAACAGTGATGTATCGTGGCTTTCAAGAGTAGCCCTGGCAACCTGAATGATGGCTTAACCCGTGTATTTCGTCCAGGCGATTATTGGCTGGTATGAATCGGGCCGTCCGTAGCAGAGGGGGCGTGAAATAGGTAGATTTGAAGGGCTGTTGGCAGCAGATAGGCAGGAGCTGCCGCTAGGTGGGGACCGGCCCAATACGCAAGGTGTACCGTACTCTCTTGATTTTTCGTGCAATTGCAGACCTGAGCCGGAAAGGTTCAGATTGGACTACATCTTAGAACGTGCCGTTGACCCGCAGTGACACCGAACTGCCGGAGGAACTGCACTGGTCTTCGATTTCCTCGAGAATCCCGCTGGAAATACGGCCGACGAAGCGTTGCCGTTCCCGGCAAAATTCACTGTCGCTGATAATTCGCGACAAATCGAGACGAAAGGTCATGTTGTTAAAGCCTCGCCATTCCACAAATGTCGACCAGAAGGGGTCACCGGCCGACAGTTCGATATCGTCGATATCATAGCGTTTTCTATTTCCATCCCACCTGTTGTTCCAATTCACGCCGTAATTCAGATTCCAACTCGGAATGTCGTGGCGAAAACCCAGGTTGGTTTGACCCCGATAACTAAACTGGAAGCGCCGTTCTATTCCCAGGAAAGGATCGGTAATTTTTGAATCTTCGGCGGAGATGTTCCCGGTTACCAGCAAGTTGGGCATATTGATCATTCGCATGCGGATACTGCCCCTCAGATCTATGCCGTATTTAGTGCCATCGCCGATATTGCCGCTGGCGCTTTGAAGATCGTCCTCCGAGGGAGAGACATCCACGCGTTCTATTTTATCGTGCCAGTCTTCATAAAAAATTCTGCCACTCAACACGCCTACATCATTCGGCAGGCGTAACTCGGAATTGAACTCATAGTTCCAATACCATTCCTGCCGCAGGTTGGCGTTACCCGCCTGCACATTGGAATCCTCATCCCGATTGTCAGTGGAAGCTACGAAATCACGAAAGCTTAACTGTTGCACAATTTTTTCGATAGTTCCCCGCAGCTGCAAGGTAGGGGTCAGGTCATATCTGAAATCCATCTTGGGCTTGACGAAATCGAAGTCCCGCTTTTTTGACACATCCCCACTCTGGATGATTTCCGAAAGTTCGTACAAGAGCGACGTTTCCAGAGACATCCTCGGGTTGATTATCCAGTTATGAATCACGAAAGGCTCATAACGGATTTCTTCCACGGTGGAATTGGCGTTGGACACTAGAACCGGCACCAGACCACCATGGTCGGCTGAAGGGATCCCGGTACTGTCCTCTACACCAAGAGCCAGGTTTGAATCGAGGATAGTCTGGGCCCGTTCGGCACCAAATTCGATATCCTGTCCGGAAAAAATATCGAAGGTGTAGGAGCCGCGAACAATGCGTTCCCTGGTGGTGCTACTGGAGTCGAGAAACAAGTTCTTGGTCTCGGTGTTGTCATCTCCCAGGTCCCAGCGTTCCCTGATGTTGGAGCGAGTAAAGGCGTTGCTGATAAATAATATCTTGAAGCGGTCGCCGCGGGCGTTGTTGTATTCGTAATCGCCGCCGATCTCCCAGTTTTCTACGTCGCTGGGACTTTCTTCCCGTTGCAGGAACACAGCATTGGGAATAACTTTAAGATCGGTGGTACGACGAAACAAATTTGTTACGCCATCACCTTCCATAAATTGCAAGTTGAAACGTACACTGCTGTTTGAATTTAACTCGTAATTCAAGTTCGTGCTTAAGCTTGAAATGCTGCCGTCGGTGGTTTGATCTTCGCGGATGAGGTCGTTTGGCGAGAAATCCCCCAACACGGAGTTTTCCTTGCTCAAACTCAAAAAGTGAGTGTCTGAGGTCCTGGCGCTTAATTGATAATTCAAACCACCCCGCTGACCGCTGTAAGAAAGACTGGCCGAGGGAGAAACCGTAGTGTCCGACGTCCGTTCAGCCCGAACCTCATATTGCATAGTGGAACTGGTGAATTGTTCAAACAGGACCACGTTGACAACCTGGCCGCTACCGCGCACATCCAACTCGCCGGAGGTGCCACGAATAATCTCGATATAATCAACCTGGTCGGCAGTTATTCTGCCCAGTTGACCGCTGGTACTGTTGTTCTTGCCGGCTGTGCGCTTGCCATTAATCAGTATCTCGTTGCCGCCACTGCCGCCGCCGAATCCCCGACTACCGCCCCGAGAGCCACCGGAAGAACCTCCTCCACCATGAAAGCCCCCAGGGGGACCTCTGAAACCGCCACCGCCAAATCCTCCGCGACCGCCGAAACCGCCGCCGCCAAGCCCGGGAATTCTATCCATCATGTCCTGAGCAGTCACCGGTGCCCATTCCTCAAAATAGGAGGCCGGGTACCTGACTGTGGATTCATCACCCACGTTATCCTGGGCACTGGCAAGCGAGCAGAGACTCAGCAGAAGCGCGCAAAAAGCGGCAGGAATCATACCCTTGTGTCTTGCCATCAAGTCTGTCTCCGTTGTCATTGCTGGGGAGCTCGGCCATAGGCACCGGCCTGGTACGACTCGGTACTTAATAACGCCTCGAACAGGCAAGAGTATTGCATACCTATCTAGGCTTAATTGTTACAAATTGTACGACTCTTGATGACTACTCGATAGCGCTTGAGGCCCGCTTCAACGGCGTTGATGGCCGGTACTTCCATTCATGAACGCAAGGGTTGAGATGACGGAATGCAAGGGCCGGATCCTGCCTCTTATAATCCTCGATGGGCGGGGATCCAGGTTTAGGCCAATACCCAGAATCTGACCCGTATTGTGAGGGGTGTACTCTCCAGATTTTCGAGAGTAGACTGTTAGGAAGGATAGATTTATTTCTTGGGATTTACTCTGCCAGTGTGGAAGTTTTGAGATCGAATCTGCCATTTAGTATTTGCTTCCAGCAATTTGATGTCGGGCTGTCTTCATTGGAAGCATAAGTGTGCAGCCATACTGCGGACCTAATGTGACGGGGGCGGTACAGTTATGGTTGCACTTACTCACCAGAATGAGGCACCTTTATTTAGAGACATATGTCTGCATGCAGATGATATTAAGATTCGCAAGATTACACTGAACGATCTTTGGCAGTCGCTACGGGAAGGCTGGGAAGATTACAGCGAAAAACCAATTTCTACCCTCACCTTACTGCTACTGTATTATCCGCTAATCGTACTCGTCTTTATCATGTTTGCCTTAGGCAAGGATCTGCGCTTTTTAGCCTTTCCCACGGTGGCCGGCTTCACACTTCTCGGCCCCATAGTGGCGATTGCTTTTTTCGAGATGAGCCGACACCGTGAGCGTGGGCAGAGAATGCGCTGGCGCAGAGCGTTCGGATTTGTTCATTCCTCTGCGTTCGCCCCAATCCTGGCCTTGTCGATCCTGATGACACTGCTTTATTCCGGCTGGCTTTACTCCGCAGAGATCATCTATTTCAGTCTGTTCGCGGACACGCCCCCAAGCTCGGTTGCAGACTTCCTTAACCAGCTCGTCACCACGCGTCACGGTGGCGCACTGATTTTTTATGGTAATTTTGTCGGCTTTCTATTCGCATACATCGCGATGGCGTTCTCGGTTGTTGCCTTTCCTCTAGCTCTGGACAAACCGGTGAACTCATTCACCGCCATCTGGGTGTCGGTCAGAGCATTCGCCTCCAATTTTTTCGTACTCGCGGTGTGGGGACTGATTGTGGTATTGATTATGGCCGTGGGAGCCGCTCTCTTCTTCATAGGACTCGCGGTCGCGCTGCCCATACTAGGCCATGCGACCTGGCACCTGTACAGAAAAATTATCGAGCCCTAGAACCAGAAGTAGGGACGGCTGCGTCTTGGCTAGCGGTCGTCCAAGCGGCCCGACCCGCCGAGCTCGTAATACACGATCGGCACGAAATCGTTGGCCGTCCAGCCTGCTTCCTGACCCCATTTCGCATCGTAGTCGGCTGTCGGTCGCGCGGCCATCACCTCGTCGAGCTTCTTGCCCTGTTTAATCATGGTGAGGACCTGGCCTTGTACGTCGAGGATCATGTCGCGAAACTCCACCATCTCTGCACGACCAACCACGCTGAGGCCGTGACCCGGAATCACCTTGGTGTTTGGACCGGCGATGTCGATAGCCTGATCTAGAGCGGCGATGGTGCCGCGCAGGCTGCCGCCGTTATACAGGTCCATAATCGGGTAGCTGGTGGTGCGAAATACATCACCAAGATGCAATACGTCGGCATCGGAGAAGTAGACAAAGGTATCACCATCGGTGTGGGCAGGCGGGGCCAGGAAGGCGCGAACCTCCTCGCCGTTGAGGTGAAAACTGATCTCATCGTTGAATGTCACCACCGGTCGTGCCGCCGCCGGTTGCTGGGCCAGAAAACTCCCTCCCCGCCTGGGAAAGCGCATCCTCTCTTCCAGGAAGCGCAAGCGGGTGTTGTCATGGGCGAAGATCAATACGCCCATCTGCGCGAGGTTCTCGTTGCCCCCCACATGGTCGATATGGATGTGGGTGTTGATCAAGAATCGGATCTCACTGTCGGTCACCTCCTTCACCACCGCCACCAGTTTGTCCGCCAAGGGCGCGAACAGGGAGTCGACCAGTAACACACCCTCGGGCCCGACCAAAACACCGATGTTGCCACCGCCACCGGGACGTTGCACCATATAGACGTTGCCGGACACGGGCACGATGCTAAGCTCGACGTCTTCGAAGTTACCCAGTTGGCCGTAGCTGGCGCCGGCAGCACACAGTGCTGCTATTCCCCATATTACGACTGTTAATAATTTGCGTGAATTTTTCATCTTCACCTCTGCTTGTAGTTCGAGAAAATGAGGACTGATTAAGCCACTCACTAGACTAGGCTCATACCCGCGGCGCGAGTTCGAAGACCCAGATGTGACCCGCTTCGATAAGCTCCCTGCTGATATCCGAGCGATACTTAGCCCGCTTTTTCGCGACCACACCGTCCAGCACCGGGCCTTCGGTAATTCTCACCAGTTTCCGCTCATAACGCGTGCCATTAATGCGCACCACCGCCATGCCATCACCCTCAACAGCCTGCACGGCCCAATGTTTCCACAATCGGCCTAGCGCAGTGCCCATATAGTCGGAAGTGATATAAATTTTTCCCCCGCTTTCCTCAATCCAGATCAATCTAGAGCTCAGCGGATCATCAAGCTGTAAGTGAACGGTAGAAACCTGGTCGGTAAAACTCCAGTCAGGCTCCGGGCCAGTATATAAATCCCCGGACACCAATTCACCGCCGGGAAAGATAATCGAAGGACCATCGTTGTTGCGATTTGCAAAACTCAGTGTCGCCATCGCCACCACCGGGATCAGCAACAGTATGCCCGCGACTTGGAGTACTATTTTTAGAATTTTCATTTAGCAACCTATTTAGCAACCTCAGAGGTCGGACTAAATATATAGCAAAAAGAGCTCTGTTCTCAGAATTCTAATTCACTGCTGCAACAGCAGCGCTTAACTGACTGATATCCAGTTTGTTTACTTCGTCAATAATCTTGGCGAAGGAACGAGCCACCGCTTCCACGCCCACTCCAGGCACCAATGCCATAATATCGCCATCGGTATGCTTGTGCTCCGGAGAGCGAATGACTTGTACCGAAGGTGCTTCCTTATCGATGGCCATCATCTCGCCGGTGGCTCTGCCGTCCATGGGACCGATGAGGCTGACACCGAAGGTTCGATAAGCATCGAGAGTAATATCCAGTAGACGCTGGCTGCCGTGTACCCACCATCGCCGGGGAGTAATAGTGGTGCTGCGGCGCATCTCCGTATTGAAGTTGACGAACTGCGTGGGAGCGATGTGCTCGCAGTTAATCATCAGCGCGGTGTTTTCCAACATGCCCTCATCCCGCAGATAAACAGCATTGGGAGAGCCCACATGATGACCCGCGGTACCGATGAAGACGATGTCCCGGCGCCTTTGCTCTGCAGGAATCTGGGCAAAATATTCCGCCAGAGTAAGCATCACTGCCACACCGGAAGCATTGTCCAAGGCGGCATCATAGTAGCCGTCCATATGGGCCATGACGTAAATCTTCTCATCGGTGGTGCCTGGTAGAGTACCGAAGATGCTCGGACTAACCAGCCCTTCCCGGGTTTCAGTGTCCAGGGTTGCAGAGATTTTTACCGATCCGCCGGTGGCCACCAGATCACGCAAACGTTGACCGTCTTCCCAACCCATGAAGAATCCCGGCATTACCAACTGTTGGTTAACGTAACGAGACGTGCCGTCGTCATTTCGAATCATCTGAAAGGCATTTAGACTTTGCCAAACGGCCAGATTACCGGCATAACCCCAGATACCAATGATCATCGCCGCTCCCTTATCCCGGGCCCGCAGTGTCGCACCTTCCCAGGAAGCGGAATTGCCCATTTGCCCCGGTGCCAGCATGGTTTGGATGATGACTGCCTTGCCCTGTACATTGCGGCCGATGAAATCGGCTTCCGTACCCAGTCCGACCCACACCGCTTCCAGCTCCATGGTGCCGGGAAATCCAGGCATCTGAGTAGCCGGGTTAGCAGAGCTGAAATTGAGAGTGGTGCCATCACCGATAGCCGTCAGACTCCAGTCAATAGGGAACCACTGAGGACGCAAATCAAATGGCTGGGAGTAGATGTTTTCCAAACCCAGCTCATCGAACTTCTCTCCAATCCAATCCGCCGTCATGGATTCATACTCGGTCCCGGAGATTCGACCCCAATAGCGGTTGCCGTCGTCGCGACTCTTTCGCGAAAACCCCACAACTTCACCCATCAGCTGTTTCAGGTGTGTACCCTGAATTTTCTCATAGGCCTGATCACTGCCGAATGTAACCTTGCGCAAGTATTCGTAAGCTTCTTCTTTAACTTCGCCTGAGCTATCCAGTAAGACGTCAAAATTCTGGGCCTGAACGCCCTGGTTTAACCCAAGCGCCATAACGGCAATCAAAAAAAGCGGAGGACGGTAGTTGCCGGCGGTTGGCAAATGGACATTGTAGTTTTTCATTTGGACCCCCTTGGGCTCAAAGAATAAATGGGGACAGATCTATATTTTAGTCGAACACATAATTCTGATTCCAGGCAATCAAATATTTGATAAACCTGTTCCTATTTAACTTTCCCCCAAAACCAAGCAATCAGTGTTCAAGGAATCTTCTCGCGTTTCCCAGATCACATTCATCCACCATGAACTGCAATGCCGGATCCCAGGACCAGGAGGTATCGCCGGTGATGGGTGAAGCCAGGTATTGCGGGTCCATGAGTTCGAAATGGTAGGTCAGGCTCTTGCCGTCTTCGTTCAGTGTCAGGCGTTCCATCAGGTGTTTCTGCGAACCCGACGGCACGCTCCAGCCATTACCCATGATATGGTCGGAGAAATGGCTCGTGTCGATGACCAGGCTGTCGCCCTCCCAGCGACCAATGGAATGGCCCTGAGGTGATGGCGCTGCTCCTTCATGAGTAGTAATGTCCATATGAATAGTGCGCACGATGCCATCATAGTCCCCCTCGATAGTAATCGTCTCATTACCCAGGGTAATGCGTTTCCCATCTGGCATGATCATCATCGGCGGTGCCACCAGTTGGGTGCAGCTTATGCCAGGGTTCATGGTTTGTTCATCCCAGCGGGCCACGGCGGCCACTCCCTCCTCGGTGAGGTCCATCTCTCCCTCTCCAACCAGAAAAGGAATTAGCGACTGAGCCAGCAGAGTTGACCAGGTTCCCCCCAGGCTGTCGGTTGCGTTCTCTGGTGTAACGCCGCTCAACGCCTGGGCAAAGAACTGCTGCCCGTCGAACAGGGTATTGCCGGCGTATAAAATAGTTTGCGGATAGAGGCTCTTGTTGCGGGGATTCCTGGCAGGATTTCCCTTCACGGTCAGCGTATCGCCGATAGTGATGCTGTCTCTGGACCACCCCATCTTGCGCATGGCCCAAGGTCCGAACCCCTCAATTTCCCAATTGACGACTTCTCCTGAGTCCGTGGTCTGATCGAGGTAAATATAGACGTGGGGATTAGCCCATCGGAGACCGGTGACGACACCCTCCACAGTAATCTCTTGTTGAGTATCATAGATTGCCGTGCTGTGGTGTGCTTGCACAGACAGCGGAACTAAGAGTAACGACAGGACGAGAATAGACAGGTAAGAACAGTTTCTCATAAAACTTCCTCGGTCAACTGATTGGTAAAATAGGGACAGACCATGTTTTTCCGGTAGTCGGTGACAGTGACAATCTCGATATTAGAAAAATGTGGTCTGTCCCCATTTCTACTTACTGGCCGGTGTACTCCTCATAGGCTCGCAGCAGCCAGGCATTAGTATTGTCATTCGGTGGCACATAGCCGTCAGCGGGTTCCGTTGCCAACATCTCTTCCGGAGTTAAGCCCTGCACTTTCGCCCGTACCAGCTTGCCGCGTACAGTCACCAGCATGGCG
>JADFIJ010000154.1 GCA_022566775.1 Pseudomonadota bacterium | reverse complement strand
CTTGCAGCAAAGTGTCGATGTCATCGCATCCCGGAGTCAGGGCCTGATGGATTTCGTCGACTCCTATCGCAGCCTCAGTAATCTGCCGACACCGGTGCTGGCTGAGTTGAGCGTAGCTGCCCTGTTTGAACGCATTGAGTTACTGCTCAAAGAAAAAATCGCTACTGCTGGGATCAAACTTTCGACTCGGGTTGAACCGGAGAAACTTTCCATGGTTGCAGATGTGAACCTGATGGAACAGATTCTTATCAACCTGTTGAGTAATGCGATCGACGCCGTCGCGGAAGAATCCGCCGGAATTGTCGAACTCGCTTGCCGCAAGCTGGATAATAAGATTGTTATTCAAGTAACCGATAACGGCTGTGGCATCAGTAGGGACGTCATCGATAATATTTTCACGCCTTTTTTTACCACCAAGGAAACCGGGAACGGTATCGGTCTGAGCTTGTCACGGCAGTTGACCAAATTAAATAAGGGAACGCTGGCGGTGAGTAGCGTAGAAGGCAGTGGTAGTGAATTCACTCTCAGCTTCTAATCGCCAATGAACAACGACTCTGGCCCGGGCTTTAAGCCGTAATCTGTGAACGCCGCTCCACAATCACGGCATCGACGAAGGCGCTAAAATTTCCCCGAAAACCACCACAACAGATGAGGAATCATCGCCGACATAGGAATTTTTTACTTCGACTCCACTTACCATTTCCGGTAATGGTGAACACCATTGTTAAGGAGCAAGCCACGCAGTGGTTTTTCGGTTTTGAACTGTTTATTATGTGTTTCCCATTTTAACTCATTCACTGATTTTTCAGGAACACCTAAGCATCAACAAGGTTCGGATTAAAAACCACGAACTTCGAGCTTACAACTTCATCGCTTTCAAAATGTTCATATGTCCAATTTTCTCCTTGGTTATCAATTGAATCTGCACACCGATAAAGAAACGAGGCCAATTCGCGAAGTATCGTCGGATCTGCTACAAGGTTTGTTTCGCTAAGAATTTCAAGTTCTGATTCGCTGTGCTCAGTTCGGCCATAAATTTTCATAGTGTGATTGCCATAGGAATGGTTAATTTTTTTCAGTGCGTTATATTTAGATTATATAGGGACTGTACATATAACGCCCTTGTTTGGGTGCATACGCACGAACTGATATTTAACCATCCAACCCAGCGGGCCCTGCCTCTAACATGCCGGAATCCTTTGCAATACGATGTTAACCCAGTGTAGTTTGCTCTAGCAGGAATCAGGAAGTTTCGGGGCGGACTAACTCTGTGCTCTTGCGAACTAGCTAAATTATGGCTTGAATCATCCCTTGCAAGTGCAGATTGAGTGAATAAGGAACGGGATAGTCGTTAAGTTATTAACTTATCAGTGTACCCCGTTAAACAATCCCGATAACACGGACAGCTTGTCTTTAAATGGTGCCAGCGGCTCAAGGATCGCGGGAAACTCAAAGTCTGTACCGATCCTGGATGGGGTCCACTTGTCCATGATGATGCCATTGGGCACATAAGCGATGGACAGCCGCTGTGCCGGCTGAATCTTGTCCTCGGCCCGGGCCAGAGCAGGAATCATGCTCTCCAGCAACGGTAGTGCCAATGCAGCCCCTGCTCCACGCAGGAATGTCCTTCTCGGTAAGACTTTCTTGGTGATGATCATTGTGGTTCAGTGCTCCTCATCTGGAAGGGTGTACTGTTTACAACGCCTGCAATCAAGGCTGACCAGCGGTAATCATCCGCAGCAGCGGTGCGAACGATCTGTCGAACCGCCGGCGCATCATAGTACTCCACTCCGCGACCCAGGGCATAAGTTAATAACTTCCGGGTGATAGTAGTGGTAAAAACCGACCGGTCTTTGACCAGGGCATTCCTCAGGGATATCGGCCCATCCACTGCAATACCATTGGCCAGGGTACCTCTGGCATCGATCGGATTGCCGGCCACATTGGTACTGCGCCAGCGACCGATACCATCGAAATTTTCCAAAGTGAAAGGGGGGTCAGGTTTGTTTTTGATTAGCGCCTGATTATCTCGATCGCGTTGCCGCTCGGATCCTGTGCAATGGTGATAGTTAATGCTCCGAAGACGATTTCCGACATCTCCACGCCTTCTTGTTTCAACCGGCTTACCACACCGTCGTAGTCCGATGTTGCGATAGCGACTACGGGAGCCTGACTCTTGGTCAGTTGCGGTTCGACCTTCGACTCAAATAAGGCGAGGAAGGGACCCTCACCGAAATTCATCAGCACTTCATCGTAGGAATCGGACTTGTAGTATCGCAGTGGTGGCACATTGAATACCCGGGAATAAAAATCCTCCGCTTCCTTCCTGTTACTGACTATCAGTTTCGATCCACCCACGTTTGGTGTATCACCTCGGGACACGATCTCAACGACGTTGCCGGCAGGATCTTCGGTGATGCCGATGAAGAGCCCTTCGCTGGTTTCACTGCCGATGTACCGTACCGGGTAACCGGTCGCTTCGAGCCTGTCGGTTATTGCTCGTAGATGGGGAGTATTAAATAACACCACCGGGTGCTGGCTCTTTGGCAGAGGTCTTTCGACATTGGGGTTGGGCTCATACAGGGCAATGTTGGCGCCCTGACCGTAACCTAGAATAGTTTCATCGAAGAGTTCCAGGTTGCTATCGATGCGGTTGATCTCTTTAACACCGAGAAAAGTCTTGTAGAAATTTTCTGCCCGGCCCAGGTCGTCGACGATGAGCTTGGGTGCCACGATAGAGTGGGGCGATGTGAATGACTCACGGTCTTGTCCAAGCAATGGATTGACCAACAGGACAAGCCCGTTTAACAGCAGGAGACTATTGAGCATTGGCTTAATGATTTTCATTGTTGGATTCTCGCTTCAATCACTTTTTGATGAAAAATAAGGTCAGAGTAAAAATACAGAGAATAGGGACAGATCTATTTTAAAGGTAATATGCTCTAGAAAATAATTCTGCCCCTAATATTTTTCTAATCGCCCCTGAACAGCGACTCTGGCCCGGGCTTTAAGTCGCAATCTGTTAACGCCGCTCTACAATCGCGGCATCCACCAGGCGACTGAATTCTTCCCGAAAACCACCGCCGCCGGAGGGCGATACCTGGGCCATGATGACGATGATGGTTGCCTGCACGGGATCGATAAAAAAGCGGGTGCCGGCGGAGCCATCCCACCAGATCGTACCCTCGGAGACTGGAAAATTGTAGGCATCGGCATCCAACACCAAATTGAACCCGCCCAGGGTCCAGCCCGAACCCAGCCAGTATCCCCGGTTGCCGATCGGCATGGCCTGGTCTGGCACGGCATTGACAAACATCAGTCTCACAGTCTCTGGCTGCAGCAGCTGATGGCCATCGAAGGTGCCGCCGTTGAGAACCATCTGGGTAAAGTGCATGTAGTCCATGACCGAGGAGAGCAGGCCGACGCCTCCCTCGATCAACTTCGGCCTGGCGGTCCAGGGCACCGACTCAATTTGATGGACTTGAAGCCGGCCGTCAGTAGGCCGGTAGAGCTGGGCGATCCTGGCGGCAGCGCCGCCCTCGGCCCAGAACATCGTGTCATTCATGGCCAGGGGCTTAAACAAGTTTTCCTGCAAGTATTCCTCGAAGGGCTGGCCAGACCAGACCTCGATGAGCTTGCCGAGAATGGTGGCGTGTATGCCATAGCGAAATTGAGTGCCAGGATCCTGAAACAGCGGAATGCGAGCGACATTGCCAACCATCTCATCCAGTGAAATATCCTTGTCACGTACATTATTTTCGCGATAGAGCGCGGAGCTTCTGCTGCCCAAACCTGAGGTGTGGGTCAGTAAATGTGCAACCGTGATATCGCCAGTTCGCCGCCTGGTATGAGACAAGTTCGTACTCGACGCATCGATCAATACGCGCTGGTCTTCAAACTGGGGAAGATACATCTTGATGGGATCATCGAGACGGAATTTGCCCTGCTCATACAATTGCAGCACCGCAGCGCTGGTGATTTGCCGGGTCATGGAATACAGGCGGAACAAGGCATCATCGCGCATCGGCTTGCCCTGCTCCAGGTCTATCTGTCCCAGTGCCTCGAAATAGATGAGCTTGCCATCTCTGGCCACCGCCGCCACCACCCCGGCAATATCACCGTTGTCGATGTGCTGCTGTAACGCTGCGGTCGCAAGCTCGAGACCACTGTCTGAAAAGCCAACACTGGCGGGAGATACAATTTCCAGCTCCTGCGAGACCACCAATTGCGATAGACTAAAATGCAGCAATGTCAGGACCAACAGCGTCATAGGGTTTTTAATCATGGCTAAGCCTGCGGTGATGAAAATGAACTAAGGAGCCTGCGATTAAACGCTAATGGCTTTGCCCAGGCTTGTCCAGCGCCGGGGCTGGAGCGGCCCTAAGCAATTGCTGCCAGGCAAACTCGATATCCGCCAGCGCAATGAAATAGGGATTGAGTAAATCTGCTTTCTGATTATACCGCAGGGGCTCGAATTCGGTGGTATAAATTTCCCCGCCCGCCGCCGCGAGTACCCCATGCGCTGCTGCCGTATCCCACTCGCTGGTAGGTGCAAGGCGCGGATAAATATCGGCAGAGCCATCTGCCAGCAGACAGATTTTCAGTGAACTGCCCATGCTGACGACTTCGCATGGGCCTAGCTCGGCTTCAATCCCGGCGATTAGCGCCTCGACTTCTTCGCCGCGATGACTTCTACTTGCAACAATGCGTACTACACCGCGCTCCAGGTCCAGGCTTTGGGCCGCAATGGCAGAGATGTCTCCCGTTGCATCCTGCTTCCAGGCCCCGATCCCCACCTTACCAAGATAGGTGACGCCGGTGACCGGCACATGGACCACTCCAAGACTGGGTTGACCCCCATCGATCAACGCTATATTGACAGTAAACTCGCCATTGCGCTTGATGAACTCCTTGGTGCCGTCGAGCGGATCAACCAACCAGTACCGGTGCCAGCTACGGCGAGTCTCGAAATCGATCGCATCTGATTCTTCCGAGAGAATGGGTATGTCAGGGTCAAGTCTTGGCAGGCGTTCAACAATGAGTCGGTGGGCACGACGGTCGGCTTCAGTCAGAGGGGATTTGTCGTCCTTCCATGTGATTTCTAATGCCTGATCCTGATCGTATACGGCCAGAATTTCCTGCCCTGCAGCCACGGCAATATTTCTGAGCTCGTCGAGTTGTTGGTCGTTCCACATATAACTTGTCCGATTGAAGAGATATAATTTCTGCCAGGGGCAGCTCTGAATAATACAGTAACGCCCTAAGTATAGCGGAGACTCAAAATGCCACCCTGGTCAGCCATCGACACCATCATGTTCGATATGGATGGCACGCTGCTGGATTTGCATTTCGACAACTATTTTTGGCTGACGCTGGTGCCCAGAGTTTACAGTGAAACCCATGGCGTGGACCGCGAAGCCGCCAGGGAGATCATAAAATGCAAATACGAGAAGGTACATGGCACCCTGGACTGGTACTGCCTCGATTACTGGGAAAAAGAACTACAGCTGGATATCACCGCGCTGAAAACAACGCTCAAACACAAGATCAATGTGCGGCCTAATGTGGAGAAATTCCTGGGGGAGTTACAGCACACTGGCAAGCGAATCCTGCTCATAACCAACGCCCATCCTGCCAGCCTGGACATAAAAATGCGACACACGGGTATCGGTGAATACTTTCATCAGCTTATCAGCGCCCATCACCTGAATCTTGCCAAGGAAAACCACGGTTTCTGGCAACGCCTGCAGCGGCTCGAAAGCTACGATCCACAGCGAACACTGCTCTTCGACGACTCGCTGTCGGTTCTGCGTCAGGCAAGAAGGGAAGGCATTAAATATCTTTACGCGATCAGACAGCCCGATAGTCAGAAACCTTTTCTCGATCCTGGGGAATTTCCCCAGGTTGAAGATTTCGATCAGCTCCTGCCCCTGCAAGCAGAGATGAGATAGAGAGCCACACATGCAGCGACAAAAAATCAAAGACAAGCAAGGACCACTCGACCGGGTGCGCCTGGACAAGTGGCTGTGGGCCGCCCGGTTTTACAAGACGCGCTCCCTAGCCAAGCAGGCTATCGAAGGTGGCAAGGTCCGCTGTGAAAATAATCGGGCTAAACCCAGCAAGGAAATCGAAATAGGCATGGAGATCAGTCTGCGACAGGGCTTCGATGAGAAAACCGTGGTGGTGCAGGCGCTTTCAGACCGGCGCCGCGGGGCCCCGGAAGCGCAGCTACTCTATGCCGAAACCGACGCCAGTATCGCCGCGCGCCAACGCCTGGCGGAGCAGCGTAAAACCCAGCCCTCCTACTGGCCGGCGGCCACCAAGCCCAACAAGAAGCAGCGACGTCTGATCCATAAATTCAAGCAGATCGACTGATTTACCACATCTGTGACCCCGATATCGTGTACGGTACCACCGGTTCCCCCGCCTCGAGTTATTTGGCATAATGCCGCTCACCTCCAGGGGCGAGAATACCTCGGGGATTGGCGCCCACAGGAGTGGCATCAGGAGTAAATGTGGCTAAGCAATACAGTGAGTGCCTGCGGCGATACCAGCTGCCCGAATTTAATTCTGAGTGGGGGCTAGTGTGTCGAGGCATCGAAAAAGAGAGCCTGAGGGTATCCCCGGACGGCCATATTTCTCAATCCCCCCACCCGTCTGCTTTAGGATCGGCACTCACCAATCCCTACATCACCACCGATTTTTCCGAATCCCTGCTCGAATTCATCACTCCTGTCTATAGCGATATCGACGAATGTCTGGGGGTGTTGGAAAACATTCACCGCTTCACTCTGCAGAACCTTGAGCATGACGAGATGTTGTGGGTAGTGAGCATGCCCTGCCCCCTGGGAACCGATATAGAAATCCCGATTGCCCAGTATGGTAGCTCCAATATTGGCAAGATGAAGACCCTCTATCGGCATGGCCTCAGTCATCGCTACGGCAGCTTGATGCAGGCCATATCCGGTCTGCATTACAATTTTTCCATGCCAGAGTCTTTCTGGGCGCCCTACCAGAGTATTTGCAAACACAGCGGCTCATTGCAGGATTTTCAAACCGAAAAGTACCTTAACCTGATTCGAAATTTCCATCGTTATTCCTGGCTGTTAATTTATCTGTTCGGCGCCTCACCCGCTGCCTGCAAATGCTTCGTACAGGGGCGGGAACACGGGCTCGAAGAGTTTGATGAGTACACTCTCTACTTGCCCTATGCAAGTTGCTTACGCATGGGCAATCTCGGTTATAAGAGCGAGGCGCAGAAATCCCTGTTCGTCTGCTATAACGAACTGGACACCTACGTCGATTGTCTGCGCCAGGCCATGACCACCTCCTATCCTGAGTACGAGAAGATTGGCAAGCAAAACGGCGGCGAATATTTGCAGATTAATACCAACCTGTTGCAACTGGAGAATGAGTTCTACAGCACCATTCGACCGAAGCGGGTTGTCGCGATGAATGAACGGCCCCTGGATGCACTGACCGGCAAAGGCATCGAGTATATCGAAGTGCGGGCGCTGGATCTGAACCCCTATCTGCCGCTGGGAATTGACGCCGAGCAAATTCGTTTTCTCGATACGTTCCTGCTCCATTGCCTGCTCGCGGAAAGTCCTGAGTGCCACGAACAGGAATTTTTCGAAGTCGCCAGTAATCTTGCTCTGACTGTGGAACAGGGCCGTGATCCTGATCTGATGTTGTCCCAGGACGGCTCACCAAGGTCGCTGCAGTCTTGGGCCGGTGAGCTCCTGCAGGACCTTGAGCATAGCGCCACACTGCTAGACCAGGTTCATGCTGGCAATGCCTATCAGTCCAGTCTCGAAAATCAGGCTGCCAAGTTAGCCGACCCGGATCTGACGCCATCGGGAATGATTTTAAAAGCCATGACTGAGGGTCAGTTATCTTTCTTTGAATTTTCCATGCAGCAGTCCAAGGAGCATAGGGAATATTTCCAAGGCAATGGCCTGGATGCGGAAACCTTGAAAATGATGCAACAGACCAGCGCCACTTCCCTGGTCAGGCAAAAAGAAATTGAAGCTGCCGACGAAATTGACTTCGATGAATTTCTCGAACGTTGGAATTGAGTCTAAGCTGGGATTTACCGCTCGGCCTCATTGAAATCTATTTCTCGCCGAGGCACGCCCAATTCTCCGCTCACAAACCCGGCGCTGGTGGTGTAGAATTACCGACCGGAATTGGAATCGGAATACTCAGGAGTAGCAGATGACACTGGTAATTCCCGGCAACCGACTGATCAATGCGGGTGTATTTCTAGCCTGCGTCGTCACTATTGGAATCGTGCTCTACATGGAGCATGTGATGTTGTTGTCTCCCTGCGGCCTGTGCATCACACAACGGGTATTCGTCATTCTGTGTGGCTTCACCTGTCTGGCTGGCGCTATCCATAATCCATCCGGCGACGGTCAGAAGTATTATGCCTTCGGGGCAGCTTCCATGTGTATATTCGGGAGTTATTTCGCCGGCCGGCAGATCTGGCTGCAGCACCTGCCGGAAGATCAGGTGCCGGCCTGTGGCCCGGGGTTAACCTATATCTATGAAAATTTTCCTTTCATGGAGACACTGAGTTTTCTGTTGAAGGGTGACGGCAATTGCGCGGAGGTGCACTTTCGACTCTTCGGCCTGCTTACGATCCCGGGAATGGCCATGGTGGCCTTCGTGGCGCTGTTCGGCATCTGCATGTTTATCGCATTTCGCCACCAGGCTGAAGTGGCCTGATCAATTCCGGATTACGCTTGCAGCTAGGGCAGCTCTGAATAATACGTTGAAGCCCTAGTAATACCGCCGGCCAGGTTTTGCCTTCAATATCCGACTCAGCAACAACTGACACCGCCGGAGCTCGAACAGTGATCGCTTCCCTTGGTTTCACTGGCTGGCCGTAGCGTACCG
>JADFIJ010000293.1 GCA_022566775.1 Pseudomonadota bacterium | reverse complement strand
AGCGCGGTGTCTATGCTGACCTGAGTTGCCGTCAGGGCGTCTTGTTCAGACGCTCCCCCAGGTCTATTCCGAGAACAATCCAACCGGACCCGAGTCCTCGGGTCCTTTCATTCCGAGTCTTGCGGCTCGCAGTGGTGCCCTGGTCAACACCGCGCCCTCAAGAAGCTGCCGGCAGGCAAGATATTGGCTCACGCGCGGGGTCGTTTCGACTAGCCGCATTCGCAAAAAAGCATGCATTTAGCCGTGCTGGATCAAACTATTTTGCCGATAACCCAGTCTTAGTGCAGAGACTTAATTAACCATCAAAACTCTCGTTTGACGGCGATCCTGTGGACAGGGTTTGGTGTCAACAACAGCCAGGCGATGACTCGGTATGGCGCAACTACAGCAACAGATTCTGGGCTTCCTGCCTGCAGCAATAAGGGAATTGCTGGAAGGTGGACCCCGGCGTGCCTTGCTCGAAAAGGCAGACGCCACGATCCTCGTGCGCGAGCACTGTGTAGCGCATCTCGAGAGCCGCAAGTTTTCGAGGCTTGAGGATTTCGAAAATGAGGATGCAAGCGACGTAGATTTAATCGCCACCGCCAGCAAGGCCCTGCTCAACTCCCAACAAAAAGATCATTCAATTCTCTTGTTACTGCCCGCATCTGAATTTGTAGCAACCTCCCTGGAAATGCCGGGAGTCTCGAAGGAGAGCCTGATCTCTGCAGTAAAGCTGCAGGTCGATTCATTACTACCCGCCTATGAGGGGGATGTAAGCCTGGCGGTAAACCCGGCATCGGTGGCGAGCGCTGACAGTCACACCGCTTTGTGGATGGCGAGTGTGAGAATCGCGGAATTTTTCGATGCTTTTGCGCGCCAGGGTTTATTTCTCGCCGCCATTAAACCACGGGTCCTGGCTGCACCGGAGTCTGATTATGACACCCTGATAATTGACTCCGACACAGAGAGTAAAACGGCAGTCTTGCTCAAGGCAGGCATCGTCATACGCTGGTTACATGTCAACAATATAGATTTCGAGCAAAAGGATTTTTCCGAGCAATGGCAGCAGCTTATAGGCTCTACTGAGGCTAGGCAAACCCGGCAACTCGATGAGATTACAGATTTTTTTGAACTAACGGATAAAAAAAGTCATCAGGAGTACAGCCTCTTCCCCCTGGGTGCGCTGCAAGCGAGGAAACGCATCGAAAAAGGCAAACAGCTGTTGCTCGCTGCCGCCATCATTGGCTGCGCAGTGTTGTTATCGGCGACGCCCTTTATATTGCAATCATTTGAGCTGCGAAGTTTTACCACAAGGCTGGATATGCAGCGGGAAATGTCTGTAGAGCCAAGACAAGATCAGGCCATAGTCGTCAATTTCGAAAATGAATGGGGGGCGATCAACGACTTCCCGGAGCAGGGCGTGAGAGAGGCAATGTTCTCACTGCAAGGCGTGTTAAGCCCCGAGCGCCTGTCTTCCCTGGAGATCAGCGAAGGGCTAATAAAAATTCAGGGTACCAGCACCGAGCCCCAGGCCTTACTGGAAAGGCTGGAACAGAACCCGGTGTTTTCCGAAGTGGTTTTTTCCCGAGCCACCAATAACAGCAGATACTACATAGATCTGCGACTCAATACAGTGAACTTTGAGGCGTACATGGTGCGCTACTTTCCAGATGATTAAATCGGGGCAGAAAGGAATTCTTAACTAAGCCAATGGTAATTTCTGCCAGAGAGAAAAACATTCTGATTTTGGCTGCGGCAGTTGCAGTCATCTTCGCGCTCAGCAGTGGGTTTCCCGCGCTTCGCGACCTCTACCAACTGCGCCAGGACAATATTGAAGGAGTGCAGCTCGACATCTCGAGAGAGCAGCGTCTGATTGAAGACATGCTGGTATGGCGTGAGAGGCGCGTCGAGGTAGAAACCCTGGCGCAGCAACTGGAGGCCCAAATATTCAGCGGCGGCACCGTTGCCATCATCGAAGCCAACATCCAGCGGGTGATATCCCAACACGCCCGGGACTCCGGCATTACCGTGAGTTCGACCCGGTTGGCAGATCGTCTGGATACGGGGGGATGGCTGTTGATAAGCCAGGAGATGTCATTTCGAACCTCGGATGATGGCAACACCATAGATTTTCTCGAAAAGCTCGAACGCTCCACGCCACAGTTGTGGGTCACCGATTTCAGTTTGAACAGAAGCCGCAATCAATACAATGGATCGATCACCGTCGTCGGCTTTGCTCGCAACGAAGGCCTGGGAGTCTCCGATG
>JADFIJ010000153.1 GCA_022566775.1 Pseudomonadota bacterium | reverse complement strand
AATTCCTCCCCAGTCCCAGGATTCACCCCCGACCCTTCGCGCCCACTGCAGTTGCTTGCCGCCTGCCCCGCCTATAGCGAAACACCGCTGCGGCAGCTAGAAAACCTGGGTCCCTGGACGCTGCTGGCAAAAGATGAATCGGCGCGCATGGGGCTGGGTTCATTCAAGGCCCTGGGCGGAGTTTACGCGGTGGCTGCGATGATTGCGGCTGCGTGGAGTGAAGCGGGACACGGTGAACTCGATGCCGAAGATTACCTCGATGAATCCCTTCGCAACTTCGCCGGCACCTTGACCTTCGTCTGCGCCAGCGCCGGCAACCACGGCATGGCGATCGCCGCCGGTGCGCAAATATTCGGGGCCAGGGCCCGGGTGCACCTGGCCGCTTCGGTGCCGGAATATTTCGCCCGGCGGCTACGGGAACGAGGTGCCGATGTAGTTCGGTCCGGGGACAATTACGAAGACAGCGTGGTGGCGGCGCTGGCAGATGCCGATGACAGCGATGCCATTCTCCTCTCCGATAGCTCCTGGCCGGGCTACAGAAGGGCACCCTCTCTGATTATGGAAGGCTATAGCGTCATTGCCGAGGAGCTACGTCAACGCTTTGAGCTCGAGCACCGGTGGCCCAGCCATGTATTCCTGCAGGCGGGTGTGGGCGGCCTGGCCGCCGCGATTGCCCATATGATTCGATGGAATTGGGCTGCCCAACCTGAAATCATCATAGTTGAGCCGGAGGCAGCTCCCTGCCTGCTACAGAGTCAATTGGCCGGCAAGCCGGTCACCGTGGCCGGGCCTGAATCGGTCATGGCCCGCCTGGACTGCAAGCAGCCCTCCATTATCGCAGTTGAAGTTCTCAGCAGAGTCGCAGATCGATTCGTGACCATCAGCGATGCCGAGGCAGAAGATGCCGTCGCGATCGCCTCGAGCGCAGGGATTGACAGCACGCCTTCGGGTGTTGCCGGGCTCGCTGCCTTACTCAATGCCGAAGAATTGGGCTTGGAGCTTGATGGGACCGCTTACCCCCTGGTTATTATCACCGAAGCGGCCGCATAGGGTCAGGATTTCCCGGTTGCAGTGCCAGGCCACTGCGGCGAACCCTTGCCGTTATCTACAGTCCAAAACTGTGACAAATTGTTAGCGTGCATACTCTTAACAGGCAGTGATGATAAGATTCGGACGGATTTTGCCAAGCCCATCCAAACGCGCCTGTTAACGAAGGATAGCCTCAATCGTGATCAAACGGAGTTCTGCCTTTGCTGCCTTGGTCGGCGGCTTATTACTCGCCGTTTTACCCATCGTCTATGCCCAGAATTCGACTGAGGACGGCTCAACTATCACCTACCCGGCCAGCTATTTCAGCGCATACAATCCCCTCACAGTGAACGATATGCTGGATCGAGTGCCGGGTATTAGCTTGATCCTGCAACAGGGCTTCGACTCAATTCGATTCGATGGCCCCGTTCGCGGCCTGGGTTCCAGCTCCCAGATTCTGATCGACGGTAAGCGCCTCGCCGGTAAAGCCAACGAGGCCAGAAGTCAACTCGATCGCATTTCGGCGGATCAGGTGGCCTCAATCGAAATTATCCGTGGCACCTCCAGTAATCTCGATGTCCAGAACACCGGACAGTTGGTGAACATCATTTTGCGCGAGGCGCAATCCCGGTCGAGCATTACCACCGAGGTCAGTGCAACCCACTTCTTCGATGGCGAAGTCGAGCCCGGCGGATCTATCGCCTGGAGCGGCCAGAACGGACGCCTCAGCTATCTGCTAAGTGGCGGCTTGAAAACCGGTTACCGCCACACCGAGAGTTTCGAAACCAGTTTTAACGGCGACTTCTCTGCCAATGACACCAGGGACGATGATCGCTATGTCGATCTGAAGACCTATTCCCTGAACAGCAATCTGGCCTACGCCTTAACCGATAGCGACCGGATTGCATTTAACCTGCTTTATAATAAAGCCGATCCCCCGCAAAGCTTGTTTCGCACCGTCACCGACTTCAACGCCGCCACGCCGGTGCTTCGCTTCGAGCGGGAATCCACCCCCGCTACTTCAGAAAATTGGGAATTTGGTGGCGACTACGAGCACGGTTTCGAAAACGGCGATAGATTCAAATTCCTCTTCATCATCAATGATAAAAAGAATCATGCGACACGGGAGCGATTTATTTCCACCGAGCCTGGGGGCGCCGAAACCAAGAATCTTTTTCTTGAAACTAACAGCCGTTATCGGGAAAAAATTATCCGTGGTTCCTATACACTTAGCCTTACCGGGAGTCAGGGTCTGGAGTTAGGCATAGAAGCTGCGCAGACAACCCAGGATTCAGGCCTGCGTCTGGGTTTGCCAACGGCGGCTGCGGGTTCACCGGAATTTGGCGGCTTGACCCCGATTGCCTTCCCCAATGCTTTTTCCACCGTCGAAGAAATTCGTTATGAGCCCTTCGCCATTCATAACTGGCAGATCAATCGGCGCATGTCGCTGGAAAGCTCACTGGTGGCCGAGTACTCCGAGATAGAACAAAGTGGTGATGTCAACAATCGGCGCGACTTCGATTTTATCAAGCCCAAACTGGATTTCCGTTTCGACATTAGCAACGCACTGCAATTCAGGGCGAGCCTGGGAAAAGTCGTGTCGCAACTGAGTTTTGCAGATTTCTCGAGAGCCACCAATGAAAGCGATGATGACCAGGATACCGTCGCCGGTAATCCGGAGTTGGTGCCGGAGGAGAGCCTGCAGACCGAAATTGGCCTGGATTACAGACTGCCAAACGATGGCGGTGCACTGAATGTGCGTGCCTTCTATTATGATTTCGACAACAAGATCGGCAAGATAGATATCTCGCCTTCTGCCACCAACCTGCAATCGACCAATGGTAACGTGGGCCCTGCCCGGGCCTTTGGCTTGATAAGCAATGTCAGCATACGCCTGGGCTTTCTCGGTTTGCCGGACGCCCTGGTAACTGCTGCGCTAACAGTGCAGGACGCCAAGATTCGTAATGAGCTTTACTCTGCTGAATCGGATCGACGCTTCCGTCCTTACGACCGCGGTGACTACCGCCTGGGGTTTCGCCACGACCTGCCGGCACTGGGTCTGAACTATGGCATCAATTACAACGCCCGCATCGAAGGCAACCGGACTCCCTTCGATATTGACAACCAGATCTATATTGACATTCCCAGCAACCTCAGCGTGTTTGTGGAAAAAGTTGGCTTCGGTGGACTCACCTACAGATTTGAGGGCAGCAATCTGGAAGACTCCGAAGCTTGTAGCGAGAGACGCCGATTTGACGGTTACCTGCGCGATGGCATCTTGAAAGAGGTAGAGTTCAACTGCTCCAGGCTCGGGATGCAGTTCGTATTCAAGGTAAGGGGTACGTTTTAACCACATCCCCATCGAAGACGGCAATGAAATATGACTCCAATGCCCCTCGGCCAGAGAGTCTCAGTAATGGCGTACTGCAAGGGCACCTCTGTTTTAAATAGACGTCCCCCGCATTCGCAGCAATAATACCGCCTGCAATCCAAAACCATCCAGAGCAACACCAGCCATGCCTGCGGGGAAATTTCGCTATACCACGGTCACCGCCGTCGTCATCGCCAATATGATTGGCACCGGTGTATTTACCAGCCTCGGCTTTCAACTCCTGGACATTCGATCGGGTTTTGTGCTGTTGATGCTATGGGCCGTCGGTGGACTCGCTGCGGTATGCGGCGCCATGACCTATGCCGAACTGGGGGCGGCGATGCCCCGTTCCGGTGGCGAATACAACTTCCTGACACGCATCTACCACCCGGCCGCGGGATTTGTCTCGGGCTGGGTTTCCGCCACCATCGGTTTCGCCGGTCCAACCGCCCTGGCGGCAATGACGTTCGGCGCCTACGCCACCTCCATCATACCCGGTGGCGGTAGCGATTGGCTGGAGAAGCTACTGGCGGCCGGGCTCGTAATCGGCGTGACCCTGGTACACGCCAGCAGTCGACGTAACAGCGGTGGGCTTCAGCTCATTTTTACAATCCTCAAGGTGGGGATAATCGTGGCGTTCTGTATCATTGCGCTGGTCCTGATTGACACCCCGCAACCGGTGACCTTCCTGCCCGTCGCCGGCGATGGTGCCTTACTCACCAGCGGTACCTTCGCGGTCGCTCTCATCTACGTCAGCTTCGCCTACACCGGCTGGAATGCTGCGACTTATCTGAGTAGTGAACTCGAGCGGCCACAGCAGACGCTGCCATGGATTCTCATGGGGGGAACCGGGGTGGTGACGATCCTGTATGTGAGTCTGAATTTCGTGTTTCTGTATGCGGCACCGATGGACGCGATGGTGGGTCAGGTCGAAGTGGGTTACATCGCCGCGGAAGCCGCCTTCGGCGATCTCGGCGGCCGCTTTACCGGCCTGGTCTTTGCCATGTTGCTGGTCTCTACGGTCAGTGCAATGACGCTGGCGGGACCACGGGTCATACAGGTCATCGGCGAAGACTTCCCGGCCCTGAAGCGGCTGGCAAAGACCAACGCAGATGGCATCCCCTCGACCGCAATTTTCTTGCAATCGTCCCTCGCCTTGCTGTTCATTTTCTCCTCATCTTTCGAGTCGATCCTGGTGTTTGCCGGCTTCACCCTGGCCCTGAATAGTTTTGCAACTGTACTCGGTATTTTTGTGTTGCGCTGGCGACAACCGGATTTACCCCGTCCCTATCGGACCTTCCTGTATCCGCTGCCCCCACTCATCTATCTCGCCTTGACCGGCTGGACCTTGTGGTTCGTGCTGGTGAGCAGGCCCGCCGAGGGACTATTCGGCATCGGCATAATTGGTAGCGGCTTGATTTTTTACTTTCTGTCTTTCAGCAAAGGCAAATCATGACACTCGATGCCATCATCATCGGCGGCGGACACAACGGGCTGGTGTGTGCCAGCTACCTGGCATTTCTGCGCGGCGGCATCCATCGGCCCTACGTCCAATCCGCACCATCGTAATATCGGGTACCACGATGACCGCGTCGGGACACCGGCTTGCCGATCTTTTCACCCGGGCAGCTCACCATAATCAACGTGCGTGGTCGACCGGAATTCGGGTTCACCTTGCCGCCTATGAGTTCGGTGATACGCAGGCGTCCTCTGAGCTGATCGTTAAAAATCGTATAGACATAGTCCCCCACCTTCAGCCTCGAGGGCTTGCCGGCCATGTGAAATTCGAACTGGGAGAGCGATCCATCGTAGAGCGATTCGATGCCCGCATCACCGCGTGAGGCCGGTATGGTTTTTGTGATACCGAAGCCCATATTGAATCTCCCGCTCTTGAATAATTAGCCAAAGGCTCGGTGGACTATAACAAATGCTCTGGAAAATGTGGGGCACCGATCTAAAATCGGTAACCGGCCCTGCCATCGGCCCGACAACAAGATCGGACGATTACAGACAATGGGGTATTAGTGGTCGTAAGCACTCCGCAACTCTTGCTAGAATCCAGGAATAAGCAGCTGCAGTAGGAGGACAGTGGCCGCAGCATTATGCGACCAGGCATTACCATGTTCAGACGTCTCAAGAATTGCCACAATGTGGAGGATCTTCGCCTGCTGGCGAAACAGCGCCTGCCCGGGCCAATCTTTGATTATATCGATGGCGCCGCAGATGATGAGGTGAGCTATCGACGCAACACCTCGGCATTTGAAGATTGCGACCTGGTGCCGAACGTACTGGCCGGTGTCGAAACTATCGACATGTCGGTGACCGTCATGGGCCAGAAGCTGGACATGCCAATTTTCTGCTCGCCCACGGCCCTGCAGCGATTGTTTCATCATGATGGCGAGCGCGCCGTCGCCCGCGCCGCCGAGAAATTCGGCACCATGTTCGGCGTGTCCGCTCTCGGCACCGTGACCCTGGCCGAAATCGGCGAGATGATCGCCACCCCGAAACTGTTTCAGTTTTACTTTCACAAGGATCGAGGTCTCAACGACGCCATGGTCGAGCGAGCCCAGGCGGCTGGTTTCGATGCCCTGGCACTCACGGTCGACACCATCACCGGCGGCAATCGTGAACGCGATCTGTACTCCGGCTTTACTTCGCCACCGCGCCTGACCCTGAAATCCCTGCTAAGCTTCGCGACCCATCCGGGTTGGGCCCTGAACTATTTCCTGCGGGAATCCTTCGAGCTTTCCGAGCTCAAGGACCATGTCCAGCAAGGCTCCAATGTCGCCGTCTCGATTGGCGATTATTTTTCCTCAATGCTGGATCAGTCCATGAACTGGTCAGATGCCGAGGCGCTACGGGTCAAATGGGGCGGACCATTCTGCCTGAAAGGTATCATGAGTGTGGCCGATGCCCAGAAGGCGGTGGATATCGGTGCCGATGCGATCATGGTATCGAACCACGGCGGCCGCCAACTCGATGGCTCGCGATCACCCTTCGACCAGATCGCCGAAATCAGCGACGCCGTGGGTGACAAGATCGATGTCATCCTGGACGGCGGCATACGCCGGGGCACCCATGTTCTGAAGGCAATTGCCGCGGGGGCCAAGGCCTGTTCCGGTGGACGCATGTATCTGTATGCACTGGCAGCCGCAGGGCAGCCGGGGGTGGAACGGGCATTGCGGAATCTCAAGATCGAAATAGAACGGGATATGAAGTTACTCGGTGTCACCAGGATTTCCCAGCTGAACCGTGAAATGCTGCGTTATCGCTAGCCGATCCGCGTGTTGAGCCGTCCGCTAACGATAAACATACGGCCCTCTACCGCCTCAATACCTTCATTAGGCCGAAGTAATTATTTCACTTGGCCGGCTTTATATTTTCATTTGGCCGAAACTTAGTTTACACTTGGCCGCATGCCCACTGACCAATATTACCCAAGATTTATTCGACCTCGTCTGCTCGAAGCCCTGCAAGACACGCCAGTCGTACTAATCCATGGGCCACGGCAATGCGGCAAAACCACACTCGCAAGACAGCTCGGAGACCAGGCGGGATATACCTATGTCAGCTTCGACGACGATGTACAGAAGGCTGCGGCACAAGCTGACCCGGTCGGTTTCATAACTGGACTGCCGGAAAAAGTCATTCTCGATGAGGTGCAGCGTGTTCCTGAACTATTTACCTCCATCAAGGCAGAGATTGATAAAGACCGGAGCCCTGGAAGATTCATCCTCACCGGTTCAGCCAATGTATTGATGCTCCCCAAACTGGCGGACTCTCTGGCAGGTCGCATGGAAATACTGCGACTCTACCCCCTCGCCCAGGCCGAACTGGCAGGGACCGATCCCGGCTTTCTGGACCACCTATTTAACAACGATTTCAAGCGTAGAAAATCCGAGAGGCTTGGCCGCGAACTCGCGGAAAGAGTGGCCAGGGGCGGCTATCCGGTTGCCCTGTCGCGCGCATCTGCGAAGCGAAGGGCCGCCTGGTACCGTCATTACATCGAAACCTTGATAGTGAAAGATGCCCGTGATTACGGCCATATTCGCTCGTTGGAGGCTCTACCGCGATTGATGCAACTAGCCTCGAGTCAAAGTGCGCGCCTAATCAATGTCGCGAATCTGGCCAGCCCGTTTGAATTGAGCCGACCCACCATCAAGGAATACATGACACTGCTGGACTCTTTGTTTCTTCTCGACACCATCCCCGCATGGCATATAAACAGGCTCAAGAGACTAGTCAAGTCTCCTAAATTGCATGTCGGTGATACTGGCATTGCCTGTGCCCTCTTAGGAATCGACGCCGCCGCGCTATGGAATGACCGCAGCTTTATGGGCCAACTGTTGGAGACATTCGTCTATCAAGAACTGCGCAAAATGGCCAGTTGGCTTGATGACCCGATTCGCTTCAGTCATTTTCGCAACAAAGACGGTGTTGAAGTGGACCTGGTATTGGAATCCGGCCGAAAAATCACAGGCATTGAAATCAAAGCATCTGCGACGGTGACAGATGCAGATTTCAAAGGACTGCGTAAACTCAAGGAAGCCATCGGCAAACAATTTGTAGCAGGAATTGTACTTTATGATGGCGATACCGTGCTGGGTTTCGGCAGCGAGTTACACGCAGTACCATTAACGAGCTTATGGGACTAACTCGGCTTTCCATTTTCCAGCGAGGCAGGAGATAAAAAGAGTGGCCCGTATTCCAATCATGCCCGATTCAATTCACTACGCCAGCCTCAGCAGCGTTGCGCAATTGATCCAGAACCGGGAAGTCTCACCGCTTGAGCTGACCCGGACCATGCTCGAGCGCATCGAGTCGGTGGATAAGCAGTTACTGAGCTATGCCACGGTGACCGCCGATCGGGCCCTGGATGCCGCCCGCCAGGCAGAGCAGGAGATCAACTCGGGTCGGTACCGGGGCGCGCTGCATGGCATTCCGGTGGCGGTGAAGGACTTGTGTTTTACCAGGGGCGTCAGAACCATGGGGGGACTCAAGGTGCTCAAGGACTTCGTACCGAGCTATGATGCCACCGTGGTGCGCAAACTAGAGTCGGCCGGTGCCGTACTGTTAGGCAAGCTGAACCTCACCGAGGGCGCCTTGTCAGGATACAATCCTGATTTCGATATTCCCCGTAACCCCTGGGGAGAAAAACTCTGGGCGGGTGTATCCTCCAGCGGCTCCGGCGTCGCCACGGCGGCCGGGCTCTGTTTCGCCAGCCTGGGCACGGACACCGGCGGCTCGATCCGGTATCCGTCGATGGCGAATGGCATTGTAGGGCTTAAACCGACCTATGGCCGGGTCAGTCGGTACGGTGTGCTGGCCCTGGCAGAGAGCCTCGATCATGTCGGGCCGATGACCCGATCCACACTGGATGCAGCCATCGTCTTGCAAGCCATCGCCGGCGCCGACGCCAACGACGCCACCACACTAGATGCCACGCTGCCCGACATTGCGGCCAGCCTCAAGCCTGATGCAATCGATTTAAGCGGCGTACGTATCGGCGTG
>JADFIJ010000152.1 GCA_022566775.1 Pseudomonadota bacterium | reverse complement strand
AAATGCATTTGTCAAGAGATAACAGTCTGCTAATATCCTAACGCTTGTCTCTTGCATTAGAAGGAAGTAATTCAAAGTCGACCCATGAAACTGGGCCGCGAGGGGACGCGGGAACACCGACCGAGGGCATCAATATCTCGTGAAATCAGCCTCGAAAACCGACCAGTCTCCCGCCGAGGAGGAGTCATTTCCGTCATACGGCGAATCGCCTGGCTCTCTGGCACAAGACTGGATCGTTCGTGGGATCTGCATCGCCCTGGTCCTCGCCTCGCTACCGCTTCTTTTCCCCATTCTCAGCGACGAGTGGCAATCGACTTACGGTCGACGTCTGCTCGACCCTCCCTTCCTCGTGGCCTTGCTTGTCGCTATTCGTTATCGTCTGCGCAGTGTGGAAGACACCAGCGAGCGGCGGTTTTGGAATCTACTGACCGTGGGCTTCGCTTGCTGGTTGCTCACACTGATGGGCAGTGCCATCGCCGATAATCTGATCGCCGACTCGGAAGTACTAAGGCTATCAGTCAAAAACGGGCCCTATTTGCTGTTTTATGCCGGCCTCGCGGCTGCGCTCGAGCTTCAATCCCACGGACGCGAGGACCCCATCACCCACCGTCTGCAAATCCTCAACTGGGCCGGTTCCTTCATCTTGCTGTTCGGACTCTTAGCTTACTTTCTGGTGGCGCCGAGCTTTATGAGGGAATCTAGCTCAGGGTTCTGGGCGTCCTCTCTCGCATTGTTCGTGGCGCTTGACGCCTATGTCATCCTGCGGCTCTCGCACCTGAGGGAAACGGCCACGGACTCTGAATGGAACGGCATTTACACCTGGCTGTTGATCGGCGCTACAATTTGGGGATTCGGTGACCTCATGCTGTTGCTCATGTACGAGCAAATCCTGACCGATCCCGGTTGGGGTACTGTTTTCGACCTCATTTGGCCCATATCCTTCGCCGCCGTCGTGGTGGCGACACGGGCGAGAGATTCACAACAAAATATTGAAACCAAGATCACCCCTGCCAAGCAAAAATTTGGCATGGGACCACTCGTCGTTTACGCCAGTGCGCCGCTGCTCCTGCATATTGTACTTTATCGTTTCGGGATGCCCGAACCGGAGTTCAGATTGATACGAGACGTTCTGGTCCTTGAGCTTACGGCGGTACTCGCGGCCATGACCCTGTTCTACTACCGAACCCTGACCATTGAGAATGACAGGATCGCTGCGGAGGATGCGAAGACCAAAGAGTATCTGGCGCACCAGGCGTTCCATGACGAGTTGACTGGTTTGCCCAACAGATATTTGTTCCGTGATCGGTTGCAGTTGGCGATTGCCAGTTCTGTACGCTCCGGGCGCAAATGCGCCGTGTTGTTCTGCGATCTTGACCAATTCAAGGTGATCAACGACTCTCTGGGACACGATGCAGGAGATCAAGCTCTGGTCGCCACCGCCGAGCGATTGCAGGCTTCGATTCGAAAGCGCGACACCGTGGCCCGGTTTGGTGGAGATGAGTTCGCGGTCATCGCCGAAAACCTGCAACAGGCGCTCGATGCCGCATTTCTGGCCGAGAAAATCCTTACTGCCATCAGTGCACCACTGGTGCTAGGACGCAAGAGTCACGTACTCACCGCCAGCATCGGTATCGCGGTTTACCCGGATGATGGTGAGGATGAGGAGGCCCTCCTCAAGCACGCAGACACCGCGATGTACCAGGCCAAACTCCACGGCCGAAACTCCTACAGGCTCTTCACGCAAGCCATGAACGAGGCGGCCAAGGAGCGGCTCACCATCGAACGGGGCCTCAAAGCCGGCCTCATCGAAGACCAGTTCGAAGTTTTCTATCAGCCCATCGTGGATCTGGAGACGGGACGGCCGGTGGCGTATGAAGCCCTGCTGCGGTGGAATCATCCCGAGCGCGGCTATATAACACCCGTTAGCTTCATTGACGTGGCCGAACAGACGGGGCTCATCGTACCGATCGGCAAGTGGGTCCTGGAGACGGCCTGTAAGTGGGTTATACAATTGGAGTCGGTGGGGGACGTTGCGCCTTGCATCTCGGTGAATATGTCGCCGCGTCAGTTCCGAGACCCCGAGTTGGTGCAAGGGGTTGCTGATATTCTGCAGCGCACCGGGCTCGACCCATCGCGATTACAGCTCGAAATCGCCGAATCCATAGCGTTCGACTCTTCCTTCGATACGCTCAACAAGTTGCGTGAGCTGGGGGTACGAATCGCCATCGATGGCTTCGGCACTGGATACGCAGCGCTGAGTCTGCTGCAGGATATTTCCGTGGACATCGTCAAGATTGGCCGGTCATTTGTGAAGGGAATTGAAGTCGGTTCGGTGAGTGAGACAATCGTACTTGCGATTGTGAACATGGCCACAGCGCTCGACTTCTATGTGGTGGCCGAGGGGGTCGAGTACGAATCGGAAATGAAGGTCATTCGGCAATCGAAATGTGATGCGGTTCAGGGATATTACCTGTGTGCCCCCTTACCCTCGCACGAGCTGGAACAGTGGATAACCGAGGAAGGCTCGAAGGGATTGAAATTGCGATAAAAAGGGAGTTGGAGGTGGTAATCGCGGATGGACCCGCAAACCCATCGGCACTGTACAACTAGTTCGCCGAGAAGTTTAGCTTGAAACCAAGGTAAGCGGCGCGCTCTGGAGAATTAAAACCGGTTATTTCTTCATAATCTTCATCGAAGGCATTTTCCAGCCTGGCATAGATGCTGAAATTGTCCGTGATGCGATAGCTGGCGCTGATGTCCAACACCTCGAAATCATCCAGATCCACCGGACTGCCAAAGATCTCATCCGTTGCATCACGGGAAATTCGATAGAAGCCATGGATCTTCAAGCGATCGTCCAGCGCTGTATACGCCAGGCCAATATTCATCAAGCCTTCTGGCCGACGCCGCCGTTGCAGGCCGTTAGGTCGTTCCGTGTCATTGTAGGTGTAATTGGAAGTCAGCCGCAGGCTATCACTCAATTGCAGATCAGCCGTGATTTCTACGCCTTTCGAGGTGCTGGTGCCCACGTCTTGCAGGAATCCGCTGAATCCCGCCAGGTCAAAAAATATGGCATCCTCCACCTCCTGGTCAAAATATACAGCCTCCAGGTGAATGCGGTTCCCCAACACATATTCAACCCCGAACTCATAACCTTCGCTCTGTTCCTGGGTGAGTGTAACCAGTGCAGCCGGGGGAAATGCAAAGGGACCGGCGTTGTATGCAATTTCAAAAGGGCTGGGCGCACGAAACCCGGTGCCTAAACTACTCTTGAATTTTAAGATACCGCTATTGGACAGATCAACCAGGTAGGCAATGCTAATTCGATGACTGGTATTGCTGCCAAAATCATCATTATCGTCATAGCGAATCCCGGCGGTGAAAAAAAGGTTATCGGAGAAGTCACTCAGGTATTCCATGTAGTAGCCGTCGTTATCGCGGCTGATGCCATTATTACTCGCCTCCTCGTGGTCCATGCCAAAAACCAGATCGAAGCCGGGCAGATTGGTCGCACTGCCGAGGTACTCCCAGCGCCGAAGTTCACCATTTGCGGTAAAGGCGGAAACACCCAGGGCGAAGTTTTCCCTGTCGGTTTCTGTATTGGAGAAGGACAGGGAGTGGGTGAAGTTATCCGAGCTGTATTCCAATGCGGCACGTGACGCCCTCAATTCATAGTCCGATGCACAGTCATGTACCGTGGTACCGGAGAAACAGCCGTCGAACTGAGAATCCCCGTCAACCTGTCGATGCACCAGATCCACACGCAGATTTTTCGATAGCGCAAATCCCAACCTGCCGTGAACCGTGGTATTGCTGTAGCCATCATCATCTCTCAACACAGAATCCGATTGTCGGGTGTTGTAGCCATCGGTTTCAAAGTCACTGACCGATAGAAAGTAATCGACCCTGTCGTTGCCGCCTCCCACGTTGGCGCTAAGCCGGCTAGTGCCCAACTCTCCAGCCTGGGCATCGACATTGGCAAAAAAACCCTCTGCGCCCGAGCGCGAGCTGATATTAATGACACCGCCAGCGTCGGCGCCATAGGCTAATCCCTGTGGCCCACGCAACACTTCAACCCGGCTTATACCGTCACTCATGAGATGTTCGAGTTGGGAACCAATCTGGGTACTGGCAGGGTCTGACAGTCGCATGCCATCAAAAATAGTAAGGGTTCGAAATCCTTCTTCGCCACGAATTCTCAGTGAGGTTGTCTTGCCGGCGCCGCCACTGTTACTGGTGGCTATAGCCGGCATCTGTCGTAGTATGTCCACCAGTGACAGATTGCCGTGGGCGGTAATTTCGGTCTCGGTGATCACCGAGACCGAAGTGCCTATCCGGCGCATGGGTATGGGTATTAAGCTGGAAGTCACGATGATTTCTTCCAGGGGATTAGAGGGTTCCTGAGAAAAAACAGGACTGTTCAAAGATAAGCAGCTAGCCATGCCCAGGGTTAGTAATCCTGGCTTTAATCCATACATTGGTGTTTTCCTTAGTGATCGAGTGATGCTGGTCGGTCTGACGCTGTGTGGCAGAAAGGGGTGTAGCAAAAGCCTCAACCACTGTTCCACCTAATCCACGACGGCTCGCATACTACTCGCATTTTCATCTGTTGCGTATTTAAAATTTGTTTTTAACCGTTAAATTAACGTTGTCGGCACCGATATAACTCATTGATGTATAAAAGATATTCAGCCGTTTATCCACCTCCGGCAACGCCCTGGCAAATTGGCATAGCTAAAACCCGGTAAGATGCGTACAGTACGAAAACTTTTGGGCGGGGCTTCTTAAATGGCTTACCAGCTATTTCCCTTATTATGTGGGCTGGCAACAGTGAGTTTTACTGCCTGTGCGCACCATCGCCGACATGGGATTCATTGGCTTGGTGGATTTTTCCCAGTGCTACTATTAACTGGCACATGGATGGATCAAGGCCGTGGGCTAGTGCTAATCGAACCGACACATCTCGCCACGGTGTCGGCTCTGGCTGCTCTTACCATTCTGCACAAGGGAAAATGGCATTCTGCAGCGATGGTATTTGGCGGCATGATGGGGGCGGTGTGGATAAATGCTCTGGTCGCATCGGGTTATCCGGGGCCGTTAGTGTCAGTTGCTGTATGTCTGGTTGCGGCAATCGCATTTTTTTGCGCCGTACGCCAGAAAGATTTTGCATCGAGGCAGTTGCGTGACGAGGGTCTTTTATTGGTCATCGCCGTGTCGCTGTTTGTCAGCATCGTACCCACCGCTTTTTCGGGTTGGCAGATAGCCTCAAATTTACAGTCATTGGGCGCGGGTCAAGACGAGACCTACGCCAGTGTCGGAGTATTGATTCTGTCACTCGCCTTTCTGGTACTGGGTGGCATCTATGGAAAATGGAAGCATCGATGAGTTTATTGGGTATTCTGGAGGGTGGCTTATTCGCGTTGAGCCAGGTATTGCGATTTCCGGTGATGTTCCTGTTATGGGTGTGTGTCGCTTCCGTGTGTTTTATGGCCGGTGTCTGCCTCATCGAATATTTATCGCGGCGCAAGGAACGCGCTGGCTTCAATATAAAGCTCTGGCTGCAAAACGTGGAAATTCTCAACTCCGACGCCACCGAGTTTTCCCACTTGCCATCCTTCCTGAAAAACTTCGTCGATAATGTGCATCACAATAAGGCGGCAGGCGAGCTGAAGGACGGTGGCCTCGAGCATCTGGTGATGGAGGCCGAAGAAGGCCTGAGGCACGAACTCAATCCATCGAAGATGTTAATCAAGGTAGGTCCAAGTCTTGGCCTGTTGGGAACCTTGATCCCCATGGGCGTATCACTTGCCGCCATGGCAGCAGGGAATCTCGAAGCCATGGCGGGGCAAATGGTGGTGGCGTTCACCACTACCATAATCGGGCTCGCCTGCGGTACCGGCGCCTATGTCATCAACATGATTCGGCAGGGATGGGCTAACGAAACCATCAGGGAACTACGCTTCATCGCCGAGCGGATATTAGCGGAAACGGCGGCACAATAACTCATGAGCAAATTCCTGAAATTACCCATGCCCGAAGAAATCGAAGAAGATCCATTGGCGGGAATCGCCAATCTATTCGATGTATCGGTGGTGTTTATCGTCGGCCTGATGATCTCCTTGTTCTCGGTTTATCGCATGGGGGGCTTGTTGGATCCAGAAACGGAAGTCACCATGGTGTTGACCAGCCCCAATGGCGACCAGGAAATCATCACCAGGAAGGGCACGGTAATTGAAGCCTACAGAGTGACTGCCGATGCCGTATCCGGTGGTGATGGCGTACGCCTGGGCATCGCTTACCGCCTGCCCGATGGCCAGGTTATCTACGTCCCGGAAGTGGAAAACGACAATTAGTCCACCATGCTTAGATCCTTTTCGACAAGCTTATCCTCCTCACTGCCGCTGTTGCTGTCTCTGGCTTGTCTGCTGCTCGGCACCGCTGCCGCTGCCCAGACTGCGCAGAGCGCCGATCCCGATGAAGATCAAATAACCATTAGTTATCTGTTTTCAGACGGCAACATGATTGGAACCCTGGAGGCCTATCGCAGCCTGATGCGACAAAACCCGGAATTGGACGGGCGCATATCCCTGCAGTTTCTGACCGAGTCATTTTTCGATGAAGCCGACCCTGCGGCAATTTCCAATTCTGACGTTTTAGTATTGGATATGATGAATCAGTCGATACTGGACCGATTTAATGCGGCCCACGATATCAATTTGATTGATGAGATCACCACAGACGGCGCAGTGATTGCGGTGGGAACCGGCGTGCAGCCACTGGATTACTTCACCGGGCGAGGTGCGGTATGGGATGAAACCGCATTGGCTTATTGGCAGAACGGCGGCCAGCAAAACCAGTTGTCCCTAATGAAATTTGCCCTGCAACTGGCTGGAGTATCAGGCCTGACAATCCCGCCGCCTCAGCCCAGCCTGGATTTCGCCTACTACTATCCTACTGACGTTGGCGGACAGGCGTTCGAAACTTGGGATGCGTTTGCAGCCTGGATGCACGCGCGAGGCTTGATGGAGGCAGGTAAGCTCCGGGTTGCCATCGGCTTTTACAAGTCGACGTTTTATGGCAGCGAAACCAATGTAGTAGATGCGATCATCGCTGAAATAGAGCGCGCCGGCGCGATTGCAATACCCTTCTTTGGCTTTCCCGGCCACATTGCTTTCGAGCGAATGCTGATCGATGAAAACGCTGTGGCGCGGGCAGATGTGGGTCTGAGTTTCCTGATGCGCTTCGCCAACTTCGATTCTTCCCTGTCCCTGGCCAATATCAATATCCCGATCCTCAATCTGGCCACGCTTTACGGGCGCTCTGAGCAGGAATGGCGGCAATCATCTACCGGTCTTTCGCTGTTTGAAGGCACCTTTCAGGTCGCGGTACCGGAATTGGCGGGATTGATTGCGCCCACCGTAGTGGGCTCTCGCGAGCGGCAATTTGACGCCGCCACCAATATTTCAATCGTGGTGGACAAGCCAATCGCTCCACGTATCGAGATGGCTGTCAGGCGTGGCCTGCGCTATGCGCGTCTGGCGCAGAAGCCGGTGCAGGACCGGCGCATCGCGATGATGTTCTATAACTACCCCGTCGGCGCAGCCAACATCGGCGCCAGCTATCTTAATATTGCCGAATCTCTGGAGAATATTCTCAAGGCGATGCGAGAATCCGGCTACGACCTCGGCGATGCCGACCTCAGTGCCGGCAGTATTCTTGCAGACATCACCTCCAAGGCCCGTAACATAGGCAGTTATGCCCCTGGAGACATGGAGGAGCTGCTGGCCTTCAATAGCTTCGCCGCAGTGACAGTCGATACCTACAACAGCTGGCTGGATGAACTCGAGCCGCAACTTCGCAATAAGATTCTGCAAGATTGGGGAGACCCCGCCGCAGAAGACCTGATGACTTATCAGCTTGACGATCACAAAATATTTGTCATACCCCGGCTCGAGTACGGCAATATTATATTGATGCCACAACCGGTGCGGGGCTGGAGTGAGGATCTGGAAAAGCTTTATCACGCCGATGACCTGGCTCCACACCACCAGTATGTAGCCGCCTATTCCTGGCTGCGCCACGAGATTGATATCGATGCTATTGTTCATATGGGGACACATGGCACCCTGGAGTGGCTTAATGGTAAAGACACTGGACTGAGCGCAGAGGACGCGCCCGATGCCCTGCTCGCCGATATACCCAACATCAATATTTACAACGTCGATGTGGTAGGCGAGGGCCTGATCGCCCGACGTCGGGGCATGGCGACCCTGGTGGATCACATGGTGCCGCCATTTATCGCCAGCGAGTTGTACAGCGATCTGGCGGCTTTGAGTGAATCCATTAATGACTATCAAAACAATCTCCTCAAGAACGAGGCGTTAGCGGTAATCTATGCCCGTCAGATTATCGAACAGGTTCTCGCTACCGGACTCGCCAAGAGCCTGGGGATTGCCTTGACGCTCGATGCCGGCAACTTGCTGGACCCTGAGCTACTGCATGAGATTCAGGATCACATGGTGGCACTACGAAGCCAGTTCATTCCCTATGGCTTGCATACCTTTGGTGAACTACCGACTGCAGCAATGCGACGGTCTACGGTGGAGGCAATACTCTCTGTTGACCGCTCCCAGTTGCCCGAATCAAAATTCTATTATTCCCAACCAATCGAGGACAGCATCATAGCCTCGGCCAGCAGGGAAATAGGCAGCCTGCTTAACGCCCTGTCCGGGGGCTTTGTCGGCGCAGGTAGTGGCGGCGAACCGATACGAAATCCGGACGCCTACCCCACCGGTAAAAACTTCTACGGTATCGACCCAGACAAGGTACCGAAGAAGGCGGCCTGGGAGTTGGGCGTCAAACTGGCAGACCAGATGCTGGCCGATCACCTCGCCGAGCACGGTGAATATCCACAAAAAATTTCCTTCGTGATCT
>JADFIJ010000151.1 GCA_022566775.1 Pseudomonadota bacterium | reverse complement strand
CCGACTGCAGTGCCCGCCAATTATTCGAATTCGCGGTGATGGGATCGGTCCTGGCTGAATCCCTCAGTGGTGAGAAAGCGACTGTGGGGCTATTGAACATCGGCTCCGAACAATTTAAGGGTACCGCCGAGGTTCGCGCCGCAGCAGCGCTCATGGAGAACTCCGAAGCCTTGAATTATGCGGGTTTCATAGAGGCCAATGCCCTGTTTGAGGGCGCTGCAGACGTGGTTGTTTGTGACGGCTTCGTCGGCAATGTGATGATCAAGGCCAGTGCCGGTGTAGCCAACGTGGTGAAAAGCCTGCTGGCAGAACAACTATCCAAAAGCTGGCTGGCCCGGCTTAGCGGGTCTTCGTCTATGCTCACCCGTCTCAGCGAACAGATAAACCCCCATCGCTTCAATGGTGCGAGTTTACTGGGTTTGCAGGGCAGTATCATCAAGAGCCACGGCAACGCCACCATCGAGGGTTTCACCTATGCTATCGCCCAGGCGGAGGCCGAGATCGAGAATGCAGTACCGCAATTGATTGCGAAAAGAGTAGCTGCCATCATGGCGGCTCACTAGTTTCCCGGAACTGAGGAGTTGTCCGAAGTGCTACGCCGGATCATATTTATATTAAATAAAATACATATAAAACAATAAATTAGCACCTAAATATGATGTATGTACTTCGAATTGTTTAGTGCAGGGACAAGTCATGGGAAAGTTTGCTTTGGTATTCCCCGGTCAGGGTTCCCAGAAGCTGGGCATGTTAAATGGACTGGCGGCGGAATTTCCCATAGTGGGGGAAACCTTCAGGGAAGCATCCGCGGTGTTGAACCAGGATCTGTGGGAGATTGCCCAGCATGATAGTCACCATACCCTGGATCAGACCCAGATTACTCAACCCATACTGCTGACGGCCTCGATCGCAATCTGGCGCCTGTGGCGGCAGCGGGGCGGACCCTTACCTTCTATCATGGCCGGACACAGCCTGGGTGAGTACTCCGCGCTGGTTTGTGCCGGTGTGTTGGGTTTTGCCGATGCCGTAAAACTGTTGCATCACAGGGGACAATTGATGCAGTCTGCGGTGGCCCCCGGTCAGGGCAAGATGGCCGCGATCATTGGCCTGGAGAGCTGCCGGATAGAGGAGATATGCGCACAGGCGGCGGCTGGCCAGATTGTATCGGCAGCGAACTTCAACTGTCCCGGTCAGACCGTCATCGCCGGGGACAAGGATGCGGTAGAGCGCGCTATGCTGCTGTGCAAGGAGGCAGGCGCCAGGCGGGTGTTGGCACTGAGCGTTAGCGTTCCAGCCCACTGCGCCTTGATGCAGCCCGCCGCCGATAAATTGGCTCAGGAACTGGACCGGGTAGCATTCCAGAGCGGCGCGATTCCCGTGGTTCAGAATGTCGACGCGGAAATTTGCAAGGAACCAGAGATAATAAAGCAGAACTTGATAAAACAGCTGTATAGCTCTGTTTTATGGGAAGATTCTATACAGTTAATTTATAAATCAGGTATCGATAAGGTGGTGGAATGTGGTCCCGGAAAAATCCTGTGCGGGTTGATCAAACGTATCGAACCCGAATTGGCATGCTTTGCTAGCGATGCGCCCCAGAGCTTAGACGGTGCCATCGCCGACGTGTCGGCCTGAGGCGTTGCCTCGGGCCAGGAAATCAGGCGAGCAGCGATATCTCCCCACGCCAAAAACAATAACGAGAGGAAGCAATCTATGAGCGAGCTTGAAGTCATCGCGCTGGTAACGGGTGCCAGCAGGGGTATCGGCCGTGCTATCGCCATCGAACTGGCCGGCAAGAAGGCAATTACCGTGATTGGCACCGCCACCACGTCCCAAGGTGCGGACAGCATCAGTACTTATCTGGACGAGGCAAATGTGAAGGGGGAGGGGCTGGTGGTCGATGTTGCGTCTGGTGAATCGGTTACCGAGCTGATTAATACGATCAAGGAAAAATACGGCGCACCCACGGTGTTGGTGAATAATGCCGGCATTACCCGGGATAACTTGCTGATGCGAATGCAAGCAGAGGAATGGTCGGCGGTGATCGAGACCAATCTGGGGTCGATGTATCGAGTCTGCAAGGCCTGTGTGCGGGGCATGACCAAGGCGCGCTGGGGCCGCATCATTAACATCAGTTCGGTGGTTGCTTCCAGCGGCAATGCAGGGCAGACCAACTACGCGGCGTCGAAAGCGGGAATTGAAGGCTTCACCCGTGCCCTGGCGGTGGAAATCGGTTCCAGGGGGATTACGGTAAATGCCCTTGCCCCTGGATTTATCGACACCGATATGACCCGTGGATTATCAGAAAAACAGGCGCAATACCTGCTGGCCCAGATACCGCTTGCGCGTTTCGGTCAGCCCCAGGAAATCGCATCGGTTGTGGGGTTCCTGGCCTCGGAAAATGCCGCCTATATCACCGGAGAAACCATCCATGTCAATGGTGGAATGTACATGGCCTGAGGCTAAAAACCTGTCTAAGTTATTGATATTTAACATGTTTTGTAGATATAACCTAAATTTTTAATTTAAACATTACATCGTAATCAAATAGGGGTAAACTTGCGTCTCTGAAATTCGTGGTGGGTGGCTGTAACCCATGTCATGAAGAAAGGGGCTGTAAGAAATGCCGCGTGATACATCGCATTAGGAGCTAATAATAGATATGAGTAGCATTGAAGAGCGCGTTAAGAAAATTGTCTGCGAACAACTTGGCGTAAAGGAAGACGAGGTAAAACCTTCTGCTTCATTTGTAGAAGATTTAGGCGCTGATTCTTTAGATACCGTCGAACTGGTCATGGCTTTGGAAGAAGAATTTGAGACAGAAATACCCGATGACGAAGCGGAAAAGATCACTACTGTCCAGCTGGCCTGCGACTATATAAATAAAACCCTCTAACCCTTCATTGATTACAATACGCAAAGCTACTCTGGAGCACTCTGGAGTGGCTTTTGTTTATTTGGTGACGGGCAATTGAAGCCGGGAGTGGGACGCGGTGAACAGCAGAAGAGTGGTGATAACCGGACTGGGCTTAATTACGCCAGTTGGTAATGATGTCGAGGGGGCCTGGGAAGCACTCAAGAATGGTCGAAGTGGCATTAATCCCATCGAGCATTTCGATACCACTGGATTCAGTACCCGTATTGGCGGCTCGATAAAAGATTTCGATTCCAGCCTCTATATGCAGCCCAAGGACGCTCGGCGCATGGATATATTCATGCAATATGGCATCGCGGCGGGGGTAAGTGCATTCAAGGACTCCGGGCTGGCGGATTCCAGTTGGAACCCGGAGCGGGCCGGTGTCGCTATTGGCTCCGGTATTGGTGGCATTACCGCCATCGAAGATGGCGCCTTGTTGGTCAGGGATGCGGGGCCTCGTAAGATCTCTCCTTTCTTCGTGCCCGGTTCAATTATCAACATGATCGCCGGCAACTTGTCCATTCAGTTTGGTTTCCAAGGTCCAAATATTGCCGTGGTCACGGCCTGCACGACGGGCACCCACAACATCGGCCTGGCTGCCAACATGATCAGCAGTAACACGGCTGATGTGATGATGGCCGGGGGTGCGGAATTCGCCGCGTCGCCGGTTGGGCTCGGCGGTTTTTGCGCATCGCGGGCCTTATCTACCAGGAACGACGATCCCGAAAATGCCAGCCGACCCTGGGATAAGGATCGCGATGGCTTTGTCCTCGGTGATGGCGCCGGCATCATGGTCCTGGAAGAACTCGAGCATGCCCGCAAGCGGGGCGCCAAAATCTATGCCGAACTGGTGGGTTTCGGCATGAGTGGCGATGCCCACCACATGACCTCACCGCCGGCCGGTGGCACCGGTGCGGCGCTGTGTATGCGCAACGCCCTGGCCAGCGCCGAGCTGAATCCAGAGGCTATCGACTATATCAATGCTCACGGTACCTCTACCGTGGCCGGCGATATCGCCGAAACCCAGGCCATAAAGTCTGTGTTTTCCGATCATGCCTCCCGGCTCTGTGTGAGTTCCAGTAAGTCTATGATTGGCCATCTGTTGGGAGCCTCCGGTGCGGTGGAAGCGATCATCTGTGTGCTGACGCTCAGGGACCAGGTAATCACGCCCACTATTAATCTCGATAATCCCGATGCATTATGTGATCTGGATTACGTGCCCCATACCAGCAGAGACCAGAAAGTGACCACGGTGCTGTCCAACTCTTTCGGTTTCGGCGGCACCAACGGCAGTCTGATTTTTACGCGATTCGATTCCTAGCCGGCTGTTGAAAAGCTCGCAGTCGAGTGCGAGACAAGGTACCAGCGCAATAACTCAACAGCCGAGGCAATTTCACAATGAAATTTTTAACTCTGCCAACTGCGCGACCACTGGTGACTGCCGTTATCGCCGGCTCAGTTTTGTTCATTGTCGTCAGCCTGGTTTTGTTAACAGGTTTTCGCAGTCTTTATATGCCAATAAGTTCCCAGGGCGAAGCGTCTATCTTCGAAGTCTCTGCCGGCAGTTCCCTGAGCCGAGTGGCAATGGAACTGGCCTCCGAAGGCGTGATTCAAGGGCCGCAATTATTTAAACTTCTGGCGCTTTGGCGAGGTGTGGACCAGCAGATAAAAGTCGGTGAATACCGACTCGAGTCCGGCATAAGTCCTGCCGAGCTGTTAACGAAAATGGTGGTGGGCGACACCATTCAATACCGGGTCACCTTGGTCGAAGGCTGGACTTTCAGACAGGCATTGCAGGCGATAGGGCGCAGTGAAAAGATTGACGCGCGCCTGCAAAGCGCGACCGATCAGGAGCTCGCGGCGCTACTGGAGATCGACCGCCCTAGCCCCGAAGGTCAGCTGTTTCCGGATACCTATTTTTATAGCGCGGGCACCACCGACGTCGAGATCCTGCGCAGGGCGCACCGTCGATTACAGCAGATGCTGGCCTCGGCCTGGGAATCGAGGCTGGGCGCTCTACCGTATGACAATGCTTATGAGGCATTAATCCTGGCTTCGATTATCGAAAAAGAATCGGCGCTCGGTACCGAAAGAGGACATATCTCCGGGGTGTTTATTCGGCGTCTGGAATCCAGTATGCGCTTGCAGTCTGATCCCACCGTCATCTACGGCCTGGGCGAAAATTATACCGGCAATTTGAGCCGCGCCGACTTGGCCGCGACGACGGCCTACAATACCTATCGTATCGAAGGCCTGCCACCCACGCCAATTGCCCTGGCGGGTATGGAATCGATCAACGCCAGTCTGAACCCACTCCCATCCGAGTACCTGTACTTTGTTGCCAGGGGCGATGGCAGTCACGAATTTTCTAGTAGCCTGGCCGAGCACAATGACGCGGTTAACCGTTACCAACGACAGCACTCCACGCAGTAGCACCGGGACCTAATATGGGGACAGCAAAGGCAATATTTTTAACCGTCGAGGGAGTCGAGGGCGTCGGTAAAAGCACCCACATCGAAACCATCAAGAACTTTCTTGACGCCCGGGACATTCCCTGCATCCTGACGCGGGAGCCGGGGGGTACACCGGTGGCGGAGCGAATCAGAGAGCTACTGCTCGCGGTACACGAAGAAGAGGCCCTATGCGAACTAAGCGAACTGCTGCTGGTGTTCGCGGCCAGAGCCCAACACCTGGAGCGGGTAGTCAAACCCGCACTGGCTCAGGGCAAGTGGGTAATCTGTGACCGTTTCACCGATGCCACGTACGCCTATCAGGGCGGCGGTCGCGGCCTCGATGTCGCTATCATCGCCGGGCTGGAGTCACTGGTACAGGGTGAGTTGAAACCCGACCTGACCATCATTCTGGATCTGGATCCCCGTATCGGTATGCAGCGAGCCAGCGAGCGTGGGGAACTGGACAGATTCGAGCGAGAGCAAATTGAATTTTTCGACAAGGTACGGCAGACCTATCTTGACATCGCGGCGGCTGACCCCGAGCGCTGCGTTGTGATCGACGCTGCCAACGATCTGGCGACAGTGTCATCGGACCTGCTGAAAATTCTCAACGGCAGCTTGCTCAGAGATGGTTGATAAGGAGGGCGAAATAGATCTATCGGCGGCGCCATTTCCCTGGCAGCAACAGCAATGGCGTCAATTGCTGGGCCAGTTCCAGGCTGATCGTCTCGCCCATGCGACCCTGGTCTGGGGTGAATCCGGCCTGGGAAAAACAGAATTTGTAAGCAGCTTCTCCGGTCTGATGTTGTGCCGGCAGCCTTCGGCAGAGCGCGCCTGTGGCAGTTGCAAGAGCTGCCTCCTGGTCAAAAATAACAGCCACCCGGATTTGCAACTGCTCGCCCCCGAGGCGGGCAGCAAGGAAATCAAGATCGATCAGGTCAGGGCGGTGACCGGGTTCGTCAATCGAACCAGCCATGCTGGCGGCGCCAAGATTGTCATCATCGACCAGGCCCATAGACTCAACAACAACTCTGCTAATGCCTTGCTGAAAACTCTTGAAGAGCCGAGTAATCACACCTATCTGTTTTTGATCACCGACCTGCCTGGAAGACTCAAGCTCACCATCCGCAGCCGTTGCCAGCGCCTGCAGTTTACCGCGCCCGCGACAGAAATCTGCAGAGACTGGTTGCTAGAGAGGCTACCAGCCGATGTAGTCGATAGTGTCGTGCCGGCGGCGGGCAACAGGCCGCTGCTGGCCCTGGAGCTTGCGGCCAGTGGCGCGGTGGCGAGCAGACAGGAATTCATCGCCGCGCTGACCGATCTGAGTCGAGCCCGTGTGCCGGTTCAGACGCCGGTGAATCTTGCGAATAAAATTGGAGAAAGCGCCGCGATTGAGTACTTGTTGTGGATTTCGTCTATATTAATTAAGACTATTCTGACGGCACCGGCGCCGTCTGCTGCCGAGAATTCCAGCGACGATCTGTGCGCTTTGTTCAGTGCTGCCGTTATTTCCAGTCGAGACCTGGCGGTGGCTTTGCTGCGCTACCAACAGGAACTTGCAACGGCGCGAAAGCAATTGATGAGCGCCGCGAATCCAAATCCCCAGTTAATTATGGAGTCATTGCTGTGGCGATGGAGTGAGCTCTGCAGGCAATCCCTTGACCCCGATGGCATGGCTTTATCAAATGGAATTGAATGATGACTAAGGTGCAATCCATATTCTCCCTGGTAATCAAAGATGAGGCAGTTCTGCACCGGATCTATATGCCATTTCTTAAGAACGGCGGCTTGTTTATAGACGGCATTCGCAGTCTGCAAATTGGCGACAGTGTCTTCTTGTTACTGCAGTTAATCGATCACGCCGAGCGAATTCCAATTGCCGCAAAGGTAGTGTGGATTACATTCCTCGGCGCCATGGAAAATCGAACGCCGGGAATAGGGATCCAGTTCGAAGAATCCGAGGGTGAGGCAAAAACTCAAATAGAATATCTGCTGGCAACGGGACTGGACACCGCCACATCCACTTTTTAGGCGCCCACGCCTGCGACAGAAAAATTCTGCGGCTGCCGACTCAGTTTAATAGCCGCTGAACTTGTCTCTGACCAACTCGCCGATGGCAAGGCTTGCAGTCAGTGCAGGCGACTCCATCCCGAACAACTGGATCAGACCCGGCATGCCATGTTCGGCACCGTCCAGTATCACGAAGTCGCCAGGGGCTTCTCCCGCCGCAGCGATTTTTGGACGGATACCGGCGTAGGCGGGCACCAATAAATCTGCAGTAACGGCGGGGAAATATTTGGCGACGGCGGCGGCAAACAGACTGCTTCGGCATGGATCAATATCGTAATCGATGCTGTCGACGTATTCCGTATCCGGTCCGAAGCGCAGCTGGGACGACAAATCGAGGGTGGCGTGTATTCCCAGTCCCGTCTCATTCGCCTCTGGCAGCGGATAGATGAGATGCTGGAATGGGTTCTTACCAGTAAAGTTAAAGTAGCAGCCCTTGCACATATGCAACTCGGGAATCGATGCCTGGTCGAAGTCGGCGATGTTTTGCGCCAGGGTCTGTGCGTGTAAGCCGGCGCTGTTAATCAATAGATTGCACTGAAATGTGTACTGCTCGGGAGACGATGATGCGGTGATGGTGCAGTCGACCAGGAACCGCTGCCGCTTAAATTCTATGCAGTCTACCGTAGTGTAGGGGGCGAAATGCACCGCCTGGTTTTGGGCGAGGTGCATCAGGCTTTGCATGTAGACATGGCTGTCGATGATACCGGTGGAAGGGGAGAACAGCCCCGTTTCCGAAGTCAGGGCCGGCTCATTTTTTCTTATACTACTTCTCGTCAGCCATTGCAGGTCGCTTACGCCATTGGCTTCGGCTCTGGCTTTGATAGCTTGCAGTGGTTCCTCATCACGGCGCGAGCCAACAATATATTTTCCCAACGCTTTACAGGGGACATCAAACTGGCGGCAGTGCTGGTAGAGAAGTTGCTTGCCCCTGACACAGAGGCTGGCCTTAAGGCTGTCCTTGGCATAGTAAATACCGGCATGAATGACTTCGCTGTTGCGACTACTGGTGTGCTGGCCGAAGCTGGAATCCCGCTCCAGAAGGACGATGCTTCGATTGCGAAATTGTGGATCACGGGAAATCTGATAGGCGATAGCGAGTCCAACCACGCCAGCCCCGACGATGCATACATCAAATTGGTCCAAGTTGCTTGTTCCTTCCTTCTAAGCTGCTAACCCACATTTTCACCGTCACGCCCTGTGCCTCGGTGTTACCTGCCTGAAGGTTAGATTGATTCGGGGCGAGCGCAGTGTAGTTTCCTTAGGTAGCTGATGTAACCAATTGTTTTGCAGGGTTTTACCCATGATCAAGACACTGCCGTTACGCAATAGCATGTGGTATCGATCACGGCCTTTATCGCGCTTGTGTCGTAGTTGGAATTTTCTCTCTGCCCCCAGGCTCAGCGATGCGATGACAGGGTTGGCACCAAGCTCCGGTTCATCATCGGCGTGCCAGGCGACGCTGTCCTGGCCATCACGATAATAATTGAGTAGTACCGAGTTGAAGTCGGCATGCCCGAGGGCCTGGATCTTATCTCTTATTGCCGTGATCGGCGGCTGCCAGGGTACGGGTTCCAGCTTGATACCC
>JADFIJ010000150.1 GCA_022566775.1 Pseudomonadota bacterium | reverse complement strand
ACACGGATATATTTCAACCCCTTATCAAGAAGGACAAATCTCCCGCAGTTGAATTCCGCTTTGCCATACCTACAGCCCACCTGCACCCACTCACGGGCGACCCTATTCTATTCGCAGGTCGAACCGACATGCTTGCTCAACAAGTTGACAGCGATATGTGTTGGATAGTAGACGAGAAAACAACTAAAGGCCTTGGGGCATCGTGGCAATACCAATGGGATATGCGGGGGCAATTCTATGGATACACTTGGGCTGGCCTAGTAATGGGTTACAACATGCAAGGTACCATCGTCCGGGGTATTGCTATACAACAGACACAATTTGGGTTTCAAGAAAAGGCCTTGTTCTTCACGCGGCATCAGCTGGATTTGTGGTGGAAGGAAGCGAATCGGAAGATCGCCTTGATGATTGAGATGTTTGAAAAGGCACGATCTCCATATTATGATAACGACCTTCGTACCATGCACGACGCCTTCCCCATGTCATTCGGTGAAGCCTGTGGCTCCTATGGCGGTTGCTTCATGAAAGATGCCTGCGTACAAGAGAAACCTTGGGACTTGTATCGTTCATGGGAAACCAGGATATGGGACCCACTTGCTGACGATCCCGCCGGTGAAAGCAGCGACCGCACCAAAGATATGGCAGACGTTAGCTTCAAAGAATTCATGGGGATGTAAATGTTAAAAGAAATTCAGTTGCTAATGGACAAGCTTCCACCTAAAAGTATACGAGGTCTTTCCTGTGATACTTGTAATATTATCTATTTTACCTATATGATAACCGATGATGTTTGGCTTAGTATCTTTGATAATCTAAAAGGTTATTGCTGTTTGAAATGCTTGGAGCTTAAATTGGGCAGAGAATTAACCATAAAAGATTTTGTACCAACACCTATTAACTTCAATATCATTTATGGAATGGAACGAGGATGCGAGTAAAAATACCATGACTTCATACCCCCACGCGCGTTACCATCCAGTAGCAATCATAGACGGTATAGAAGAAGAACAGCCTGAGTTCGATAATTTCGGAACAGGCGCTCAAGGAGTTGCCGCTGGATATCAACTTGCGGCCACAAAATCTCAGTCTCGCCGATTATGTCCTAATCAGCGACACCTTCCCATTAACACCCCCCTCTTAACACCCGAGGCACTATGAGCAACTACGTCATCGGCGACATCCAGGGCTGCTACAAGCAGTTGAGAAAACTTCTGAAGAAAGTTCGCTTCTCCCCCAACCGGGACAAACTATGGTGTGTGGGTGACCTGGTTAACCGCGGTCCGAATTCGCTGGACACGCTGCGCTTCCTGCAAGACATCGACGATGCCACCCATATCATCCTGGGCAACCACGATTTGCATTTTATTGCGATCAATGAAGGCTGCGCTCCTTCAGTTTCCAAGGGCACTTTGTCCAGGCTCCTCGATGCGAGAGATTGCCAGGATCTGAGCGATTGGTTGCGAGGCAAGCCTCTGGCCCACTATCAGAGTCTCGATACCCGCGATGGCATCAGGAATTTTTTGATGATTCATGCCGGCGTGTCGCCAGCGTGGTCCCTGCAGAAGACGCTGAATCTCGCCGCCGAAGTTGAATATGCATTGCAGTCTACGGCGTACCGGGATCATCTGCGACACATGTACGGCAACACGCCCACGTTCTGGTATAACAAATTGCGAGGCCTGGACCGACTCCGGGTCATCACCAATTACCTTACCCGAATAAGATTCTGCGATGAAATTGGCACCTTGAAACTTGCCATCAAGGAGGGATTGGAGGCGGCGCCACACGGCTTTAAACCCTGGTATGAGTATGAAAAAATAACCCCGGAGGCGACGCTGTTATTTGGACACTGGGCCGCTATTGAGGGCCGCACCGGCAGGAAGCAGGTCCACGCCCTGGACACTGGCTGCGTGTGGGGGCGGGATCTCACCCTGATGCGCTTGGAAGATCGGCAGCGTTACCACGTTTCCGGTTAAAATGGGTTTTCACCCGGGTCTTTAAGGAACTATTGCCAGCATGGAGTTCTACCTCGTAGGCGGCGCGATTCGCGACAAGTTACTGGACATTCCGGTCAAGGATAAAGATTGGGTGGTGGTCGGTGCCAACCGGGAGCAGATGTTGGCCCTGGGTTATACGCAGGTGGGCAAGGGCTTTCCGGTTTTCCTGCATCCACAGACGAAACAGGAATATGCGCTCGCCAGAACCGAAACCAAGATAGCGCCGGGCTATACCGGCTTCGAATTTGATACCAGCCAAAGCGTAAGCCTTGAGCAGGATCTCCAGCGCCGGGATTTGACGATTAACGCGATGGCGCAATCCGAAGACGGCGAGATCATTGACCCCTACCAGGGTCGCCGGGATCTGGAGCAACGCATTCTACGCCACGTCTCCCCCGCCTTCAGTGAAGACCCACTGCGCGTGCTGCGGGTCGCAAGGTTCGCCGCCAGATTCAGTCATCTGGGCTTCGAGGTGGCGGCGGAAACCATGGCCCTGATGCAATCCATGGCGGCCGGTGGCGAACTCGATGCCCTGGTTAAGGAGCGAGTCTGGCAGGAGATAGAGGCGGGGTTGAGCACCCCCGACCCGGCCAGGTTTATCCAGGTGCTGCGAGACTGCGGCGCACTCAAGGTCATCCTTCCCGAAGTTGATAATTTGTTCGGGGTGCCACAGCCTGCCAAATATCACCCCGAAATCGACACCGGCATTCACACCCTGATGTGCTTGAGCCAGGCCGGCAAACTAAGCCTCGATCCAGTGGTGCGCTGGGCCGCCCTGGTGCATGATGTTGGCAAGGCCATTACCGACAAGGACAAATGGCCCAGTCACTTCGGGCACGAAACCCTGGGATTGAAATTACAGGCAGAGATAAGTTTACGCCTGAAGGTGCCCAATGAATTTTCACAGCTGGCGGCACTGGTGTGCGAGCACCACACCAAACTTCATCGCATCACCGAACTGCGTCCCCAGACCTTGTTGAATCTATTGCAGTCAATGGATGCCATCCGGCGACCGCAACGACTCGATAAATTTCTGCTCAGCTGTGAAGCCGATGCCAGGGGCCGCACTGGCTTTGAGGAGCGCGACTATCCGCAACGCCAATATCTTCTGGCTATACTGGATGCGGTGCGGGCATTGGATATTGCCGGCCTGCTGGAAGGCCGCGACGGGCAAGATCGGCAAACAGACCCAAAACAACTCATCCAACAACATCGCCTGCAGGCGATCACAAACAAGGTGGCGGCACTGGCAAGCGAGCCATGACTGAGAACAAGGTAGTATGCATCACCGGCGCGGCGCAACGCATAGGCGCCGCCATAGCCCGGACATTTCACCGCCAGGGATTTAATGTGATTATCCACTACCACCGTTCCGCCGACGCGGCGGAGGAACTGGTGATGGCGTTGAACCGCGAACGAGCCTCTTCGGCGCAAACACTACAGGCAGATCTATGCAATTCCAAACAAGTGCAGGCGATGAGCTCACAGGCGCTGAAAATTTTTGGTCGGCTGGATGTACTGATTAATAACGCATCGTCTTTCTATCCGACAGAACTCGGTGAAATCTCCGACGCGATTTGGGACGACCTGATCGACAGCAACCTAACCGGGGCATTTTTCCTGTCCCGGGATTTAAGTACTGAATTGAAAAGAACCCAGGGTGCTATCGTCAATATTATTGATACCCATGCCGACCAACCGCTTCGCGGCTATTCAATCTATTGCATCGCCAAGGCCGCTCTCAAGGCGATGACAAGATCCCTGGCGCTGGAGCTTGCTCCAGAGGTGCGAGTCAATGCCGTGTCCCCGGGCGCCATATTGTGGTCGGCGGTACTGGAAGATGACGGGGATCCCGCGGTTGCGGCTGCCCGCGAAAAAATCCTGCAGCAGATTCCCCTGGGCTGCCTGGGCCAACCGGAACACATCGCCGCCACCGCCTACTTCCTTGCCTGCCATGGGCACTATCTGACAGGGCAGGTAATCAAGGTGGATGGTGGCAGGAGCCTCACTGGAGTGGGGAAGCTCTGATCGATTCAATGACCGCCGCGCAGGTGGCTGGCCGCGAACCCGGCTTCATCGGCATGGACGACTACGCCACACTCTGTCGACCGACACGAATCGACGACCCCGGATAGTTTCCTATTGGGGGGTCCAGTCGAAGACCACGGGCCACAAACGCTGACTGGTCTTATCGAAGCCCGCCCATAGCTGGGAGAAACTGACGCCTGTAGCCCGGTGAATCTGTTCCGGCAATAATTCCGCCAGCGGTCTCAATACGAAGGCATTACGGGTGATCTCGGGTCGCGGCAGCACTATGCCGCAATCCGAGCCGCTGTGTTCGCCATCCTCATCGCTGTAGGTGAGAATGTCCAGATCGATGCTGCGGGGAGAAAACCTCGGTTGAGAACGGTCTCTACCCAGGCTATCTTCCAGCTGCCTTAAATAAGCAAGGACTGCGTCTAGAGGCTTATCTGTGTCGCTCACCACGACGAGATTAAGAAAATTGTTGCCGGCGAAACCCAGCGCCTCACTTTCGTAAACCGTTGAACATCTGAGATGGTCGAACTCGGCACGCAAGGCTGCCACGGCCTTGCGTATATTGCTCGCAGCATCGATATTGCTACCGAGACTTAGTGAGAGAACCGGCACCTTTCATTTTCTCGCTTAGGATTGCTGTGACTTTTCACCACGAATGATGATGACGCCCACGTCTTTTGATCCGGTCACCGCGCCAGGTTTGCCGACACGCAGCTTCAACCAGGGCACCTTGAATTCCTTGAGCAGAATATCGGCGATCCTTTCGGCCAGGGTTTCCACCAGACAGAACTCTGAATTTTCAACAAAATCGATCAGGCGTTTTGAGACGGCCTTGTAGTCCAGCGCCTTGTCGATACTGTCTGTTGCCGCCGCCGCACGGTTGTCCGTTCCCAATTCCAGATCGAGACTGACCACTTGCCTCTGATCTCGTTCCCAATCGAAGACGCCGATGATAGTCCTGATTTCCAACTCTCGAATATAGACGATATCCATCATCTGCTTTCCTGTTTTACCTGCCTTGTTAAAGCCTGTTGTTGCCAATACGGGTCAAAGTTAGATTCAAGGGCCGCTCCGGTTACGCACTTAGACTGCTGTTAATCAGAGGCTGCTTTGACTGCTGGCAATGTCTCCAGCGACCACCGCGGCATCGCCTTGATCTCCAGATCATCCTGTTGTCCCGCCAACAAGCGCTGGCAACCGGCATAGGCAATCATGGCACCGTTATCGGTACAAAAGCGAGGCTGGGCATAGAACAATTTACCACCCTGGCTGAGCACAGTTTTCTCCAGAACCTCACGCAGCTGCACGTTGGCACTGACCCCGCCGGCGATAATCAAGGTCGTCAAGCCGGTCTGCTCAAGCGCTCGGCGGCACTTGATGGCGAGGGTGGCTACTACGGCGTCCTCGAAGGCCCGGGCGATATCGGCCCGGGTCTGTTGATCGAGGCTGCCATCGGCCCGCTCCTGCTCGGCGATGACATTGCGGGTAAAGGTCTTTAAACCACTGAAGCTGAAATCCAGCCCGGGACGATTCGTCATCGGTCGCGGGAACACAAATTTTCCCTCTCGGCCTTGCTCGGCCAGTTTCGCCACATGCGGCCCACCGGGATAGGGCAGTCCCAGCATTTTTCCAACTTTATCGAAAGCCTCACCCGCAGCGTCGTCCAGGGATTCACCCAGTAATTCATAGCGCCCTATGCCCTCAACCTGCACCAGTTGGGTGTGACCGCCTGACACCAACAAGGCCACGAAAGGGAATTCGGGCGGCCGGGATTCCAACATGGGTGCCAGCAGATGGCCCTCCATATGATGAACAGCGATCGCCGGCAGATTCCAGCCCATGGCCAGGGCACGACCGACCGAGGCTCCCACCAGCAGTGCTCCAACCAGGCCCGGGCCGGCGGTATAGGCGACGCCATCCAGCGCATTCACATCGATTCCGGCCCTGGCGATGACTTCCCGCACCAGGGGCAAGGTCTTGCGGATATGGTCGCGAGACGCCAGTTCCGGAATGACGCCACCGTATTTTCCGTGAATGTCGATCTGACTGTATAAACAATCCGCCAGCAGGCCGTTGTCGCTATCATAAATGGCAACCCCGGTGTCATCGCAGGAAGTTTCAATACCCAGTACAATCAATGGCTTGGCCCCTGATTAATGTTTTGTTGATTTTTGCAGAAGCAATCATGCCAAATTTCCTCGAATATCCCAAATCTAGAATTTTTGCCCCTCCATTTGACCTGCGATCTCACCATTTCTTTTGCGCTTTTCTTTGCATTTGGGCGAATTGGGCTATACCATTAGCGCCCCTGAAATTCCCTCCAGTCGGCGTAGCCGTCTAGAAGGGGTGATACCCAGTCAAATTTTTAAAAGGTAGGTGCTTTTCTTCATGCCAATGGTTAAATTGAAAGAGAATGAACCTTTTGATGTGGCACTTCGTCGCTTCAAGCGTTCATGTGAGAAAGCCGGCATTCTGGCTGAAGTAAGGCGTAGAGAATTCTACGAAAAACCCACTTCGGTGCGCAAGCGCAAGGCGGCTGCTGCGGTAAAACGTCATCTTAAGAAACTGCAGCGAGAAAACAAAAAAAGTATCCGTTTGTACTAATCCCTGCTAATACCACGTAAGCCAGCATTGATCTGCAACTGAATAGCCATTCGCTTGCACCCACCCTCTGCCATGATCCGGAATCGGCATGTCTGACAGCGCGCTCAAGCAAGAAATTACCGAAGCCATGAAAGATGCCATGCGCGCGAGGGACAAGCCTCGCCTCGGCACTATTCGCCTCGCGCTGTCAGAAATCAAGAGAGTAGAAGTGGATGAGCGTATCGATCCCGACGATAACCGGATTATCGTCATCCTCGACAAAATGGTAAAGCAGCGCCGCGAATCCATCAAAATGTTTGAGGAGGCAGAGCGTACCGAGCTGGCAGATCAGGAAAAATTCGAAATCACAGTCCTGCAGGAATTCCTGCCCCAGGCTCTCAGCGCAGCAGAACTGGATAACATAATCCAGGCGGCCCTGGCCGAATCCGGAGCCGAGAGCATGAAAGACATGGGTAAGGTCATGGGCCTGGTTAAACCTCAGGTCATCGGCCGTGCCGACATGGGAAGCATCAGCGCAAAAATCAAGGCAGCTTTGAGCCAGGGAGCCTCCGATTAAGCACTTCAATGCTACGCTGATTACGAGTAGCATTTTCTACCCTATCTGAAAGCCTTCCGAGGACACCGACAATCCAGGAAGCCTCTGGCCGAATATTCCAGCTATTACACACAAAAGCTGGGCAAATCCCTTCCTAAATCCGATAAGATTCGTTTATGGCTGGACTCATCCCGCAAGCATTTATCGACGACCTGTTACATCGGGTCGATATTGTGGATGTAATCGACAAGCGCGTCGCCCTGAAAAAAACCGGCAAAAACTATTCCGCCTGCTGTCCCTTTCACAATGAGAAAACGCCTTCGTTCAGCGTTGAGCCAGCGCGCCAGTTTTACTACTGTTTCGGCTGCGGCAACGGTGGCAACGCCATCGGTTTCGTCATGGAATACGATCAGGTTTCCTTTCCAGAAGCGGTGGAGTCCCTGGCAGGAGCCGCAGGCATCGAAGTGCCCCGGGAAGAGAGCAAGGCGGCAGCCAGAAAACAATCAGAGCACGCGCAACTGATAGATATGTTGGAGCGAGCCGGCAAATTCTATCAACATCAGATCCGACATCACGACAACCGGCACACCGCTGTCGACTACCTGAAATCCCGTGGCGTCAGTGGCGAAGTGGCCCGTGATTTCGGGCTCGGTTATGCACCGCCAGGCTGGGACAATTTGCTTAATGCACTGGGTAAGGACAGCAAGGAACAAAGCTCCCTGTTCAAGGCTGGCCTGGTGATCCAAAAAGATCGGGACCAGAACCAGGATAGCGGTGGAACTGGCGATAGACCGGAAGCAAACATCGGCAGTAAAGCCAGGGCGGCCAGCGCCCAATATTATGATCGCTTTCGCCATCGCATCATGTTTCCGATCAGGGACAGCAGAGGACGGACCATCGCTTTTGGTGGCAGGGTTTTGGGTGATGACAAACCCAAGTACCTGAATTCACCGGAGACGCCGGTATTTCACAAGGGCTCAGAACTCTACGGCCTTTATCAAGCCCGGAAATCCGGCGCCAAGCTAAAGCGTATCCTCATCGTCGAGGGCTACATGGATGTCATCGCCCTGGCCCAGATGGGTATTCGCAATGCGGTGGCCACCCTGGGAACAGCAACCAGTGCCACCCATCTGCGGCGGGTATTTCGATTCGTGTCCGAGATTGTGTTCTGTTTCGATGGTGACAAAGCCGGCCGTACCGCCGCTTGGAGAGCGCTGGAAGCATCCCTGCCATTGCTGGAAGACGGACGCCAGGTGAAATTTTTATTCCTGCCAGAGGGAGAAGACCCCGATACGCTGGTGCGTAAAATTGGGGAATCTGAATTCAGCAGCAGGATAGAACAGGCGACTCCGCTCGAGAATTTCTTCTTCGAGAAACTTTCCGCCGGGCTGGACCTCGACTCCATCGAAGGCAGAGCTCGCCTGAGCAATCTCGCGAAGCCACACATCAAAAACTTCCCCCGGGGAGTGTACGCGCAATTGATGCTGGATCGACTGTCCGCAACCCTGGGAGTAGACAGGGTGTCTCTCAAGCAATTGATGGAGAGCAGCCCACCACCGTCGGAGCCGACGGCGCCACCGTTGGGACAGGAAGTCCCTGACCATATCAGCAATCCAGTGCCAGGGTATGGCCAGCGGCGACCGCGGTCAGGCAAGGCCAGCTCAAATCTTGCGGTGTACCGAAAATCAGCTAGCCTTAAAGCAATCGAGCTGCTGCTGAGAAACCCGGAAATCGCCCTCTCCATCAAGCAGGATCTTGAGGCGCTGAACTCGGCGGAAGATGAGAGCCGCAAACTGCTACTCTCTCTCATAAAATTAGTGCAAAAGGAGCCCGAAATCGAGACCGTCACTCTGATAGGTTACTCCTATGGCACCAGC
>JADFIJ010000149.1 GCA_022566775.1 Pseudomonadota bacterium | reverse complement strand
CACGGCGAATCATCTGCTTGTGTACAACCGGAGATTTAATTGCCCTGGTCTGGTCCAGGGATACGCGAAGATCGAAACTAAAAGTTGAACCCAAGTCCAGCTCGCTTTTCAATTTCAGTTCGCTACGATGCATCTCGACCATACGCTTTGCCAGGGGTAGTCCCAAACCAATGCCGGTAGCATTCATTTGCTTCGATGGCAGTTTCTCAAAAGTCTTGAATATGGTCTTGTGGTCGGTCTTGTGAATACCGATTCCCGTGTCTCTGACTTTTATTAAGACGTTGTAATCTGAAGTCAGTTCGGCCGAGATGACCACCTCGCCGGCGTAAGTAAATTTGATGGCGTTGGAAGTCAGGTTGACGAGGATTTGCTGTAGTCTGTCTTCATCACCGGCGACCAGGGGAAGATCCGGATCTATCTCGGCTCTTAAGTCGAGTTTCTTGTTTCCTATAAGCGGGTGGCAAACGGCGATGACGAGGGTGACGAGACTATGAAGGTCGACGGGTTTGAATTTTATGTACGCCGTGCCTTCTTTCGCGCTGGAAAAGTCCAGTAAATCGTTGACCAGCTTCGTGAGTCGATCACCGCTGACTTGAATTAACTCGAGATTTTGTACGATCAACTTGTGATCCTTGCTGCCACGCCGGAATTCCTCCAGTGCCGCTTCCGCCAATCCGTTAATACCGTAAAGTGGTGTGCGCAGTTCATGAGAAACATTGGCCAACAGGTCGTCCTTAATCTGTTCGGCTCTGACAAGATTGATAATGGCCAGATGCTGTGCGTCTTCTTTTTCCCGTTTTATCTGGTTGTAACGGTGGGATAGACTCAGGGACATCAACAATGCCTGCCCTATGAGACCAATTTTGTAGGCACTGCCGGTAAATGCATTGTTTGGAAACGACGGCCATAGCTCCCGCAACAACAAGATAGTAGCGCCAATCAGGAATACGGCCATCGCCGACATATGGATGACGGCAGTCACATTGCCACGCCGGATGGCATCCAGATTGTTGTAGAAGGCCAGTGGTATGCTAACTACAATTAGCAGGATTAATGGATATTGAAATACTTTTTCGTCGGGAACAAATGTCAGGACTATGACCAGGACGAGCCCGCCCAATAAAACCTTGAGCACATTGTCCAGCTTGATGTTGTATTCCCAAATTTTCAACAATGAGCGTTGAAACATCAAGGCGGTAATTATCATAGCCGGATAAATGAGTCGTTCCGACATGTCGATCCAATAACTGCCCCGATAGAGTTCATCGAATATAAAACGTAGATGCTTGGAATCCAAAAATATGAACAGGGTCTGGGTTGCAATTGCGACGACATAGAAAAGATAACTGGGATCCTTGATGGAAAAAAACAGGAACAGATTAAAGAAAACCATGGCCAGCAATATGCCGTATTGCATTCCGAGCAGGTTGTCGGCATTTTGGGCTGCCTGTCTGAAGTCCTCTACCTTCCATAAGGTGATGGGTAACCGCAGGGGCCTTGCACTGGTGATACGGAGCAAGAAATGGCTGCCAAAACTCGGGTCGATGAGCAAGGCAAAACCACGATTTAATGTTTTTATCTCCCGCTCGCTGGTTTGAGTCCCCATTGTGTACTGCAAAACCAGGTTGCCAACATCGTCAACCACGAATAGTTCGATACCACCTCGGAGGATTCCCGCAACCAATTTGGGAGGTCCAAATTCGAGCACCTGCGATTGTCCATCGCTGCCGGACCAGTCAAGGTTGAAGCGAATCCAGTAAGCAGAACTGGTGATGCCGAAGTGCAGAATATCCCGGTCGTGGGGAATGAAGTTCACCCCAAAACTGGGCGCTAGCACGTCATCGATGCGAAGTGTCTCCGAGGCGTCCTCATAGTATTCGACAAACTCCGCGATAGGCAGGCTGGCGATATCCGGATCGACTACGATATCCTGGGCGAACACATTCGACATGAGCCCGAGAGCCAGTCCTAGACATGGGAGTGTGGGAATCGATTTTAACCGCATAGCGAAAATCTCGGGGGCTTGCCCCCGAGTTGGATAGCGTACAATGGGGCTTTTCCATTGTAGGATATCCTGCTCATGGAGTTACAGAGGAATACGCACCACGTTTTCCGGTTGATGTATCACTTTGTATGGATACCCAAGTACCGCCATAAGGTATTTAGTGAGCCTTATAGAGCGACGCTCAAAGCCATTATTGAGAAAATTGGGTACGACTACGGTATTGAGGTGGTGGAGCTAGAGATACCGGAAGACCATATCCATATGGTAGTACGGGGTGAGCCTAAAACTGCTCCAAGTAAGGTCATGCAGATTGTTAAATTGCATTCAAATTTGACCCAGGACTTGCAGTGATAGTTGACCCGGCAAGACTGAGTAGGTTTGGAGCTTAGCAGCATGAAACATGGATCAAAGTTCAGTGCAAATTTGCGGGGTAAATGGGTCAAATTTGAATGCCATTTAACAGAATAGGCGAAGTATCCGGCAATAAGCCAGTAAAGCAGATTGTGAATGGATCAGAGCCGCCCTCGTCTATGCGCATTTTTGCTTAGTTGCAGCCAACACCTGTCAATGAAGGTCCTGGCGATATTTTTCAGGAATGCCAGGAATTACCGAAGCAGGACGCCTTGCCCGATTATCGCTGCCCTGTAACCCGAATCTTATGAAACGATCCAAAAGGGCTGATTTACGTAGCATGTAGCGGTAGGGGTACAACTCCCCTGACTCTAATGTCAGCTCCGACAAACCGAAAAATGTGGCAAACCGCTCCAGCGCACGCAGGAAATAGCAGCGCCTGACATCATCTTCGGCGGTGCTGTAGGGCGTCTGGGGAAACATCTCCGTGACCATGGGAAAGGCCGCCAGAAATTTATCTTCGTAGAACTGCTGGGAGCGCTGGGTCTCTCCGAACAACGCCAGCAGGTATAGCGTGTAGAGGAAGGAGTGCTGCACAATCTCAGCCTCCGGATACAGATCACGATAGCCCCAGTTGAATTTAGTGGTGTAGGCCTCGAACAGCTCCATATACAGACACCCACTGCCCGGCCGTGCGAGCAGGTCCCGACATTTCCGGGTAAGGACAAATTTCCCGCGATACTTGCGGATGAGCCCGGCGAGTTGCGCTACCAGGCGCGTGCAGTGCAATTCCTCCAGGTCTTTCTCGCTACGAATGCCCCCGATGCGGAACAGGCGGCTGCCGTCATCTTCTGCCCGTAATTGCTGTGCCATCTGTTTGCAGAATTTCAACGGAAGATTGCCCTTGGCCGTGGCTTTTAGCCCGGTCTCGCCGATGGCCTCCACCAGCGCGACGAACAACCGCATGATTGGGGTATCTGCCGTTTGCTCAATATCGGCAGCAAAGCGGACCGTATCGCCAGAGGTAAACGGCGCATAGAGTAGATGGGACATCAGCTCGGGTGAGAGTCCACAAAACTCAGCCAGGTCGCGCCGGTTTTTCTGCTCCACCAGCTGGGCAGTGAGCGCATTGAGTTCTTCCAGAGATGAAACTGGATGCTCCGCGGCGGCCTCGGCAATTTCGTCTGCAATCGCCTGTGCAGACCCCGGCTGCGTCAACTCATCACGCTGTCCAAGGCAGCAATGCTTGTACTTTTTACCGCTGCCGCAAGGGCAAGGGTCGTTTCTGCCTGTCTTCATCTTACTAATCCTCATTTTGCCGAGCGCTGATATCTAATTTTTAACCTAAGGTTGATCGCTTAGCAGACTCCAGTGAACTGCTTGGGAACCCGGTCTGACGGCTGCGTCAAACGCCGAGCTTTTCGAGATCCTTGATCCGGGACAGATTGCTCATATCTTGCTTGTGGGTCTTACGGGCTCGCAAGTAAGATGCCGTGGTCTTGGTACATACCAGCGTGAATGGCCTGCCGCGTCGCTCGGTGACATGGGTGAGGTCGCAGCCATTGCCGTCGATGATCCCATGCATATGCCGGCGCCGATGCTTGTTCAACGGGAAACGGCCTTCGGCCTGTGCCGGGTCTGCCAGGAATCGGCTCAATTCGCCACAGTCGGGACAGCGGCAGGACAACTCATGAGCCCGCCGGTAATTCGTCGGCTTCCGGGGGGCCTTGGCGACCCGGGCCTGCAACGCTTGTCGGCAGGCAGCCAGCCAATGCGATATCGCCTCATTGGCTACGGTCAGCTTGCGGAGTCGAGATTCCAAGGCAAATATCGCGGCCAGGTGAGTGTCAGTCAACGGGTACTTGTCACGATAACACAAGGCGTGATCGACCAGGCCTAACAGGGGTGACTGCGCATCAATCGCCAGCATCGCAGTAACCAATGCCACCAGCAACATTACCCGATCGATCGGTTCAACTTGCCAATCATCCGGCAACGGTTGACTGTCGAATGCTGCCAGGGCTTCGACGATGTTCTCGCACAAACCTGCGCAAAGCGCGAGGCGGTCCACATTCTTGTCTCGTTGTCGACAGAGCAACTGCAGCAACTCGGCATTGCGGACCAGGGTCTGTGGGGTAGCGGCCCCGATGACCGCCAGCAGTTCCCCCTCAAAGTTCCGCCAACCGTGCCGTTTGCAGAATTTCACAAACGTCGCATCGAGTTGAAGCCCACCGTCGACAGACATGACTCGGGAGATAAAACGACGAACCAGATCGGGAGCATCCATTTCATACAGCAACCCGGGGAAGACATCCCGGGCAATTTCCTCTGGCGTATCCCGGAACTGTCTGTCATGAGTCGGCTGCCATTCCTCAATTATGACGGTGGCAAAGGCCAGACATTCCTTGCGCTGTACTTCGCGCTGCGCATTTGATCCCCGCCTGACCCGCTCAAGCATTGCTTCCAAGCCCCCAATGGACGCGTTTGTGCCGGCTTCGCAGAGCACCGCAAGGTGCTCCCTTTGCGACCAGATTATCACTGCGGCGCAGCGGTACCACCGCTCCAGAGTCATGCCGGCATTGCCGGTATAGCCTTCAAAGTCCTCCTCGCTCGGATCACCATCATCAAGCGCGGCACTGGCAACAATTTCGCTTTCGCCCAGGGCAATCTCGCCGAACCGCAGCTTTCTGCCCTGACGGTCTGACCAATGATTTGCCGACAGGCTGGCATCGAACACCTCAGTCATCTCGTAATTGCTTTCGGTCTTGCTATCATAACTATCATCTTCGGCCTCTTCATCGACCTCGTACCCTGTGTAATCGTGGCTTCTATTATAGGAGTAATCGTCGTAATCGTCTTCGGCAGAGCCGAATTGCCACAACGTCACCAGGGCGAGGTAGGCCATACAGTCCGCTCGCTCAGCCGCCTCGAACAGCACATTGGCGCGTGACCGATCGATACCTTTGAGCTTATCCAGGGTGAGCCCGTCGCGGGTGTAACGGTGATCAAGTATGACGGCTAACTTTTGTGGATCCGGATCATTGCGCCAGCCAACGAGGAGTTCAGCCATCTCATCGACAACGGGTTCGTGGGCGGGCGCGTCGATGCCTTTTCTACCACGGGATTTCGCGAGCGTCAGGTTGTAGGTCAGACACAGCCGATAACCGCTCTCCAGCGGTTTCACTTCGTGCTGGCAATCGGCGTAGAATGCAGCGTAACTCAGTTCGTGTCCTGAGGCGGCGCCAGTGAACGTAATCTCATGCTGATGGCCATTATGGGAGATGAGCAACGCACCACCCTTGTGCACCGACGGCAGGGCGACCACCAGGGTCGCCACCATGCGATCGAGCTTCTCCCCATCGCGATGGGGAAGAAAGAAACTCCCCTTCTCATATACCAGTAGTTTGTACAGCTGTGCTTTCAGCTTATGCTTCTGAAGTCCCAGTTTCTCCTGAGCCTCAGCGATAATCGATTCGATCAACTGATTCCATTTTGGATTGCTTAATTGAAAACACTCGGGATCAAGCTCCCAGACACGGCGTACGCTAGTGTCCACCACAGTTTGCGTGCCCTTGCCATGCGGCGCCTGGTGACAGCGCCGAATCAACTCGCGGGCCTGCCTCTTCCCCAGTGGTAAGCGCACGGTACCCATACCCTCGACCACCAGACCCGGCATCATCAATGCCAGATCACCCGCTGCGTATACCTCACCGGGCCGGTCGATCTTGGCCAGGACTTGATTCAAGGTTTCGTGCATGAATTCAGTTCGTCTCAAATAGGTCTTGAATCATAACAGGTAGCGGGTATGACCTGGCAGGCCAACAAATCGGCGATTTACGACAAGTCGATTCGGTATACTCATCAGGATAAACAATCATATACTGCGCCACCAAACATCTCCTCCAAAACACGGGGGATCGGAGCTGTAATGCGTAGACTTTTGCCAAGACTCATCACTTCTTTTGGTATCGGCACGCTGCTGCTGGCTTGCGGCCCGCAAGAACCGGCCATGCCGGTGCTTAGTTTCGAAGAATCACTGCAACAACAACTCATTCTGGCGCTGCCTGGTGAAGTCATCGAAATCCCTGCCGGTGTGCACGAAATCACCCGCAGCCTCTCACTCGACGTAGCCGGTGTCACCATAAGAGGCGCCGGCATGGACCGCACTATCCTGTCTTTCAAGAATCAGATTCAGGGCGCCGAGGGTTTACTGGTCACCGCCGATGATTTTGTTATCGAAGACCTGGCCATCGAAGACACCATCGGTGACGCGCTGAAGATTAATGACAGCACCAATGTCACAATCCGTCGTGTGCGCACCGAATGGACCGGTGGCGCGCTCACCAGCAATGGTGCCTACGGTATTTATCCGGTTCAATCGCGTAATATATTGATCGAGTATGCTGTCGCCATTGGCGCCTCGGATGCCGGTATTTATGTGGGCCAGTCGACCCAAATCATCGTCCGCAATTCGAGGGTGGAATACAATGTGGCCGGTATCGAAATCGAGAACTCCACCTTCGCCGATGTTTATGACAACATCGTCACCAATAACACCGGCGGTATCCTCGTGTTCGACCTACCTAACCTGCCGGTCCAGGGTGGGCGCAACACGCGGGTGTTCAACAACCAGATAAGCAACAATAACACCGCCAATTTTGCGCCGGAGGGTAATATCGTCGGCAACGTTCCCGCCGGTACCGGCCTAATGGTGCTGGCCAACGACAACATCGAAATCTTCGGTAATAACTTCAGCGACAACGACAGTGCCGATATCATTATCGTGAGTTACTTCATCAACGGTCTGCCTATAAACGATCCCAACTACGATCCCTACCCGGAGTCTATCTATATCCACGACAATCGGTTCAGCGGTGGAGGCGAAACCCCCGATTCAGAACCACTGATACTGTTGCAAGCGGCTACCGGCGAACCCATACCAGACGTTGTATGGGACGGCACCGCACCGCCGGGAAAGCGAGGAAAAGATATATTGTGTCTTTCCAACAACGGCGACATGAGCTTCGTAAATCTGGATGCCAGCAATGATTTTGCCGCCCCGTCGTTTGACATGTCGGCCCACGACTGTTCACTACCGAGTTTGTCGGTGATCTCATTGGACTCGGCCCAGCAATGATCCAGGATTGCTTGCGCCCAGGAACACTGGGCGCAATTTCGGCACTGCTTTTCACCCTGCTGATTACTGCCTGCTCCCCCTCTGAGCCTTGGTTTCATGAAACCGAAACCCCGCTGCGCCTGTCCGCCTGGAAGCTGCTGACGATTGACGGCGATGTGCTCACTCCCCATGAATCCAGCCTGGTTTTTCGCCCCGCCAATCAATTATTCACCGATTATGCCCACAAGCTCCGCACGCTATGGATACCGACAGGATCCCAGGCGCGGCTGGTGGACGGCGAGATCGATTATCCGATCGGATCGGTATTGACCAAGACCTTTTATTATCCCGTCGATGCCGAAGGGCGATATTTGAAAACCGCAGATCGCGGCGTCGCAGCAATCGATCTACAGCACAATCGGCTTATCGAAACTCGCTTGCTGGTGCGAAGAGAATCCGGCTGGAAAGCGATGCCCTATGTCTGGAATGACGAGCAATCGGAAGCCTTCCTGCGGGTAGCTGGTGCCAGTCGAGGCATTCAGCTGGTGAGGAACGAGGGCATATTGGATTTCGTCTATTTTGTGCCCAACGAAAATCAGTGTGCGGCGTGCCATGTGACCGAGCATCCCGATGGTCAGATGCATCCGCTTGGCGCCATTGCCAGGGAGCTAAGCTCGGCGCTCGAGAACGCCGGCGGCGACCCGGTTTTGCAGACAGAACTAATGCGAAGACGCGGCTGGTTGGACCAATTACCGACACCCGTGGAGGCAGTTTCCTGGCAGGCTTACGACGCCGATATACAAGATCCTGCCTTGATAGAAGAGCTTGCCCTGGCCTATCTGAATATCCATTGCGGTCACTGCCACAACCCGGAGGGCGCAGCGGACACCTCGGGGCTTCTGCTCGATGGCTCTCACTCCCTCGCCGTCAATCTTGGCGTATGCAAACCGCCGGTCGCCGCCGGTGGCGGTGCCGGCGATCTGCAATACAGCATCGTGCCCGCTGCACCGGAGCAGTCAATATTGATTTACCGCATGACCTCGCTGGCACCAGATGAGATGATGCCAGAACTGGGCAGATCACTGGTTCACCAAGAAGGGATTGAACTGATAAGCCACTGGATTGCTACGATGTCTGGTGGCTGTTAGTCCATAGGGCCAATCCTGTGTGACGATCGCCGATGGCCCTGGACCGGTATGCAGGGTAGACTGACAAGAAACGCCCGAACGGGCCGGACTACCTCTTGTTGCGCCTGATATCACTCTGCCTGCTTTTGACCAGCTTACTAAGCGCCTGTTCCGACCCCTCTGGCGTCCGTCGTACCTATGTCCTCACCACCGGCACTACCGGGGGCACCTTCTATCCCGTGGGTGTTGCCCTGTCTACTCTGGTCACCGCCGAGCAAGAAGTCGGTTTTTCCCTCACCGCGATCAGTTCTGCCGGCTCCATGGAAAATATCAAATTGCTGCGCGATAATCAGGCCCAGTTTGGCCTGATTCTCGCCATATTTGCCGCCTGGGCCAGGGATGGTGAAGGCCCAATTCGCAACCCGCAGCCCTATATGCGCAGCATCAGCGCGATGTGGCCAAACGTAGAACATTT
>JADFIJ010000148.1 GCA_022566775.1 Pseudomonadota bacterium | reverse complement strand
ACCTTGGGCTGCCGCACCACCTGCAAGGGAAAACAGGAGCGCGGATATCATGAGCGTGCTGACGCCTGGGCAATTTTTTATCGCAATTGTTTCCATACCATTTCCCTTACATTCATAGGACAATCACCGCTGGACCGGCTATACCGCCGCTACCGAATTGAGGGGCATACTAGCGGGGATGCGTGGCAAATACCAGGGCACCCCTGCAGGCCAGAGATATCGGATAATTGATTAGAGCTGCCCTAAAAGGCCGAACTTTCTGGGAATTCCAGACTCAAAAACTCATGTCGCCCAATAACATCTCCCAATTTTACAGCAAGCCGGAATCAACTGCCGAGATGCCCGCTTCGAAACCGATTATCTCTCTTCTCTGCCTCGCGGTAGTGCTGGCAATATTGAGCCAATGCTCCCAACAGTTTACAGTATCGGTTAACAATCAGGCTGTCTTCGATCCCGGCGGTCGCCTGCTCGACCAGCAAACCATCGATTCCAACCTGCAGGGGTGCATAAACCTTGCGGTGCGGCAGCAAAAGCTGATTAGCGCCATCGAACTCACCATCTTGTCCTGTGCCAATTCGCAGGTGGGTGTCCTCGACAACATCGAGCAACTGGCCCAGTTACGATTTTTAGACCTCGCCAATAATGCAATCAGTAACCTCACGCCCCTCGAGCAGTTAGGCCAACTCAGTGGCCTCAACCTGGTGAACAACGTCATCACCGACATCAGCGCGCTATTCAATATTGCCAGGCTGACTTCCGTCAGCCTCAGCGGCAACCCAGGCATAGATTGTGAGCAGCTTGACGCCCTCGAAGACAAACTGGGGGACAAGCTGACCCGGCCGGCGAGTTGTCGTAACTGATTTCAGGGGCACGCCCGGGCGACGGTCACGCTGCTGTGGATGTGGAACCGATCGCTCTCACCGCTAACGAATCCTTTCTCCCCCTGCTTCGAGTTCGGCGATTCGAGAATCAATGCCGGGTCTTGTCATCGCAATCTTCTTCGCCGGCCGTGTCCGCCGACTCCGATGGCAGCGCAGTGCTGGTTTCATCCTCCTGCAGGGCCGAACTCAACAACGCCGATTTGTGTTTCTTTGCCGTCTTGGCGCCAAGTTGCTTCAGAGTTTCTACCCGCTTGATCAGGTTACCGCGGCCCGATTGCAGCTTGTTGTGGGCACGTTCAAAACTTTTCTTACTGGCGTCGATCTTGGCGCCGACGTCATCCAGATCTTCCACGAAGGCAACGAATTTATCGTAGAGAGCGCCGGCACGTTCTGCAATTTCTTTCGCGTTGAGGTTTTGCTGTGCCAGTCGCCACAGGTTTTGAACGGTCTTCAGGGTGGTGAGCAAGGTGGTGGGACCGACGAATATAATATTGCGATCGAAGGCGTAGAGTGAAAGCTCGGGATCATTCTGGATCGCCGTGAAATAGGCGGCCTCTATGGGCATAAACAGAAAAACGTAATCCAGCGAGTTAATGCCGACCAGATTCTGATAGTCCTTGGCAGAGAGGGATTTTACGTGTTGACGGATAGATTGCAGATGCTGTTTCAGTAACTCTTCCCGCCGGGGCGACTCATCGCTGCTGCAGAACGCATCCCAGGCTTTCAGGGAAACCTTGGCGTCGATAATCAGGTCTCGCGACTCCGGCAGGTGCACGATGACATCGGGTTGATACTTGGTGCCGTCTTCCGCCTCGAGGCTGGCCTGAACTTCATATTCCCTGCCCTTCACCAGGCCAGATTTCTCCAGTACCGATTCTAGAATAAACTCACCCCAACTACCCTGGGCCTTGTTATCTCCCTTCAGCGCATTGGTCAGGTTGATCGCATCGGCACTGATCTTGTGGTTCAACTCCTGCAGGTTTTTAATTTCCTTGGCCAGGGAGAAGCGCTCCTTGGATTCCTTGTCGTAGGTCTCCTCAACCCGTTTTTCAAATTGTGTGATTTTATCTTGCAAAGGAGAGAGTATGGCGGCGAGACTGTCTTTGTTTTTCTCCAGAAAATTTTTGCTCTTGTCTTCGAATATTTCGTTCGCGAGATTTTTGAACGCCGCACCCAGCTGTTCCCGCGATTCATTGAGCAGGGAGAGTTTTTCGTCGAATTGCTTTCTTTCCAGATCGAGACTGGTCTGCAGCCTGGCGATGTCTTCCCGGAATGTTTGATTGTCCCCTTGCAGAGAATCCTTGTCCGCTTGCAATTGCGTCAGCCTTGCATGCAAATTAGCCGCTTCCGATTCCTTCGCGGCACAACGTTCCTGGATACCAGCTTCGCTAATGCTAATACGCTGTAGCTTACGCAGCAATACGGCGATAGCTACGGCAAGCAGCAACAATCCGGCACCGAGAAAAAAAGAACTAGTCATTAAGAAACCTCTGATCAAATCAATGGCCGCTCTGCAGGAGTCTGGCGCGCGGGCCCTAACTGAGATTGTCGTTGATAACTTGCAATAGCTCTGCGATGATTTGATCTGTTTCTTCCGAGCTTTCCCTCGCTTCCGTCACCACATTAATCACCGTACCGGTTGCCTGCAGCCGTATGTTGAAGTCTTTCTCCTGTACCGCATCGTCATCGTTGCCGCCAAACAGTCGGCCGATGAAACCCACATTGTCTGCTTCGACAATGCCGGCAAATTTCACATTGAAATAGGCTTCCGTTCTGTCGCTATCGACGATGACGATATCGGCTTTTTCCAGGGCTTGGCGGATCTGCACCCAGGCTCGGTTGAATTCAATTCGCAACTCCAGTATCTGGTCACCCCGCTCATTTTCTATGATATTCGCCTTGCGCTCCGCTTCGATGCTGCCGGCCAGCAGGCTCGAGGTGGAAGCCTGGTAGACATCATTCCGGTCGGCAAGATATTGGGACACGGTATCGAGAATCTGCCGCTCTTTATCGGCCGAGTCGGAGGATTCCGGCCAGTTTAAAACCGTGGGGGCCGGCTCACTTCTCGAGCTTTCCATATGCAGCACGTAAATCTCTGAATAACCGGAGTGCAAACCCGGTTCGATAGTGACCCGGTATTTGTGCCGGGATTCGAGTTCGTTATCGACTTCGAGCCAGGAGGTTTCCATGATGCCGGCGCTTGGGTCTTCGAAATCGAGAATGATTTCCAGACGCGTCCAGTAATCCCTGACCAGGGGCCAGACCTGCGCCGGCGTCGCATCGAGGACAATCCAGTCTGCGCCGGCGAGGCTCTGAATAATCACCCCCTGGCGCCGGTTGGCTTCGATGGGCTTGGGCAGGGGGATTTTGTCGAATACTTCCGATGCCGCAAACAGCCGCTCGGGAATAACGTAGAGCTGGTCAATGGTATAGCTGTCCAGTTCTTCCGGAATAGTCATGGCGGGAAGCACCTGCGCATCGGTGTAGCTTTCAACCCGATTACGAAATATGCCGGTTTCACCGGCTATATAACCGCAGGCGCCAAGCGGCAAGAAAAGACCAATTATGATTAACTTCCTAAGCATTAAGAACGATTCCTGAATTATTGAATTAAGCCGCCACCGACAGATTGATCCCTGCCTGCTGTAAGGCGTTATTTACTTGGATGTGATATCTGGCGTCAAGTTCCACCATCGGCAATCTAATTCCCGCCTCAATCATGCCCATCTGCTGCAAGGCCCACTTCACCGGCACCGGGTTTGCTTCCAGGAACAGGTCCGCGTGTAACCGGGCGAGCCGGTCATCGGCGGTCTGCGCCGCCGCCGCATCACCGGATAGCGCCAATGCACACATCGCCGCCATCTGCGCCGGCGCCACATTGGCAGTGACGGAAATTGTACCCGCGGCACCACCTAAAATCAGCGGCAGGGACAGTGCATCTTCACCGCTATAGACCAGCAGTCGGTCAGCGCACTCTCGGATAAGTTGCAGGCCCCGGGATAGATCACCGGTGGCGTCCTTGATGGCGACGATATTTTCCAGCGAAGCCAGTCTGCTGACAGTCTCCAGAGCCAGGTCGCAGGCGGTCCGGCCCGGGACGTTATATAAAATTTGCGGAATGTCGACGGCCTCCGCTATCGCCTTGAAATGGCGATATAAACCCTCCTGTGAAGGCTTGTTGTAATAGGGAGTCACCAGCAGAGCGGCGTCGGCGCCATGCTCTCTTGCCGATTCCGTAAAGAACAAAGCCTCGGCGGTGTTGTTCGATCCGGTACCGGCGATGACGGGGATTCGGCCCCTTACCAACTCCACCGCGTGGGCTACCAGATCACAGTGTTCCTGGCTGGTCAGCGTCGCCGACTCACCGGTAGTCCCCACCACGACAACGGCGTTGGTGCCAGACTCGATATGCCACTGCAGCAGGCGATCGAGCGCAGGCAGGTCCAGCGCACCATCGCTGTGCATCGGCGTAACGATCGCTACGATGCTGCCTCGAACCTCGAAAGACATGGAATTCCTCTTGCCAGAATTAACACCGGTATCAGACTAAGAAAGCACCGGCGTCACCATCTACGAACCTGACCGGTGATTTTAGCATATCGTCGCAACCACGACCAAAGTTCAAACCTGTCGGGACTCGCTGATCTTGGCCTGCAGGCGGCCGGGCCAGGCATTGATGATGGCCTTGATGAATGTGGCCAGTGGAATCGCGAAAAATACGCCACCCAATCCCCAGATACCACCGAAGACCAGTACTGCAGCGATGATAGCCACCGGATGAAGGTTGACCGCTTCCGAGAAGATCACCGGAACCAGCACGTTGCCGTCGATGAGTTGCAGCACCCCATAGGCGATCAACACCGCGTAAAATTCACCGCCAATTCCCCATTGCACGAAAGCCACCGCGGCAATGGGTACCGTCACTACGGTAGCCCCTATATAAGGCACGATCACCGACAAACCCACCAGCACCGATAACAGCAGTGCATAGTTAATTCCGAGCACCACGAATGTGAGGTAACTGGCGCTGCCGACGATGATTATTTCCACCACCTTGCCACGAATATAATTCGAGAGCTGCTGATCCATTTCCACCCAGATGCGACTCATCAGCGGCCGGTTTCGGGGCAGGAAATTACCCGCCCACTTCACCAACTGGGTCTTGTCCTTCATCACGAAGAAAACCAGGATGGGCACGAGGATGACGAAAACCACCCAGGTGATGACGCTGGGAATACTGGCCAGGGAATATTCCAGTATGTTCTGACCGTAGCCGGCGAGCTCGCCTCTAACGCCGACTATAAAATCCTGTATCTGTTGCTCGGAGAACAAATTCGGGTAGTTTTCCGGCAACAACATCAGCGACGCCTGCCACTGGCTTAGCAGATTGGGCAACTCATTCATCAGACGACGCAACTGGTTCCAGGCCTGGGGCAGGAGAAATAGCAACATCAGCAGGAAGATACCGATGAACAGCATATAGACCAGGGTGAATGCCAGCCGTTGCGACAGACCATAACCCAGCAGAACATTGACCAGGCCCTGCATCAGATAGGCGATAATCACGGCGGTGATTAACGGCGCCAGCGCGCTACCAAACAACAGTAATATGGTCAGACCGAGTGCCAGCAGGATCACCAAAATGACCGATTCTTCGTCGTGAAAGTAACGATCATAAAAGTCATTGAGTAGTTGCTTCATGCTGATCTCATCCCGGTCACTAGCTAACCCTTCCTGATCCAGTAAAAATAGCAAAGCTCATTTTTCTGAAAATCCAGAATCTGATGATCGCTGTGATCGATGAAGAGGTGGAAATCCTTCTCCGAACCGGGATCGGTCGCCACCACCTTCAGAACTTGGTTGGGCTCCATGTTATTCAGGGCCAGTTTCGCCTTCAGCAAGGGCATGGGGCACTGCAAACCACTCAGGTCCAGTTCTATATCTACATCTATGTCCATGGGGGTATTTTATCCTGCTACATCACATTTCGCCACAAGGCACCGACCCCGTCGAACAGGCTGAGGCGTCCCAGTATCGCCTGTTGGCGCAACCAAAATGCAATATTTTGTGGTAGTCTGGATCTTACACGGTATTGTGGTTGTTCTTATGCGTATGCGAACTCGCTGGCTAATTTCCTCATTCCTGCTAATTCCTCTTAGTTTGTCGTCACTTGGGCCGCAAGCTCAAACGCCCCTGCCCCGTTTGGGAGATCGAATCTCCGGCACCATATCGCTGGGACAGGAATATGAGATGGGGCAACAGTTCCTGAGCTCGATCCGGCGGGCCACCTCGACCATACCCGACGCCCTGTTGAACGGTTATCTGGAAAATCTCACCTACAAGCTGGCGGCCCAGAGCCAACTCCAGGATCATCGCCTCTCCTTCATCATCATCGACAGCCAGGAGTTGAACGCATTTGCTGCCCCCGGCGGCATTATCGGCGTCAACACCGGCCTGTTCCTCAACGCCGAGACCGAAGCCGAATTTGCTTCGGTAATGGCCCATGAGATCGCCCACGTCAGCCAGCGCCACTTCGCCCGCAGTATCGACGACGCCAGGGCGAATCGAGTACCTGAATTAGCCGCCCTGCTGGCCGGTGTGATTGTCATGGCGACCTCGGACGGTCAACATGGCCAGGCCGCTATCGCTGCGTCCCAGGGTCTGGCGCTGGAAAATCGCCTGCGCTTCAGTCGCAGCAACGAGGCCGAGGCGGATCGCATCGGTCAGGATACGATGTTCAACGCCGGCTTCGATCCGGACCACATGTCCTCCCTGTTCGAACGCCTGATCGCGATCAATCGCTTCGGCAGGCGGCCACCGGAGTTCCTGCTGTCTCACCCGGTTACCGAATCGAGAATCGCCGACGCCCGCGGACGGGCGATTCGTTATCCCTCTCGATCCTACAGCCAGAACCTGGAATACCAGATCATCCGCGCCCGCGTGATTGGGCACTACGCCACCGACAAGGAAAGCCTGGTTGCCAACAGCGAAAGAGCGCTACAAATCAGCCGCGACGAAATTTCCCGGGACGCCAGTCGCTATGGACTCGCTGTCGCCTACTTCGAAGATGAACAGTACGGCAGAGCCCTGGAGACCTTGGCACCCCTGCTGGAGAAAGAGCCGAATCGAATCAGCTACGCAGTAACCCAGGCGGAGTTTTACACTGCCCAGAATGAGCCGGGCAGGTCCCTTAATTACCTGCGCCGGCATTTGGAAATCAATCCAGACAACCATCCCCTCACCATGGCCTATGTCGATGCCCTCGTGGAATCCCGCGCTTATAGCGAGGCGGCTGCGTTGATGGAAAGGCACAGCAAGAACAGGCCCAACGACCATCACCTGTGGTACCTGCTTGCCGAAGTCCAGGGCCAGGCCGGAAACATCAGTAAGGTGCATCAGGCCCGGGCCGAGTATTTTGTGCTGCTGGCGGATTTAGGCAAGGCTCGCGAACAGCTAAAATACGCCTTACGCATCGAGACAGACAATGGTGCGGCGCCGGCGGAAGAGGCCAGGCTGCGGCAGAAAATTCGTGAACTCGAACAGAGAATGAGCGGCTAGGCTCGCCGCGACCACACTCAGAGGGGTTTCTCAGAACCGGGCCTTGCTCGGCCTAGGCTCGCCCCCTCACCTTGAGTTTATTACTGCTGGCAAAGTCTAGCATCCGTTGCAGCGGTATCATGGCCTGGGCAGCGAGGGCCGCATCCACTTCTATTTCATTATCCCCCGCCAGTAAAGAATCATAGAGCCTGTGCACCGAGTTCATGCCCATCCACGGGCAATTCGCGCAGCTTCTGCAAGTTGCATCGTTACCCGCAGTGGGCGCTATGATGAAGCGTTTGTCCGGCGCTTCCTGCTGCAACTTGTGAAAAATACCTTGGTCGGTAGCGACGATAAACTCGGGGTTCGGCAGACGCTTGGCGGCCGCGATGATCTGGGTAGTCGAGCCGATGACATCGGCTATTTCCAGTACCGCGGCAGGTGATTCCGGGTGTGCCAGCACCGCGGCTTGCGGATACAGGGCGCGCATATCTTCCAAGCCCCTGGCCTTAAATTCCTCATGCACGATACAGGCGGCATCCCACAGCAACATATCCGCCCCCGTGGTTTTCTGAATGTAGCGGCCCAGGTGCTTGTCCGGTGCCCACAGAATTTTCCGACCTTGATCCATCAGATGTTCGATGACATCGACAGCGATACTGGACGTGACCACCCAATCCGACCGCGCCTTCACCGCCGCCGAGGTATTGGCATACACCACCACCGTCCTTTCCGGATGCTGGTCGCAGAAGGCGGCGAAGCGCTCGATGGGACAACCAATATCGAGGGAGCAGGTGGCATCCAGGGTTGGCATCAACACGGTCTTGTCCGGACTCAGTATCTTTGCCGATTCCCCCATGAAACGCACCCCGGCCACCAGCAGAATATCGGCGTCACACTCCCTGCCGAATCGCGCCATTTCCAGGCTGTCACCGACGAAGCCGTCGCTTTCCTCCGCCAGGTCCTGCAGCAGAGAATCGGTGTAATAGTGGGCCACCAAGCGGGCATTTTTCGCCACCATCAACGCCTTCACCAGGCTGCGGTAGCGCTCGATTTCAGCGGAATCCAACTGCTCGGGCATGGCGGCGTGATCCAGGTACTGCTTCACGATGGCGGTGTCCGCCGCCAGTCGAGGCTCGGAATTTGCGGTATCTACCTGACTCATAGTTAAACTCAAATAAACCAAGAATCCCCATTTTATCACAGGAACAATGGCAGAATAATGAAATCGGACAGGCGAGGCGGCGGCAGCGGAGCGAAATCTATGACCGCTAATCTGGGCTTTCTACAGTGGGGAATAAGTGGTGGGGCGTGCGCGACTTGAACGCGCGACCAATTGGTTAAAAGCCAACTGCTCTACCAACTGAGCTAACGCCCCACGCAGAGGGCGGTATAGTACTATCAAAATAAAAAAAGACAAGCCACTCAGCGCAATTTCTCAAGTAAGCAGTCCAATCCAATTGGTATGAGCTTAAGACCTCGCTCATGACCAAGTCCCTATTCACCGATGTTCTATTTCGCACGCCGATCTTAAGAAACTTTCCCGGCGAAGCTCCTCTACCCTACTTTCCTTGCGACCATTCGCGCTTCCATTTTTTCAGCGCTGCGGAACTCGCTCCGCTCAGACAGTCCTCGCTCAACCTGAAAAAATGAAAGCGCTA